>CACZSU010000224.1 GCA_902783855.1 uncultured Ruminococcus sp.
CCTCAGCATAGTCTTCCTGTTCGTCATACTCGTCTACAGGTTCTTCCTCAGCATAGTCTTCCTGTTCGTCATACTCGTCTACAGGTTCTTCCTCAGCATAGTCTTCCTGCTCGTCATATTCGTCCACAGACTCTTCCTCAGCATAGTCTTCCTGTTCGTCATATTCGTCCACAGGCTCTTCCTCAGCATAGTCTTCCTGTTCGTCATACTCGTCTACAGGTTCTTCCTTAGCATCGTCTTCCTGCTCGTCATACTCGTCTACAGGCTCTTCCCCGGTATCATCTTCCTGCTCGTCATATTGTGCAGCGGGTTCTTCTTCTGCCAGTTCTCCGGAAATATCAGCAGCTGCTTCCATGTTGTCAGATTCATCCAGAATATCTTCATCGTCAATATCATCAAAATCGTCGTCGTCATCATCAAGATCGTCCGGTGCTTTCAATGCATTTTTAATTTTGTGCATCCAGGTGCTGAAACGTCTTTTGACGTTACCAATACCTGTCCCGACAGGATTATGGGTTTCTTCCTCTACCGCTACCTCGGGGTATTCAATTTCATCAGGGCTGTCGCTTTCGACGGGTTCCCCGTCCAGTACAATATCGGCATCTTCTTCCTCTGTCGGAGAAGAAAACGCATTATGTAATGATTCCCGTATAGCTGCTGCACGATCAGCACGGTCTGATTGGCTGCGTGAACTGCCCGAACGTCTCGCATCTTTTTCAGCAGACATATCATCTATCTGGTCATTCATCCGTTGAACCTCCCTTATTCAGACTTCAGTTCCAGCCGTTGTCTGGTAAATTCATACATTAATATCCCCGCTGCAACAGATGCATTCAGGGAATTGATTTTTCCCAACATAGGCAGCGACAGTATGGCATCACATTTTTCTCTGACCAGACGTCCCAGCCCTTTGCCTTCATTGCCGATTACAAGAGCGGCTGCACCTTTCAGACGGCAGCTGCAGTAGGTCTGACCGTCCATGTCGGCGCCATATACCCAGCAGCCTCTTTCCTTGAGGTCATCAATTGCAGCAGCAATATTGGTCACTCTGGCAACAGGCACATATTCATAAGCGCCTGCACTTGCCTTTCCGACCGTATAACTCAGTCCCGCTGAGCGCCGTTTTGGAATAATGATACCGTGTGCGCCTGCACATTCGGCAGTTCTTATGATAGCACCCAGATTATGCGGGTCTTCGATTTCGTCCAGAACAATCACAAACGGCTCCTCTCCCCGCTTCTGTGCGAGAGCAAAGATATCGTCCACTTCTGCATAGTCCTTCATAGCAACGGCAGCCACCACCCCCTGATGGGCGCTATGGGCAGTCATGAAGTCCAGCTTCTTGCGGTCAACCTCCTTGACAGGAATCTGTTTTTCCTTAGCCAGTGCAGCGATCACCTTTACCGATCCGCTCAGTTCTCCCTTAGCTACATACAGTGTATCTATTGGTCTGCCCGAGCGAAGTGCTTCGGTAACAGGATTTCTGCCTGCTATCAGGTCTTTTGTTTTGTCTTCTCTGTTATTTTTATCCATCTTATTCACCTTTTAGTAAGTGCGGCGAGCGGAGTGCGAAACTCATACAGACGAACCATTGAATAATAACCGCTGTACATCATCCACTCATCACTGACTGCCAGACACTTTTCGCAACTGAAAGAATTGCACATACACTATGAATTATAACACATCTTTCTGCCATATTCAACCCTATTTTAACCGGCGGCGCGGTGAGCCGCCGCTGGCTGAACGCGATAGTCGCTGCGCCGGCTGATTGACAAGTTGAAGAAATCATCTTATAATGGTAGAAAAAGACCGTGGAGGATCGGAGCATGAAAAGAGAACTGGAAGACTATCAGAGAATAGAACAGAGTATTACAAAAAAATACCGTAAACCCCTGTGGAACAAGTTTATCCGTGCCGTCAAGGAATACCAACTGATTCAGCCAAACGACAGAATTGCTGTGTGTATATCCGGCGGAAAGGATTCGATGTTGATGGCAAAGCTGATGCAGCTGCTGAAGCGCTACAGTGAAATACCGTTTGAAACGGTATTTCTGGTCATGGATCCGGGGTATAATGCAGAAAACCGCCGCAAAATCATCGACAACGCTCAGCTGCTGCATATTCCTGTCACCATCTTTGACACTGATATTTTTGATACCGCAAACCAGGCGGAAAAGTACCCCTGCTATCTTTGCGCCAGAATGAGAAGGGGGCATCTGTACAGTCAGGCACAGAAGCTCGGCTGCAATAAGATTGCGCTGGGACACCATTTTTCCGACGTAATCGAAACAACCGTCATGTCCATGTTTTACGGTGCCCAGCTGCAGGGAATGATTCCAAAGCTGCACAGCTCCCACTTTCCCGGAATGGAGCTGATACGTCCTTTGTATTGTATACATGAGGATGATATCATTGCATGGGCAAGGTACAACCATCTTTCATTTCTCCGCTGCGCCTGCCGCTTTACCGAAATGCAGGACAAAGCTGACAGTGATGAACTCGGCAAACGCATGGAAACCAAACGACTGCTGCAGGAACTCAAAAAGACCAACCCCAACATTGAAAAAAGCATATTCAACAGCCTGCATATCGTTCATCTGGACACCTTTCCCGGCTATAAATCCGGCGGTCAGCGTCACAGCTTTCTGGAACATTATGATGATGCACTCCCACCCGAAAGCCTATGACGCTGCGTCTTTGTTCATACCTTTGTCAGCTTACATCTTTGTAATCCGATGGGACCGACAGCATATCGACAACCTCAATCTTATTGGACACCTTGCGGAATTCAAAGGTGGTCGTACCGCTTTCCGTTTCCACCAATTCTGCTACCGGCTGACCGGTTGTACTGAAAAAATAGGTAATATCCGGATCCTTGACACCCGCCAGCTGCGATTTCAGCGTATATTTCTCATACTGCAAAGGTACATTATTGTAGGACGATGTACCGCTTTCCACAAATGTACAGTTGTTGATAATTCCCAGACACCGCTGCACTGTGAATTCTTCCCCAAAGTCCTCTGCTTCTCCGTCATACAGCGAATGGGTATATGTCTTGTCTGTGTGGTTGATCGTATACAGCTCATGATCCTTCACCACGTTACACTGAGAACCTCTGTCTGACATCATGATCAGTCCTGCCATGTTGTTTTCAAAGTCAACTGCTATCACATAATCGTATGTTACCTTTTTCAGACTGCTGCTGCTTTCAGACGCAGCGGACGTCAGCTTCGACGGGTCGTATTCCTGCGTCATCATCACATCTATGTAGTACGCATCCCCCATCCACAATTCTCCGAAGCTCTTCATCAGTAAAACCCCGTCACTTTGAGATGCCTGTGATGTCTGTGAATTCTGGGATGCCGCAGACGTCTTGTCTTCGCTCTGACCGTCAGTTGAAACCGTTTGCGAAGTACTGGTGCCCGATGTATCCGCACTTTCTTTGTGTTCCCCGGATTCCTCATTTCCACATCCTGCACAGGTCATCAGGAATACTGCCGCCAACACCAGCAATAATTGTTTTTTCATTTTGAAGGCACTCCTTTCAGAAACGCCCCTCACACCGTTCGCAGGCTCAGTAAGATAGTAAATAGCTGATAGTGAAATCAAGGGCGTTTCTGTATTATTATTTATTCTTTACATAATTATAACACAACAACACACAATATGCAATGCGGCGGGCGCCGAGCCGGCGCTCCCAATTCGCGATAGTCGCTTCACTACGTTCCGCTCTGGTTAAGACTTGTATTCCTTTACACCCACAGAATGCATTTAACAGCACACGGCTTTTACGCTGCTTATTTTGGTTGGCAGCCACTCTATTTGCTAACTATAATTTTACACTTCGGCTGCTGGTATCGCTTCTTTTTTCAGCTTTGGGCTTTGAACTAGTCTGCCACGTGCGGGCATAACTTATATTAGTTTAAGCCGGCGGATATCCAGCAGGGAGTTAAGAAAGATAGATTCCAAAATATAAAAGGGGGAACCTTAAGAGGATACAGGTCCTCTTGTGGTTCCCCTTTTGATCTGTCAACTACCCTTTGTTACAACAGCAGGTTCGGCGAATACCGATAGAAAAGCTGCAGGGCAATTTGCAAGCCTGTCTTCATCACCAAAGCTAATCTCACTCATCCTCTGGCACCCATTCTGCCACCGCGCATTCCGCCCATATTGCCGCCCATGCCGCTGTATGTCGTAACGCCGCTTGCATTGACATAGGTCACCTTATCCTGTGACAGGGTAAATGTACAATAGGTTTTGCCGCCGGATGCGGTGTTTTCCGCATCAAATCCGTTTACAGCTGTACCGCTGATCGTGCCGCCTGTATAAACAGTGTAGCTCTCTCCGCTTTTCAGTGCTGCCGAGCTGAGTATCAGACAACTGTAATTTTTCAGCGGCGATATAGACGCTATGACCTTTCCGCTGTTGTCTGCTACATATACAAGCGTACCGGCGCTCTGTGCCTGATCAAACAGCACTGCCAGTGTATTCTGTTCCGAACTGTCACCGGGCAGCTCCAGCATATCCGATGTGCCTGCGCCAATCAGCAAACCGCCGCTGACTGTACAGTTGCCGTCATGATCTATGATTCCGTTTCCGCCACTTGTTGTTCCATTGACAACAATCGTTCCGCCTGTAATGTTCAGCGCTCCGTTACTGTCCAGTCCATCACCCTGTGCATTGACATATATGGTTCCGCCGCTGATCGTCAGCACCGCCGATTCATCTGCCATTCCCGGCATATTACCGCCCTGTCCCGGCATCATCCCACGCATATTGCCGTTCTGCTGCTGGGGCATCTCCGGCATACTGCCGTCCGGCTGTTGGGGCATCTCCGGCATACTGCCGTCCGGCTGTTGGGGCATCTCCGGCATACTGCCGTCCGGCTGTTGGGGCATCTGAGGCATATTGCCGTCCGGCTGCTGGGGCATCTCCGGCATCTGTATCTGACCATCCGGCTGGGCAGTATCAACCGCACTGTCATTGCCGCCTGCACAATTGATACCATCATCCGAAGCAGTAATATCTACTGTACCGCCGCTGATTTCGATTGTCTGTGCCTCCAGCCCTTCATAGGACTGTTCCACCTTGATTTCACCTTCACTAATGCTGAGGTCGGCATCAGCATGAATACCGTCATCGCCTGCCTGTATTGTGATTTTACCGCCCTTGAGCATAACGTCACCATTGCTATGAACCGCATCATCATATGCATCAATGGTCATCGTTCCGCCTGTGACAGTAATAGCATTTCCGGCTTTCAGACCCTTGGTGGAACTCTGGCTGTCATCGTCCGTGGATCCGGATGCAGCCTGCTGTCTGCCAAAATCATTTTTTGCCGAAGCGCTTGTATTTTCCTTTGCACCGCCGCCTGTTGTAATCCGAAGGGTTCCGCTGTTGACAATCACATTTTCTTCTGCCTGAACGCCGTCTCCGGCGCTGGTAATCTGTACGTCAGCGTTTTCTATGGTTACATTGCCCTTGTTTTCATCATCATCCTTGGAGTAGGTCGAACGCAGCCCGTCACCGTCTGTTGTCACCACTCTGACAGTACCGCCGCCCACATATAGCTGATCCTTTCCTGTGATACCATGGTGTGCAGCTTCTACCTGCAAAGTACCGCCCGTTATTTTGAGAGAATCCTTGGAGGTAATGCCATTATGGGCGTTCGCCCTCACTGTCAGGCTGCCTTCGCCCAGTATCGTCAGATCATCCTGCACAAAAACAGCTGCGTCCGGTGCATCCTGCTCCTCGTCCGTGGTCTGTTCGGCGGCAGATGTATCACTGCCGTCAGTCAGTACATTCTCCGAACCCTGATTCAACAATATGATTGTTTTACCGCACTTTTCGGCATACAGTACAGGCGTCTGGCTGCTGGTAATGTCTACGTTATCCAACACCAGCCGTACCTCGTCATCCTTCTTTGCTGCAACCACAATCTGTCCTTCCTCCAGCTTTCCGCTGATCAGGTAGGTTCCCGCCGAATCAATTGTAATTTTCCCGTTTTCACAGCTTGCGCCGCTGCCCACAATCTGGGCAGTTTTCCCGCTGAGCATAATCTTAACACTGTCCGCTGCATCATACTCC
>CACZSU010000225.1 GCA_902783855.1 uncultured Ruminococcus sp.
AGAAGTATGACTTGATTTCAAGTAAATAATCAAAAGAACACCCGGCACTGCCATCAGTTTTGGAGCTGAGAACAGTGCCGGGGTTTTGTATTCTTATTCTATTGTCACGCTTCCGGTTGTAGTTCCTGTAAACTCTGCGCCGTCTGAGAGATTGACTGTGACAGAGCTGATATTATCGGCTGTGATGTTGTCGCTATAGCTTTCTTCAGAAATGTTGAACGTCAGCTTGCCCCATCTGCCAGCTTTATTATCTGATTATAGTATATGATGGTATAATTATCCAGCTATGAAGAGAATGTAAACAAGAATGGTGTTTTACCCTAAAGTTTTTCAAGATTAAGATACAGATTTTTGTATTCCATTCACCACCAAGTGCAATCGTATGGACAAATGCTAAATTAATATGATAAAATAGATATGTGATACTATTTGAGGAGGACTTTTAATGCAGAAAATTATATGCTTTCATAATCCCGAGGAAGAGAACGGCTGGCTTAGCAACTGGTTTCTGTCAAAGTTCATAGTAGATAACATCGTTTTTTCATCAATGGAACAGTATATGATGTATAAGAAAGCCGAAGTATTCGGTGATGAAGTTATTAAGAAAGAGATCATGTCTACTGATAATGTAGGCATGATCAAGGCTCTCGGCAGGCAAGTCAGCAATTATAATAATACTGTCTGGAACGGAATGCGTCAGATCATCATTTATGAAGGATTGTACGCAAAATACAGTCAGAACGATGATCTGAAAGAAAAGCTGCTTAAAACAGGGAATAGGTTGCTTGCGGAATGTGCTGTTCAGGATAAGATCTGGGCAACAGGCATTTCAATGAAGGATGATAGCTGTTATGATATGAATAATTGGACGGGGCAGAATCTTTTGGGCTTTGCTACTATGCTTGTCAGAGAAAAAATCAGGAAAGAACAATGATAAATATATAATTATGAAACGCAGGTATCTAAATATGAATAATATTGAAATCGCTAATGAAACAATCAAAATAACAAAAGGAAGAAAATATATGCATGGTTCGAATGAGATATTTCTTCCGGATCTGGAATTTGAAAAGGTTATTGTGATTTCACCTGAAGAAGGGAAAAGAATAATAGATTATGGCTGTTCGGAGTACAAAAAGGAAAATATGTGCAAGATAAAAATAGTTAATTCGGATTCTTATCAAGCAGGGAGAACTTATGATAATCCTTTGGTAATGAATTTTGCCAATGCTCATCATCCTGGAGGAGGATTTCGTCTGGGTGCAAACGCTCAAGAAGAGTCATTGTGTCGCTGCAGCACACTATACGCTTCACTTACATCAGAAAGAGCATCAGAAATGTATCAGCACAATAATAAACACCTAAACAAGGTTGAATCTGATTATATGCTGCTATCTCCAAATGTTGCTGTATTCAGAGACGAGAGATATAATCTTCTTGAGTCGGTATCTATTATGGGAGTAATAACAATTCCTGCACCAAACAGACGCGGTGCGGCATTTTTGGCAAATAAAGAGCTTATAAGGGAAACATTCATCAGACGAATCCGGATATTCCTTTTAGTATCAGCAAAATACGGCTATAAAAATCTTGTGCTGGGAGCATGGGGATGCGGAGCATTCGGGAATGATCCGAAAGATGTAGCTGAATATTTCAAATATGTTTTGGTTGACGAAGAATACGGAAAGTGTTTTGATGAAGTATGCTTTGCTATATATGGCAGCGAGAATGGTAAAAATATAACAGCATTCAGAAAGACTTTTAGTTGATTTGAGGTAACGACTATGACAAACAAAAATGACAAAATAACAGGCTGCTTAGTCGGTGGTGCAATCGGTGATGCTCTTGGATACGCTGTTGAATTTCAGAGAGAGCCTCAGATATTTTCAAGATACGGCAAAGACGGTATTAAAGAGTATGAGCTTGACAATCGAACCGGGAAGGCTCTTGTCTCTGATGATACACAGATGACACTTTTTACTGCAACCGGAATCCTTGCTCAATGTGAAAACGGTGTCTTGTACGATATCGAGCAATCATATTCTGACTGGCTGACAACACAATATTATACCTTTGATGAAGCCAAAAGTATAGAAATACATAATTCATGGCTCAGAAATGTTCCTGAGTTGTATAGCCCCAGAGCACCCGGAAATACCTGTTTGTCTGCACTTGAACAAAGAGTCAGAAATTCCGAAAAGATCAACAGCTTTATTGAATCTAAAATAAATAACAGCAAAGGCTGCGGAGGCATAATGCGTGTGGCTCCGGTCGGTCTGATCTCGGGTCTTAACATCATTATAGCAGATGGGCTGGCAGCGGAAGCAGCGGCTATTACTCATAGTCATTCTTTGGGGTATATGCCTGCCGCTGTACTGGCACATAAAATTAACAGAATAGTTTATCCGGTGTCTGATATGAGCCTAAAAGAGATCGTTTTGGAAGCCAAAGAAACAGTTAGTACTATTTTCAAAAATGAACTTTATATCAACACACTTTCAAAGATAATAGATCTTGCAGTAGAGTTATCCGAAAACAACGAATCCGACCTTGATAACATTCACCGCTTGGGAGAAGGCTGGGTAGGAGAGGAGGCTCTCGGCATAGCTTTGTATTGTTCGCTTCGTTATCAAAACGATTTTTCGAAAGGCATCATTACTTCCGTCAATCATAACGGAGACAGTGATTCGACGGGAGCTGTGACAGGCAACATCCTTGGTGCATTGTTCGGTTATGAAGCAATAGAAAATAAATGGAAAGAAAATCTGGAACTGATAGATGTTATTCTGAAGGTTTCGGATGATTTTAGCCAATTATGATTAAGTGAACTATCGGAATGAATGTTTTTATGTAAGGGGGTTGTAACTTGGCATATCATGAACTGATCAAAAACTTTAATATAATACGTGAATATATGCGAAGCTTTTATGTGTACGGGTTCAGCAGTC
>CACZSU010000226.1 GCA_902783855.1 uncultured Ruminococcus sp.
TCAGAGGGTACTTTACAGTGGCATGGGGGAATTTGTCCGCTAAGTCTGGGTTTGGTTTATAGCAGTTCAGCTTTGAATTGGGGGCTGATGTATGCATCCCGATGCTGTTGTAAGAAGCAAAAATACATTTTTCAGGAAGGGTTTCCTATGAGCCTTTTCCGGAAAGAAAATATTTTTGAAAATTTTTTTAAATCAGGTGTAATATTTTTCCTTGCTCAGTTGTTTACTATATGAAAGGCCTTGAAAAAGAAAAACAAACCAAAACAAATTGACACAAAGGAAAAGGTGATTTATATGACAGCAAGCAAGAGCAAGAAAAATACCATCACGAAAGTAATCTGTGCAGCAGCAGCCGCCGCTGTTCTGGTATCCGCAGGCAGCATCATCGCATCTGCATCCCAGGGTGAATACGATACCGTTGTGATCAACGGCGAGGAAAAACAGGCAAGATATGTTGATTACGGCACGAATGTCCGTATGTGGGAATGTGTAGTCAACGACACCTCCTACTGTGTCTTTGTTCACGGCGATTATGATAAGGACAACAATACACTGTACTTTGTTGACCATGACGACTATTTTCTGGCATCCACCGTTCCGGGACAGACACTCAACCTGTATAACGACATTGACAAAAGTAATAATGCAGCATTCAATGAAGTGGACGGCACAAAATATCTGTGCATAACAGATGATGCCGGTACAACACAAATGAACTTTCAAGCTGACGAAGCGGACGGCACAGCTGACGGAAAGATCACGCAGGATGAAAACACCATCGAAACCTATGCACTCCTTCCGAACGGTGCTGTTGTGAATACTATCAAAGAAAACCACGTTGGATTTCTCCGGACGATTAACGGCATCTTCACCGGAAAAACTGATTTCTGGAATGATATCTCAAACCCCTGAATCCTGACAGGTAATCGCATTATCATTTCTCATCATCTGTAACAGACAGCCCCCGTACACTGTACGGAGGCTGTTTCTGTATGGCTTATCCATTTATCCCGGATTCCGCATTCCTGACTTCTTCCTCTGTGCAGAAACCTATGGAGGCGCCGTTATATCCGATTTTGATGCCGGCAAAGATAACTGCTTTTTTCAGCGCAGCTTCCGCATCCCTGTCTTTTACATAAAAATGCAGAAAAGCCGAAAACAACGCATCCCCGGCGCCAATGGTATTGACGATTTTGCCATTGGTATAGGCAGGAATTACTTTGGCTGTTCCGACCCGGGCATCAAACAGCATAGCGCCCTTTGCTCCCATGCCCATCACAATAATGCTGTTGTGATAACGCTCATAAATCTGTCTGATAAAATCCTCTGCCGCACAGGGGATTTTTTCATCACTCAGAAACAGGATTTCTGCGTTTTCCATGAAGTCACGGTTGTAATCATCGTTAATATCGCCCAGTACGTGTACATCTGTCGCCGTGAGTATGCCCTGCTGCTTTGCTGCCTTCATCAGCTCCCGGTTAAAGTTGATATTGCAAAGCACCGCCGCATCACAGTTTTTCAGCGCCTTTTTCAGCTCATCGGGGTCAACCATCTGCTCCTGTATGTCCTTCAGATCACAGTATATCTGCCGTCTGCCCTCCGGGTCAAACAGCACAGCAGATACCGGCGTACTTTTCAGGCATTGTCTGATATGAGTTGTCGGGATATTGTCTTTTTTCAGCTGTTCCAGAATTCTCCCGGCTTCGTCATCCCTGCCCAGACAGGAAACCAGTTTTACTGCATCCCCTAACGTGGTAAGTGCTTTCGCAATATTGAAGCCCACTCCCGAAACATTGGAATTGATTCCGAAAAACGGGTAATCAATCGGATAATAGGAAATGGGAAAACCTCTGACAGAAACCGTTGTTTCTACATTCAGCAGACCCGATACCAGCACCTTCATATTCATTCCCCCTTGTTTTCATTCTGTGCGATTTTTTTGCAGAACTGTTCCACTTTCATTATTATGTCGTCTGACGGTTTTTCTTTCGGGTCGATCAATACCATCTCCGCATCAAAGCTGCTGACGCCCGTAAACTTCCGGAGCTTTTCCAGTGCTTTTTCAGCGCCGCCGCCGCTGCAGCAAACAAATGCCGCCATTCTTTTGCCGTCTGTCGCATCCTTGTTTTCTTTGACAAAGGACCGGACCGGCGGAGAAAACGAGCTTGCCCACACCGGTGTTCCCAACACAATCAGATCATATGCATCCGCATCAAATTGGTATGGTTCCAGTGCCGGTGTTTCTCCCATGACGGCACTTTTACCGCCCCAGAAAAACTTCCGGAACCCCGTATCCGGATATGCCTTTTCCGGCACAAGCCTTATCAGCGCAGCACCTGTTTTTTCCGCAATCATCCTTGCAGCATAATCTGTATTCCCTGACATTGAGTAATATACAACAGCGATTTTTTGCATCATTCTGACCTCCTGTTTCATTATTTCCAGGGACGGTTCTTTCCCGTCCAGTCCTTTTCCTTCCAGTAGCGCACATCCCGTTCATTCCAGCCGTTCTTTTGCAAAAGACGCATGATATGGAAAAAAACTCTGGTTTTCAGCCCGGGGCTGACCCTGCCCTGTCTTTTCCTGATTTTTCCGGCAATCGCATCCATTGCTTTATCAATTGCTTTTTTCTTTTTATCGCCGATCTGTTCCCAACTGGTGGCTGCCACCGCATTGCCGTATGGATAAATTCTGGCAATGCCCCAGAAAAACAGGCTGTCCGACATATCCTTGTTAGCCGACCGCATTCCTGCGCCTGCTGCGGTAGAAATGCACACTGCCTGCTTATGGAACATCCTCTCGTCCGGGCGATGCACCATCCATCGGTATCCGTAGTGGTCTAAAAATGCTTTCATGGCTCCTGTGGCATGATACACATAAACCGGACTTGCCAGAATTATCACATCCGCATTGTCCATTGCATTGGTGATCGGCAGCAGTCTGCTGTAATGCGGGCAGTTCTGTTCGCTTTTGGTAAAGCATTGCGTGCAGCCGCAGCAAAATTCCCCGAAATCCTTCGGCAGAAAAAACTCCGTCATTTCTCCGCCTATCTTTTCCGCAAGCATATGGGCAATGTGATAGGTAGATCCTTTATGATTCTGACCATAAATAATAACTGTTTTCATACAGTTCAGCTCCTTTCTTCCCCATTTTCTTTTGGGCACGTTATCCTTGGGAAACCCCCTTACTACCAGAAAACGTGTTTTTGCTGAAAATGATTGCAGACATTGATTATTATTGACACTCATAAATGTTTGTTTTACAATAAAAGCATACTACTAAGATACCGTTAGCTTAAAATTTTTCAATTTTAAGTTTAAAAGTATTTCATCGTTCTTCCACCCGGCTTCCAATAAACTGTAGTAGTATTATCATAAAGAACCGGAACAACACAAAACCGGTTTGCGGGAAGCTGAATAATGAATCATACGCTGGAGGCGAGAAACATGAGTATACAAAATGAACGAATCGTATTGATACCAGCCTACTGTCCTGACAAAAAACTGGTCACTCTGGTACAGACCCTGTATAATATGCAATTCACCATTGTTGTTGTCAACGACGGCAGCGATCCGGAGCAGGCGCCCTTGTTCGAGGCAGTTTCCAGATGGGCAGCAGTACTGACACACGACAAAAACAAGGGAAAGGGCGCCGCACTGAAAACGGGACTCACGTATATCAAAAACACCTTTACAATACCATATGTCGTTGTAACGGCTGACGCAGACGGTCAGCACCTGCCGGAGGATATCCTCTCCGTATGCGAAAAAGCCCGGGAACGGACAGGCTGTCTGGTGTTGGGCAGCAGAATCATCGGCAAATCCGCTCCTCTCAGAAGCCGTATCGGGAACGGAATTACAAGGCTTGTATTCCGCCTTGTCACCGGAACCGGCATTTATGATACACAAACCGGTCTGCGAGCCTTCAGCAACGGACTGGTGGATTATATGCTTTCTATTGAGGGGGAACGCTATGAATATGAAATGAATGTCCTGCTGCAGCTTTCCCGGCATCATATCAGCGCAGAGGAGGTTCCGATCAATACCGTTTATCTTGACAATAATACCTCATCCCATTTTAATCCGCTGAAGGATTCGTTCAGGATATACAAGGAAATTCTGAAATTCTCTGCCTCGTCCCTGTGCAGCTTCGTAATTGATTACGGATTGTTCTGTGCGTTAATGGCGCTAACCGGCATGACTGTCCTTTCCAATGTGCTGGCAAGAATCGTAAGCGCAACGGTCAATTTTTCACTGAACAGAAGCTTTGTATTCGGCAGCCATGTGCATATTCTGAAAGCTGCGGTGAAATATTTCCTGCTTGCAGTGGTAGTGCTTGTGTTCAACACCTGCATTCTGAAGCTGCTGATTGCCGCCGGACTGCCGTATATGCTTGCAAAAATCCTGACGGAAACGATGATGTTTTTCTTTAGCTGGACAATCCAGAAGCTATTCATATTCAAGGAGGTACGGACATGAAAAAATATCTTTATTCCATCTGTTTTTCCGTAGTGCTTGCCGCATTTACACTTGGCGTGGTGCTGGACACATTTGTAATCAGCCGTCCGATGGAATATGCACAGGAACAAATCAACACATCCATGTTCAGCAGCAGTTCCGGCAGCAGCAAGGCATCCTATCTTTCCAGACAGGCAGACAGCAGCAAAACCGTCTCCGATCCGGGCACGTCTGACAGCACAGACACAGAGGACAGCGCAGACGTCCAGCCGCAAAGCACGGACGGCGAATCCGCCCAAGAAAAAACAGATGAAGACAGTCAGCAGATACAGGCAGAAGCTTCTTCCGGAGCATTACTGACCGATGGTGCCGAACTGATCGGAGAATACCAGAACAATGAAGCCAGTATCAAGCTGTATCAATATGAGTATGAAAACACCACTGTATATGCGGCGGATGTTGTTGTCAGCTCCAGCGAATCTGTCAGAACTGCCTTTGCAAACGGCTATTACGGAAAAAACGTAACCGCAAAAACATCTGCTACCGCACAGCAGAATAATGCCATACTCGCCATTAACGGAGATTACTACGGCGCAAGAGAAAGCGGATATGTTATCCGCAACGGCGTTGTATTCCGTGACACCAGTGACGGCAGCGATCTGTTATGCATCTTTGCAGACGGCACCATGCAGATCATCAATTCAGCGAGCCAGTCAGCGCAGTCGCTGGTTGAACAGGGTGTATGGCAGGCATTTTGTTTCGGACCCGCACTTTTACAGGACGGTCAGATCAATGTATCTGTCAATGACGAGGTTGGCAAAGCAATGGCAAGCAATCCCAGAACGGCGATCGGCATGATTGACACCTGTCATTATGTGTTTGTCGTATCAGACGGCAGAACAAGTGAAAGCAAAGGATTATCGCTCTATCAGTTAGCCACATTTATGCAGAATATAGGTGTCAGCACGGCATACAATCTGGACGGCGGCGGGTCATCCACGCTTTACTTCGATGGTGAGATCATCAATTATCCGACAACCTCCGGCAAATCCATGAAAGAGAGAGGAGTGAGCGACATTGTATACATCGCAAGATAACAGGAGGCTGCAAAAGCACCTGATCGGAAGTATTGCTGCTGCACTATTCTGTGCCTTTTTCGCAGCGGTATATGAAGCATTCAGCTTTGGTGTATATTCCTACTTTATGTTGTTTGCTTTTGCGATTCCTTTACTAGGGTGTGCTCTCCCCTACAGCATTCTTACATTTCAGAACAAAAGGATCCCTGACATCAGGGCGCTGCGTCTATGGAACAGCGGCATTGCAACTCTGACGGTAGGCTCCATCATGCAGGGCGTTATTGAAATTTACGGAACCACCAACCAGCTGATCATTATCTATGCAATAGCCGGTGCAGCGTTTTGCATAGGCGGCTTAGCCGCCTGGCGCCGGAAACTCATTAAAGCAGCTACCACAGACGTTTAAAATTGAAAATGGAAAGTGGAAAATGGAAAGTGGAAAATGAAACTGCTTTCAGCAGAGAGATATCAGTGACTAACAAGGTGCGTTTGTGGTAAAAATATCCACAAA
>CACZSU010000227.1 GCA_902783855.1 uncultured Ruminococcus sp.
AATTATAGACGGCTGACAGGAACCATAGGAGTAACCTCTTATGGTTCTTTTTCTCTGTACGGAAATACCGAACAGAATATGATCCACTATATTTGGATTATCTTACGAATTTATAACCTCTGATTTGTGTCTTTTTTACTAAAAATTTACAGAAAATCGCAGAATTGTTGATGTATAAAATGGTTGAAATTATCGGATAATTGGTGTATTATTATAGTTGGTATTATTGATAAAAAGTCGCATGGAAAAAGGCTTTGACCCGATAATATGCAAGTGCAGGAATGTAGTGAAGAATGGAACGGTCAAAGGATCGCATTCGTGCTGCAGCAGGAAACGGCGGCAGCACGGACTCAGTATTTAAGAAGGGAACGGATATGAAGATGAACAGTTTTCAGAAGTATGAATCAAGTGTAAGCTCCTATTGGAGACATTTCCCCTGTACCTTTACAAAGGCAAAGATGTCGAAGCTGTACGATACAGAGGGAAAGGAATATATAGATTTCTTCTGCGGTGCAGGTGCTGTGAACTATGGTCATAATAACGAATATATTATGTCAAAGATCATCGAGTATATGCAGGGCGATAATATTATCCATGCGCTCGATATGCATACCTCAGCCAAGGAAACTTTCCTGGAAGCCTTTGGTGAAAAGATCCTGAAGCCCAGAGGACTTGATTATAAGTTGATGTTCTGCTCTCCCAGCGGTACAAATGCCAACGAAGCTGCATTGAAAATGTGCCGTAAAGCGACCGGCCGTCAGAATGTGTTTTCGTTTATGGGTGCCTTTCACGGTATGTCAGCAGGAAGCCTTGCCCTGACCAGCTCCGTATATGACAGAAATGGTGCAGGTCAGTCCCTTCCTAACGTAACGTTTATGCCGTATCCTTTCGGATTTGCTGAACAGTTTGACACGATTGGTTATATGGAAAGCATTCTGGAAAGCGACCATTCCGGTATTGAAAAGCCGGCAGCTATTATTGTGGAAACCGTGCAGGCAGAGGGCGGTATTGTGGTAGCGCCTGTTGAATGGCTCAGACGTCTGAGAGAGCTTTGCACGAAGCATGGTATCTTTCTGATTTGTGATGATATCCAGGTTGGCTGCGGCAGAACAGGTAATTTCTTCTCCTTCGAACGTGCAGGCATTGTGCCGGATATGGTAACGATGTCCAAATCCATCGGCGGCTGTGGTATGCCTATGTCGGTGGTACTGCTCAAACCGGAACTGGATGTACTGCTGCCGGGTCAGCATAACGGTACTTTCAGAGGATTCCAGCCAGCCTTTATTGGTGCGACTGCTGCACTGGATATTGCTGATGAAGCTTTCTTCGAGAATGTCAGAAAGAAGGATGCGCTGGTAACTGAGTACTATGAGCAGAATATCAAGACGATTGATGAACGTATCGGACACAGAGGAATCGGTCTGATCCATGGTATTGTTACCGATCAGCTGGATGGTTTCAATGATGGGGAGCTGAATGATAAGATCCAGAAGGAATGCTTTGACAGAGGTCTGATTATTGAACTGGCAGGACAGCGTGATTGTGCGCTCAAGATTTTGCCGGCACTGACCATCACTGAAGATGAACTGATTGCAGGTATGGATATTCTCCGTGATTCCATTAAAGCAGTATTGGCTGCAAAATAAGAACAGGATATACAGGACGCCGCAGAAGATGCCGGCGTCCTTTTTCTGCATTATGGCATATTAATCCACAAAAATAACGGCTTAAATGGCTGAATGGTATAAAATAAGCCGAATAATGGATAAAGCCGTTGATTTTTACCCGAAATCATTATATAATCAAATGAGGTTGAGGCAAAAAGCCTGTAATAATGGCTGAATGCTCAGGTTCATACAGACGGAATAACGGCAGAAAAGAGAGGGAACAGGATGAGGAATTTGGTTCGCAGAACGGAAGTGGTAATCGACCTCCGTGCGCTGGAGCATAATGTAGAGGAGATCCGCTCTAAAATCGGAAAGGATACGGAAATAATCGCCGTGCTGAAAGGCGACGCCTATGGACATGGTGCCGCCGGTGTGTATCCGATGCTGAAAAAATGCGGTATTACCCGGTATGCCGTTTCAGTCTGGAAAGAGGGCGCGGTGCTCCGAAGAAGCGGATGTGTGGAGCCTATCCTGATTCTGGGTGATACACATGACGAGGAATATGAAAATCTGATTAAATACGATCTGACGCCAACCATATTTACAGTGGAGGCGGCACAGCGTCTGAGCGAATCGGCAAAAAGAAGTAATGTGGTTCAGCCGGTTCATATAAAAATTGATACGGGAATGAGCCGTATCGGATTTCCGGCAGAAAAGGAGTCGGTGCAGAAAATCAAAGCTATCAGTGAATTGCCGAATCTGGAAATAACGGGTGTATTCACTCACTTTGCCCGTGCAGATGAGCCAGACGGAAAGGCAGCGGCTGCACAGCTGGAAAAGTACAATCGGATGATTGAATGGCTGCAGCAGGCAGGCGTAGAGGTACCTCTGCGGCATACAGCAAACAGTCCCGCTATTCTGCTGCGTCCGGAAAGCTATCTGGATGCTGTGCGGGCAGGCGATATTTTGTTTGGTCTTTGCCCGGTGGATGAGGAGCTGTGGGAGCAGGAAGATTTTCGTCAGGTGCTGAGCTGGTATACCTATGTTGCAATGGTCAAGGAAGTGCCTGTCGGTACAGAGGTAGGTTATGGCGGTACCTTTACCGCACAGCGCCCTACCAGAATTGCTACCATTCCAGTGGGTTTTGCGGATGGCTACAGCAGAAGGCTGTCCAATAAAGGCTATGTGATGATCAACGGCAAAAAGGCGCCCATTATCGGGAAGGTATGTATGAACCAGTTTATGGTGGACGTGACCGATATTGGCAAGGTCAGCCGTGGAGATACCGTCAGTCTGATTGATCAGGATATCAGTATTCTGAAGCTGGCGGATTGCATTGACTGTAATGTAGATGAGGTTGTCTGTGCGATAGCGGAAAGCATTCCGAGGGTATACAGACAGCAGTAAAGCAAATTATAATAAGGAAAAAGGACAGCACAGGCTGTACAGGGGGAAGAAGAATGTCGAAATTATATGTATTCAAGATACTGGCACACTCCAGCTTCAAAAAGATGAATACCGCCATACGCACAGTGCATGAACGCAGCGGTAAAAGCAGGGTATCTACTTTTTTTGATATGCTCTATTGTGCGAAGAAGTATGGTGCAGGCTATAATGATTACCAGATATTTGCATTCTATAATATGAATAAGGAACAAAGGGCAACCTTTGTGACACGTATCATCAACCAGCGTTTCAACAGCTTTATGAACAATTATGAATATGAGCATTTCTTGGAAAATAAGGATGAATTCAATAAGCTGTATAAGAAATATGTGGGAAGAGGCTTTCTGCTGCTGGATGAAGCAAGCAAGGAGGAAGCAAAGGAGTTTTTATCCCAACGGGAATATATTTTCTGTAAGATGAAGGATCTGGAATGCGGCCACGGCTGCGAGCGGATCAAGGTCAGCGATTATCCTGATCTGGATGAACTGTATGCGTATCTCAAGGGAAAGGGCTTCTGTATTATTGAAGATAATATACAGCAGCATCCGGCGCTGAATAAACTGTACCCCAATGCGGTCAACAGTATGCGTATCATTACCGTTCTGGATAAAGACGGAGAAGCCCATCTGCTGTACGTGGTGCAGAAAATGGGCGTCGGCGGCAGTATTATTGATAATAACTGTATGTTCACACCGGTGGATCCTGAAACCGGAAAGATTCTCTATCCTGCCCATTCCGGTGATACGCTGAAGGGCATCGTATATACAGAGCATCCGGATACCCATGTGAAAATACAGGGCTATGAGATTCCGTACGTCAAGGAAGCAGTGCAGATGTGTCTGGAAGCGGCGAAAATTACCCCGCAGATCCGGTTCGTGGGCTGGGACGTAGCGATCACTACCAATGGCCCGGTTATCATTGAGGGCAACACATACTGCGCACATGATTTCTGGCAGCTGCCGCCCCATACGCCGGATAAGATCGGAATGCTGCCGAAGATCAGGAAATACGTGCCCGAATTTTTTGAAAAGAAGAAATAAACAGGAACCGGCGCCTGTCTGATGGTACAGCCGGACGGTTTCATGCTCCCCATTTCCGGAAAGTGCGATTTCCATTCTGAAAGAAAATTGCCCTTTTACGGTATGGGGAGCATTCTGATAATCATAAATAAAACGAAGGATGGTGCTTTCATGAAGAAAAAAGGTATCAACAGACGAAATACAGGTATAATGTGTCTGGCAGCCATGCTGCTGTTTGCCGGATGCGGTCAGCAGGCGGCGGAAAGCACTGACAGCCCGGTTGAAAGTGTAAACAGCGTAAAGGAAACAGTAAGCAAGGCGGAAGAGTCGGTCAGTCAGCCGTCAGAGCTGTCGGAAACAGTGGAATCCTCGCAGGAGGTGGAACAGTATACGGTGTCTTTGCCGGGAGAGGACGAGCCTATGATTAAAAAATGTGAATTTGAACGGGACGGAAAGAAAATCTATGCAGAAATGTATCTGCCTGTCAGCGATGATCCGCTGCCGGTGGTGATTCTGTCCCATGGATTCGGCTCCAGTCATTATAGCCTGACCGGATACGGGTTTGCCTATGCACGGAGAGGTGTGGCAGCGCTGACCTTCGATTTCATTGGCGGAGGGTATAGCTCCATGAGTGACGGAGAAATGACAGATATGTCCGTGCTGACGGAAGTGGAAGACCTGAATGTGGTGATTGATGAGGTGAAGAAAATGCCTGAGATCAGGGCGGATCAGGTGTATCTGTTCGGCGAAAGTCAGGGCGGTCTGGTGTCCAGCTATGTGGCAGGCAAACGTCCCGATGAAATTGCCGGACTGGTGGGCTTATATCCTGCTTATGTAATCGGGGACGATATACGCAAGCAATTCCCGGATGATAATGCGATTCCGGAAACTGTGGATTATCTGGGTTCTACGGTAGGAAAGCGATATTGTGTAGATGCAAAATCCTTTGATATTTATGAGGTGATTTCCCATTATACAGGAAAGGTACTGCTGATTCAAGGAACAGAAGACCGGCTGGTACCGCTGTCCTATTCCCAAAAGGCAG
>CACZSU010000228.1 GCA_902783855.1 uncultured Ruminococcus sp.
GCCACTGGGCGGAGTTTCAAAGCAGTAGGGCGCTTAGCTTAACTGAGAGTGTAAGGGTGCAGCGTCACGCTGCCGGCACGCCGGAGCCTTTGCCACTGGGCGGAGTTTCAAAGCAGTAGGGCGCTTAGCTTAACTGAGAGTGTAAGGGAGCGCCGGCTCGGCGCAGATTTACTTGTATTTGTTGTTGAAATATGATATATAGATTATAACGGAGAAATTGAAAAAGAAAGGATGTGGTCAGGTTGCAGCTAAAACTGGATAATATTCACAAGTCCTTCGGCAGTGGAGAAAATAAAAATGAAGTGCTCAAGGGAATCAGCTGTACTATCGAAAGCGGCAGCATCTGTGTGCTGCTGGGACCGTCAGGCTCGGGAAAATCAACCCTGCTGAATATCATAGGCGGTATCGAAACAGCGGATGAAGGCTCTATCACTATTGGAGAAGAAATACTGGCGGAGATGAGCGAGAAAAAGCTGTCCCTCTATCGCCGTAAGCATCTGGGATATGTGTTTCAGGCATATAACCTGGTACCCGATCTGACGGTGAAGGAAAACATTGAGGTGGGAGCTTATCTGAGTGATCATCCTATGGCAATGGATGATCTGCTGCATATGCTGGGGTTATGGGAGCATCAGGATAAAATGCCGAATCAGCTTTCAGGCGGTCAGCAGCAGCGAACGTCTATCGGTCGTGCAATCATCAAACAGCCCGATATCCTGCTGTGTGATGAGCCGACAGGCGCGCTGGACTATAAGACATCCAAGGATATTCTGAACCTCATAGAGCTGGTGAACCGTACCTGCGGTAATACCGTTGTGATGGTGACGCATAATGACGCACTCCGGCTGATGGCTGATCAGGTAATCAGACTGCGGGATGGTGCTGTGCGCAGTGACAGCAAAAATGCATCCAGAACACCTGTGGATGCACTGGAATGGTAAGGAGGACGATATGAAAAATCCTCTTTACAAACGGATTCCCCGGGAGATGAAACGGAATCTGGGAAAGAATATCGCCATGCTGCTGTTTCTGACCCTGACAATCGGATTCTGCTCGGGCTATTTTATTGCGACCGGCAGTCTGGCATCCCGTCTTGCAGAAAACTACGACCGCTTTACTACGGAGGACGGTCATTTCACCCTGACTAAAGAAATAGATGATACCCTCATACAGGTGATTCATGATCATCAGGCGGAGGTTTATCCGCTGTTCTATAAAGACAAAACCGTGGAGCATGACCATGTACTGCGTATCTATGCCCTGCGGCAGAAGGTCAACCGTATGGAAATGTACAGCGGTACTGCACCGGCAAAGGATGATGAAATTGCTATTGACAGACTGTACGCACGCAATAATGGGATTTCTATGGGTGACCATATCCGTATCAGCGGAAAAAGCTACCGGGTAACCGGTTTTTCGGTGGTGCCGGATTATACATCCCTGTATAAAAAGAATACGGATTTCATGTTCGATGCACTGGATTTTTGTGTGGCTTTTGTAACACAGACAGCATTTGACCAGATGGATGAAGGCGGTCTGGAATATAACTATGCATGGACATACCGTGACCGTACACTGAACGAACAGCAAAAGCATGATGCAGCCGAAGCAATGATGAATGCTATGGCAGATGCAGCAGATGATGAACTGGACGATATCAAGGATGATATTCTTCAGCAGCTGTTTGACGGAACCCTGACGCTGGACGAAAGCACCATCACAGAAGCCCGGATGCCGCCGATTCTGACGGACTTCATCCCCTCTGAATCCAATTCAGCCATTAATATGGCAACCGAGGATGTAGGGGGAGATAAGATCATCGTCATGTGGCTGCTGTATCTGACCATTGCCGTTATTGCGCTGGCAACCGCCATTACTGCCCGCAGCACAGTAGAACAGGAAGCAACGGTGATCGGAACACTGCGGGCATCCGGCTACCGGAAAGCGGAGCTGGTGGGACATTATATGATTATTTCGCTGCTGACAACCTTTGTATCGGCAGTAATCGGCAACGTGATTGGCTATACATTCATGAACAGTGTTTGTGCGTCCATGTATTACGGCTCCTATTCTTTTCCGGTGTATACCCCGCACATCAATGCAGAAGCGTTTGTATGGACGACAGTAGGACCAGTGGTGATCGTTCTGGCAGTCAATCTGCTGATGCTGATGCGGCTGCTGTCACTGCCGCCGCTGCAGTTCCTGCGCCGTGAGCTGAAAGCAAAAAAGAAGGGTAAGAGCATCCCGCTGAAAATGGGAACATTCCGGATGCGTTTTTGTACAAGGATCATTCTGCGGAATAAGGGTGCCTATCTGGTGCTGTTTATTGGCGTCACATTTGCAAATCTGCTGTTGATGTTCAGCCTGATCTGGACGCCGCTGCTGGACGCATACCGTGATACGGTACTGGACAATGTGATAGCAGAATATCAGTATATGCTGCGGCAGGAAGTAGAAACAGATGAGCCGACCGCAGAAAAATTTGCGGTATATGCGCTGAAAAACGATAATGACGAGGACATCACTATTTACGGCATTCAGCAGGATTCGCAGTATATCAAAGGTCTGGATTTTTCAGGAGATAAAGTGTATTTTTCTTCCGCTTATGAAGAAAAGTATGGAGTGCAGGAGGGAACGGACGTCCATTTCTCTGAAAAGTTTTCGTCAAAGGAATATACCCTGACGGACGGAGGAACCTATCATTACCCGCCGGCGTTGTGTGTATTCATGGGACTGGATCATTTCCGTGAGGTGTTTGACACCGGAAGGGATGATTTCAGCGGTTATTTCTGCAATAAAAAAATAGAGGATATAGACGATGTATATATTGCAACGGTTATCGGCAGGAGCGATCTGACAATGAGTGCCGACCAGCTGGAAAACTCTGTGGGCTTTGTCAGACTGTTTGCCTTTTTTGCCATTGCTGTATATATTCTGATGATTTATATTCTTTCACGGATGATAACGGAAAGAAATGCAAGGTCTGTATCGGTACTGAAAATACTGGGCTACCGCAACGCAGAAATATCGGGACTGTATAATGCTTCGACAGGGGTTGTGGTTGTGCTTTCCATGCTGATCAGTATGCCGCTGATCGGCGGTCTGATACGGTTGGTGTATTTTGCCATGATGCAGCGCTACAAGGGGTGGCTGAGCTTTTCCATAGCGCCGGAGATATATCCGGAAATGTTTGCGATAGGCTGTCTGTGCTTTTTGGCAACCTATTTGCTGGAGATGCGCCGTGTAAGACGGATTGCCCTCAATGAAGCTGTCAAGGACGTAGAATGACGATCAAAAAAACTTTATAAAAGAGCAAAAATAGCTTGACAAATAGAGTAAAATGTATTAAACTAATATCGGTTAGAGAAGTTAAACCTTTTCTGACCGATATTTTGGCATTAAGGTTTGATATATCTAACTTAAAGGAATTATTCTGACAAAGGGACGCATAATAGAAATAACCGCATAGGGGGAAACGGAAATGAGCGTAGTAATTGTAGGCGGCAATGAATGTATGGTACGGGAATATATGGAGCTTTGCAAAGCATATGACTGCAAGGCGAAGATTTATCCGAAAATGTGCAGAGGATTACAGAACATGGGAAGTCCTGATTTATTGGTACTGTTCACCAATACCATGTCCCATAAAATGATCAAATGTGCGCTGGAGGGTGCGAAGAACCAGAGTACACGGGTAGAGCGTTCTCATTCCAGTTCAAAGGCGGCATTGAAAAGCATTCTGGATCGTTGTGCTGTATCAGCATGAAACGGAGATGGTGATATGTCAGAGGAAATTTTTGTCAGAAACTGTTCACCAACGATTATGGGTCTGAAAACAGCCAATATGTTTTCCTGCCGGTTTGAAAGCCGTGCAGAGGAGTGTCATACGCTGCGGACGATGAACCGGCAGCTGTCAGCAAAGGGTTTGCGGGTGATACCGTTACGCAGGCACAAAGGTACAACACTGGTATATCTGTATCGTCCGTCCCGTCTGCGGCGTGATCTGAAAGACCAGACAGCCAGACAGCTTCTGACGGACAGGGGCTATCACTGTGAAAACGTGAACCGCTGCATTGCCCGTCTGATCAGGCGGCTGCAGGAGGAAGAAGGATTTCCGCATGAGATCGGCTTGTTTTTAGGTTATCCGCCGGAGGATGTCAGCGGCTTTATCGAGAACAAAGCAGAGGGCTGTAAATGTGTCGGCTGTTGGAAGGTGTACGGTGACGAAGAAAAGGCAAAACGTACATTTAATAAATACAAGGAATGTACCAGACTATGCTGTTCGCTGGCGGCAAAGGGCTGCAGCATGGAGCAGATGGCAGCCTGTTTTTAATCAGCAAAAAAGACCCCGGGGTCTTTGATCGGTACGGACGGACGCATCTGTCCGCTGTACCGGAAATATATCAACCAGAAAGGATTTTGAAGTATGAGTAAAGCAGCAGTTGTTTATTGGAGTGGAACAGGCAATACCGAGGCAATGGCGGAAGCCGTATGTGCGGGAGCAAAGGACAGCGGTGCAGATGCAGAGCTGTTTACAGCCGGAGAATTTGATGCAGGTCAGTTTGATGCGTATGACGCAGTTGCGTTTGGTTGTCCTGCTATGGGTGCAGAGGAACTGGAGGACGGCGAGTTTCTGCCGATGTTTGAAGCTGTCAAAGCGAAGCTTTCCGGCAAGAGAATCGCATTATTTGGCTCCTATGGCTGGGGTGACGGCGAATGGATGCGTACATGGGAGGATGAGTGTAAATCTCTGGGAGCTGTGCTGGCAGCAGACAGCTTTATTTGCAACGAAGCACCGGATGAGGATGCGCTGAATTCCTGCAAAGCCCTTGGTGCAGCACTTCTGGAGAAATAATCCGGATTTGAAATGGTTCACCTTACAACACAATCAAACAATCAGTGTCTTCTGGATTTGCCTTAATGCATTTGCAGAAGGCACTTTTATTTCCCGCAAAACAAAGAGTCTGGAACGAGCATCTGAAAAATTGAAAATTGAAAATGGAAAGTGGAAAATGAAACAGCTTTCGACAAAGAGGGATTTAGTAACTAAGGCGGCTTTGCAAAAACAGCCCCGCAGCTTTTGTATGAGGATTCGTTGGAAAAAGGCTCCCCTGGAAGGGTGGGGAGTTTGGTGCTCAGGGTAGGGAGTTTGGCAGCAAAGTAGGGAGTTTGGGATGCAAACTCCCCACCCCCTATAAGTCCTGAAACCAAGATAAACAGCGGATTTTTGGTAAAAATGACAGTCAGGGTGGGGAGTTTGGGGAGTTTTAAGCTATAAATTCTTTCCCCGCTCATTTCTGAAATAACCAGAAAAAATAGTATATATTATAGAGAATAACGCAGAAAAAACTTTTTGTTTTTGAAACTCCCCATTTTCCCCACCCTGAATAA
>CACZSU010000229.1 GCA_902783855.1 uncultured Ruminococcus sp.
AGAGATGCAATAGCAGAAGGGTCAAGGAATCCGAACGAGAGCAGTGACACCGGCGGCACGCCGGCGCAGCGACTGACGCGTTCAGGGTGCAGCGTCACGCTGCCGCCAAAGTTTAAAATAATAGTTGGCAAATAGAATAACTGCCAATTTGATTAAGCTGCGTAAAAAACGTGTGCATCTGAATGCATTACGCGGGTGTGAATATGTTCAGACTATAACCAGAGCGGAGCGTAAGCGCAGCGACTGACGCGTATAGGGTGCAGCGTCACGCTGCCGCCGAACTGGTTGATTTTGAGGGGGAGGTGTGGTAAAATAGGGAGGTAGAATGTTGGAATATAGCGAAATCGGGAAAGAGGTTCAGAAAATGCGTTTTATATTGATGAATGCTGGTACGGCTCAACCAAATCTTCTGGACGGGAATGTGCAGGAAAATATCAGCCGTATGCAGGTATGGCTGAATGAGGCGGCAGACTGGTGTGTGGGCTATCTGCCTAATCTGATCGCTGCACTGGTAATGCTGATTGGTGGGTACTGGATTATCCGGCTGCTGACGCGTCTGCTGTCAAAGGCACTGGAAAGAAGCAAGGCGGATGCGACGATTACCAGCTTTCTGGTATCAGTAGCAAGAACTGCCTTATGGATTTGTCTGTCGATCTGTATACTGGCAGCCCTGCGCTTTAATGTAGCAACGCTGATTGCTGCGCTGAGTGCGGCTGTGGTTACAGTGGGTCTTGCTATCAAGGACAGTCTGGCGAATGTTGCAAGCGGTACGCTGATTATTCTCAACAGGAAATTCAAGACAGGTGATTTCATCGAAACAGAGGGTATTATCGGAGAAGTGATGAAAATAGATATGATGTACACGACACTGCGTACCTATGATCATAAAGAGGTTCTGATTCCTAATTCCAGAATTACCTCCAATAATGTCATCAATCATTTTAATCTGGGTGACAGAAGACTGGAAATCCCGATTCCCATTGCGTATGAGCAGGACATTGCCAAGGCAAAAAAGGTTATTATGGATTATGTCGATACGGTTGACAAGGTACTCAAGGACAAGCCCAATAAAATTATTGTGGATCGTTTTGGTGAAAGCAGTGTGGATATGATTCTGTATGTATGGTGTGAATCGGAGCACTACTGGCCGGTGATCTACGAAGTAAGAGAGGGCGTAAAAAATGCGCTTGATCAGGCTGGAATAGCTATCCCCTTCAATCAGCTGGATGTACATATGATAAAGGAAAAATCCGGTGATGACCAGTAATATACAGTTTTTTTTAAGGGAAGGGTTATCCCACAGGGCTGTAAACGAGCCGGGATGTATACAGAAGGGATGTATGTTTATGCATAAAGTAAGAATCAGACCGGGAACACTTTCGGGAACGGTTTCCGTGCCGCCGTCCAAAAGTGCTGCACACAGAGCCATTATCTGTGCTGCTTTGTCGGATGGCGTCAGTACGGTTTCTCCGATAGATTTATCAGCAGATATTAATGCAACGATTGATTGTATGAAACAGCTGGGTGCGGATATCCGTCTTGACGGAACCGTGCTGACAGTAGACGGCAGGAACCTGTTTTCAAAGCCGCAGGCAGAGCTTGACTGCGGCGAAAGCGGTTCTACACTCCGTTTCCTGATACCGGTTGCGGCGGCGGGCGGAGTAAATGCCCGTTTTGTAGGACACGGAAAGCTGCCGGAACGTCCTATCGGCATATTTACCGGATGTCTTCCGCCAAAGGGCGTCAGCTGTCGGACAGAGGGCGGTCTTCCGCTGGAAATCAGCGGAAGGCTGCAAAGCGGTATCTATGAGATTGCCGGCAATATCAGTTCCCAGTTTATCACGGGTCTGCTGCTGGCACTGCCGCTTCTGGAGGGTGACAGCGAAATCCGTCTGACTACCCCGGCAAGCTCCGTAGGCTATATTCATATGACAATCGCTATTATGCGGGATTTCGGGGTTAACGTGGAAGCAACTGAAACCGGCTGGCGCATCTGCGGCAGTCAGCGTTATCGGGCAAGAGCCTTTACTGTGGAAGGCGACTGGTCACAGGCTGCCTTTTTCATGACCGCTGCCGCACTGGGGGGATGCATTACGATCGACAATCTTGACCCGGACAGTACACAGGGCGACAAGGCTTGTGTGGAGGTTTACCGCCGTCTGGGAGCACAGATTCATCAGCAGGATGGTAAACTGATCATGCAGTCAGGCGATCTGCACGGTATTACGCTTGATGCCGGAGATATCCCTGACATGGTGCCTGCTTTCAGTGTTGCGGCGGCGCTGGCAAAGGGAAGAACCGTTATCACCGGCGCACAGCGTCTGAGAATCAAGGAATGCGACCGTCTGGCAGCTATGTGCGATGGTCTGACAAGACTGGGGGCTGTTGTACAGGAAACGGCTGACGGTCTGATGATTGACGGTGTGGAAAGGCTGCGGGGCGGTTTTGCAGAAGGATACAATGATCATCGTATCGTCATGGCGCTTGCAGTGGCATCCGCCGGATGCGAGGGAGATATAACCATTTCGGATATGGAAAGCATACGCAAATCATATCCCGGATTTTTTGAGGATTTTAACAGCTTAGGAGGGAAGTCGGATGTCATCATGGGGTAAAATGATCCGGATGTCCGTATTCGGAGAAAGCCACGGGAAAGCCATCGGCGTGGTACTGGACGGATTGCCGGCAGGAAAAAAACTGGATATGGAAGAAATATTTCTGCAAATGGCACGCAGAGCACCCGGTAAGGATCCTACCGCTACGCCAAGACTGGAAAAGGATTTTCCGGAGGTGCTGTCGGGATTACTGGATGATACCACTACCGGTGCGCCCTTATGTGCGGTGATTCAGAATACCAATACCCGTTCGGGAGATTACGGGAATATTCTGTCCTGCCCTCGTCCCGGTCATGCGGATTTTGCCGGATTTATACGGTATAACGGATACAATGATATCCGGGGCGGCGGTCACTTTTCGGGAAGGCTGACAGCGCCGATTGTATTTGCAGGTGCTGTATGCCGTCAGATACTGGCAGAAAAAGGCATACGCATTGCAGCGCATATTGCCTCTGTCGGTCATGTGCAGGATGAACGCTTCGACCCGGTGAACATTCCGGATGAACTGATGCAAAGATTATCCCACAGCAGCTTTTCCCTGATAGATCCTGCGAAGAAAAGTGCCATGCGGGAACTGGTGGAGGATTGCCGGATGCATCTGGACAGCGTTGGCGGTACGGTGGAATGTGCTGTGACAGGACTGCCGGCAGGTGCCGGCAATCCGATGTTCGATGGTGTGGAAAATGTGATCGCATCCATTGTATTCGGTATTCCGGCAGTAAAGGGCATTGAATTTGGAGCCGGCTTTGCAGCGTCAGCTATGCGGGGCAGTGAAAATAATGATGCTTTTTACTATGACGGCGATACAGTCAGAACCCGCACCAATCATCATGGCGGGATTCTGGGCGGGATTACTACCGGAATGCCGGTGATATTCCGTACAGCCATCAAGCCCACGCCGTCTATCGGTCGTCCGCAGGAAACGGTGAATCTGACGACCCGTCAATCAGAGGCGCTTTCTGTCAAGGGCAGACATGACCCCTGCATTGTGCCCAGGGCTGTTCCGGTCGTAGAAGCAGCGGCGGCTGTTGCGGTGGCGAATGTATTGGCTGAAACCAATATGCTGTGAGTGCAAAGGGAAAAGGCAGTCGAAAAGGAGTGGCAATAATGAGTTTAAAACCAATCAGAGAAGAAATTGATGCAATTGACCGTCAGCTGGTAGAGCTGTTTCAGAAAAGAATGGATTGTTCCAGAAAGGTTGCCCAATATAAAATAGAAAACGGAATGTCGGTTTTCTATGCGGAACGGGAGCAGCAGATTCTCGACAGCGTTGAGGAAAAGGCGGGCAATTACGGCGGCAGTGCCAGACTGCTCTATGCGTCCATTATGGAGCTGAGCCGTGCATTGCAGCATGACATACTGGGCAGCGGCAGCGATCTGAAAAACAGGATCCGCAACGCAGCAGATTCCATCCCTTATCCGGATGCTGATGTCAGGGTTGCCTGCTTTGGTGCAGCGGGGGCTTATGCACATAAGGCTGCACAAAAGGTTTTCCCCAACTGTCAGCCCGTCTTCTTCTCACCGTTCAAAGAGGTTTTTGAAGCCATACGCAACGGACAGGCAGATTTCGGTATTGTACCGATTGAAAACAGCTCCGCCGGGTCGGTTACTGCTGTGTATGATCTGATGCTGCAATACCGGTTTTCCATTGCTGCGGCAGCGGATATCCGGGTGGATCACTGTCTGGCAGTCCGCCGGGGATGCGGATTTTCGGATATCAGAAAGGTGTTTTCCCATGAACAGGCATTGTCACAATGCTCCGATTTTCTCAATGCCAACCGTCAGATTGAGGTGTGTCCCTATGTCAGCACCGCACAGGCAGCCAGACTGGTTGCTGAAAGTGAAGAAACAGGTCTGGCAGCCATCTGTTCAGCAGATGCTGCAGAGGAATACGGACTGGAAATTCTGCGAAGGGGATTTCAGAATAATCCCAATAATACGACCCGGTTTATTGTTATCGCCCGGGAAATGTATATTGAACCGCAGGCGGATAAAATCAGTCTGAGCTTTGCCCTGCCCCATGTAACAGGCTCCCTTTACAGTACGCTGTGCCGCTTTGCCGCACATGGACTGAATCTGACGAAGATCGAATCCCGTCCCCGTTATGGAAAATCGTTTGAATATACATTTTATCTTGACTTTGCCGGAACGACATCTGATGCGGATGTGCTGGGACTGCTGGGGGCATTGTCTGAGGAACTGGTTGATTTTTCGTTCCTTGGCAACTACAGGGAATTCTGACAGCGTACCTGACAACAGGTCTGAATTTTTGGCTGAAAATCGTAAATTCTGTTGTATAAACGGAATTTTTATGATAGAATGAATATGCATTGAACGATGGAGCCTGGCTCCGTTGGAGAACAGCTTGCAATATGATATTTTTTCAGAATGGAGAGATTGAGCAATGTTGACCGATATTGAAATTGCACAGCAGGCGGATATCCGCCCGATCAGGGAAATTGCAGAAAAGCTGCATATTGCAGAGGATGAACTGGAATACTACGGACGATATAAGGCAAAGCTGTCTGAGGAACTGATCAGACGTACCGCCGGCGAACCGGACGGAAAGCTGATTCTGGTGACCGCCATCAACCCCACCCCGGCTGGCGAGGGTAAGACAACCGTATCTGTTGGTCTGGCGGATTCCCTCAGTGCTGCCGGTAAAAATACGGCTGTCTGTCTGAGAGAGCCTTCTCTGGGCCCGGTGTTCGGCATCAAGGGCGGTGCAGCCGGAGGCGGCTATTCACAGGTTATCCCGATGGAGGATATCAATCTGCATTTTACAGGTGATATGCACGCCATTACAGCAGCCAACAATCTTTGCTGCGCCATGCTGGACAATCATATCCAGCAAGGAAATGCACTGCAGATTGACGTCAGAAGGATTCTGATCAAACGCTGTCTGGATATGAACGACCGTGAGCTGCGGAATATTGTAGCCGGTCTTGGCGGAAAGGTCAACGGCGTCCCCCGTGAGGACGGCTTTATCATTACAGTTGCCAGTGAGGTCATGGCTATCCTTTGCCTTGCCTCTGATATTGACGACCTCAAGGAAAGACTGGGCAATATTCTGGTGGCTTATAATACAGCCGGACAGCCTGTTTTTGCTAAGGATCTGAAAGCAAACGGCGCTATGGCGGCACTGCTCAAGGATGCCATCAAGCCGAATCTGGTGCAGACGCTGGAGGGAACACCGGCTATTATGCACGGCGGCCCGTTTGCCAATATCGCACATGGCTGCAACTCTGTCAGAGCCACAAAGCTGGGGCTGAAGCTGGCGGATTATGTGGTAACAGAGGCAGGCTTCGGGTCTGATCTTGGCGCAGAGAAGTTTTTTGATATCAAGTGCAGAAAAACGGGTCTTCGTCCCGCTGCAGTCGTCATTGTGGCTACTGTCAGAGCACTGAAATATAACGGCGGTGTGCCGAAGGCAGAGCTTTCGGCTGAAAATACGGATGCATTGCAGAAGGGTATTGTCAATCTGGGTGTGCATATCGGCAATATGCAGCGGTTCGGTGTGCCGACTGTGGTTGCAATCAATCGCTTTGCAACGGATACGGACGCAGAGCTGCAGATAATCGAGGATTATTGCAGGCAGCAGGGAGCAGATTTTGCGCTGGCAGAAATGTTCCTGAAGGGCAGCGCCGGCGGACAGACGCTGGCTGCCAAGGTGATTGCTGCTGCTGAAAAGCCGGCTGGCTTCTGTCTGACATATGCAGACGAGGCGTCTGTCAAAGAAAAAATTGAAGCAGTTGCCCAGAAGATTTACCGTGCAGATGGTGTGACCTATACCACCAAGGCACTCAAGGCATTGGCGGATATCGAGAAGCTGGATACGGCTAAACTGCCTGTCTGCATAGCCAAAACACAGTATTCTCTGTCGGATGATCCGTCGCTGCTGGGCAAGCCGGAAGGGTACTGCATTACCGTAAGGGATATCCGTCTTTCTAACGGTGCCGGCTTTATTGTGGTTTATACAGGGGATATCATGACTATGCCCGGCTTGCCGAAGGTACCGGCTGCGGAAAAGATTGATGTAGATTCCAGCGGCAGGATTACAGGGCTTTTCTGAGAAAATAGCTTTGCGATACGTTTTCATGGAAAGAGGAAAAGAATTTGCAGATTTTTAAGACATCCTCGGCAGAGGAAACAGAACAGATCGGTGCAAGACTGGCACAGACGCTGCAGGGAACAGAGGTCGTTGCCCTGTTCGGCAGCCTTGGTGCCGGGAAAACAGCCTTTACAAGAGGTTTTGCCGCAGCACTGGGGGTAGAGGACGGCGTTTCCAGCCCGACCTTTGCGCTGGTGCATGAGTATGCAGGAAGGGTTCCGGTCTATCATTTTGATATGTATCGTGTGACCTCGTGGGATGATTTGTATACAACCGGATTTTTTGATTATATGGATAACGGTATCATGATTATTGAATGGAGCGAAAACATTGTGGATTTCCTGCCGGAAAACCGTATTGATGTGACGATTGACCATGTATCTGAAAACGAAAGAACAATCCGGATAGAAGGGGCGGAGATATAATGAAAATTCTGGCGATTGATACAAGTGCTTCGCCCGTTTCTGCTGCTCTGGTGGAGGATGGCAGATTGCTGGGAGAGTTTTACCTGAATATCCGTACCACCCATAGCCAGACGCTGATGCCGCTGGTATCGGCACTGCTGGAAACCACCGGAACGGCTGTGAGTGACATAGATCTGTTTGCTGTCAATGCCGGACCCGGTTCATTTACAGGCGTCAGGATTGGTGTGGCGTCTGTCAAAGGAATGTCCATGCCGCTGGACAAGCCCTGTGCGCAGGTGTCTACACTGGAGGCAATGGCATACAGTATGCCATACCGGCATGGAATTGTCTGTGCAGTGATGGATGCAAGGTGCAAACAGGTTTATAATGCATTGTTCCGGTTGACGGATGGTCAGGTGGAACGCATCACAGAGGACAGGGCAATACCTGTGGAAATGCTTGCCGGAGAGCTGGGGGAAATGAAGGAGCCGGTTTATCTGACAGGTGACGGCGCAGAGCTTTGCTATGAGCAGCTGCATGAAATGGAAAATGTGGTACTGACACCGGTCAATATCCGCTTTCAGCACGCATACGGAACAGCTGTGGCAGCTGCCAGAATGGCAGAGGAAAACCGCCTGTGCAGCAGTGATGCATTGATGCCGGTATATCTTCGTCTGCCGCAGGCGGAGCGGGAGCTGAAAGCCCGTCTTGCAAATAAAAAACACCAATAAAGGGTTTGCTGACACAGTGAGCAGGAAGCAGATCAATAATTTCAGGAAAAGGGGAAAAAGCATATGAAAATAGCATTAGGCGCAGATCACGGTGCATTCGAGCTGAAAGAGGCTGTTATCAGGCACCTTGAAGAAAAGGGAATTGAGTTTGAGGATTTCGGCTGCTATTCCAAGGAATCGGTAGATTATCCGAAATATGCGTTTTTAGCAGCGAATGCAGTAGCAAAGGGACAGTGTGATTTTGGCATTATCTGCTGTACGACCGGTCTGGGCGTGTCCATGGCTGCCAACAAGGTAAAGGGTGTCAGAGCGGCTGTATGTACCAATGAGATGCTGGCAGAGATGACCAGACGGCACAATAATGCCAATGTTATCTGTATGGGTCAGAATGTGGTCAGCGAAGAACTGGCAATGAAAATGATTGATATTTTCCTGTCTACAGAGTTTGAAGGCGGCAGACACCAGCGCCGTGTCGATCTGCTGACAGATATTGAAAATGGAATCGAGCTGACAGTATAAATAACACCCCGCCCGCAAGGAGCTCAGGCTTCTGACGGGCGGGGATTTTCATTTATTCAGCAATTGCTGTTTCAGCAGCCGCAGCCGCAGTTGTTGTCATTACAGCCGCATCCGCAGCCGTTGTTGCCGCAGCCGTTATTACCGCATCCGCAGCAGCAGATAATGATGATGAGCAGAAGAATCCAACCACAGCTGCCATTGCCAAAACCATTGTTACCACACATAATCGTGTCCTCCTTTAATTCCGAGAAGCTGATTTTTTTTGTCCCTTGAGGGGGACTTTTTTCTCGGTTATAGTACATATTACGCTGTCTGAAAAAAGGTGTTACACTTTTTTGTCAGCCTTGTGAAGCAGCTATTCCGAGGTAAAACATAGTTTTTGTAGAAGGAGTCCTAAGGTAAAATAATAGTTGGCATATAGAGTAACTGCTAACCAGAACAATCTGCGTTGAAGCTGTGTGCATCTGAATGCATTACGCGGGTGTGAATGTGTTGAAGTTATAACCAGAGCGAAGCGTAAGCGCAGCGACTGACGCGTTCAGCCAGCGCCGGCGTTAGTGTAAAATTATAGTGGGCAAAAAAGAGCAACTGCCAATTTGAATGAGCTGCGTAAAAGCAGTGTGCAACTGAATGCATTCCGCGGGTGTAAAGGAATACAAGTCTTAACCAGAGCGGAACGTAGTGAAGCGACTATCGCGAATTGGGAGCGCCGGCTCGGCGCCGGCTCGGCGCCGCTTGGGGGGTTGACAAAGCGGTGGGATAATGGTAAAATGAAAACGGTTTTCAAATTATAAGTGTGTGAAGGGAAAGGACAAGGGAGCTTTTATGAATCAGGGAGCCGGTTATAAAACGAAACAAAGACAGGCAATTCTGGATTATCTGATGGAAAACAAAGAAAAGCACGTTACGGCTGCCAGTATTTCAGAGCATCTGGCATTGGATGGGACAAGAGTCGGAACAACCACTATTTACCGGCATCTGGATAAGCTGCTGGAGCAGGGACTGGTGAGGAAATATACTGTGGACGGGACTACATCTGCGTGCTTTCAGTTTACAGATAAGGACGAGCAGTGCCGGGAACACTTTCACCTGAAATGCGAAAAATGCGGAAAGCTGATTCATCTCAATTGCAGTCGTGTCAAAGCACTTTGTGACCATATTTTTGATGAACATGGATTTGAAATGGATTTTTTCAGAACCGTATTTTACGGCGTATGCGGGGATTGCAGAAATCATCAGACGGAGGAAACAGAAGGATGAAACGTATTATAGCTTGTATGCTGGCGGTTGTTACTATGTTGTCGCTGCTGTGCGGCTGCGAAAATGAAAAGGATGAAAAAACGGATGGGAAACTCAATGTGATCGCAACGATTTTTCCGCCCTATGATTTTACAAGACAGATTGCCGGTGATGAGGTCAATTTGTCCATGCTGCTGAAACCCGGCATGGAAAGCCATCATTTTGAACCTTCGCCCAAGGATATTATCAACATCCGGAACTGCGACCTGTTTATTTATGTGGGCGGGGAATCCGATGAATGGGTGAAGACCATTCTGGAATCAAATGATAAAAAACCCAGAAAAATCATTGCGCTGATGGACTGTGTGGATACCGTGGAAGAAGCAGTCACAGAGGGAATGACCGGAGAAGAAGAAACTGACGGCGATGAAAAGGAATATGACGAACACGTATGGACTTCGCCGAAAAATGCCATTACCATTACGAAGAAAATCGCTCAGGCACTGGATGAGCTGGATCCCGGTCATAAAAAGCTGTTTGATGAAAACACCAGGCAGTATGCGGTACAGCTGACACAGTTGGATCAGCAGTTTCGTGAAACAGTAGACCAGTCGGAGCGAAAGCTGCTGATTATCGGCGACCGTTTTCCGTTTCGCTATCTGACGGATGAATATGGTCTGGGGTATTATGCTGCCTTTCCGGGCTGCTCGTCCGAAACAGAGCCGAGCGCTTCCACGATTTCCTTCCTGATTCAGAAAGTGAAGGAAAAGAAGGTGCCGGTGGTGTTTAAAATTGAGTTTTCCAATGGAAAAGTGGCGTCAACTGTCGCAGAGCCGACCGGCGCAAAGGTGCTGGAGCTGCATTCCTGTCATAATGTGGATGCAGACAGTATGCAAAACGGAGTGACCTATCTTTCACTCATGCAACAAAATCTCAGGAATATAAAGGAGGCTTTATCCTGAAATGGGAGAGCTGATTCGATGTGAAAACCTTGCCTTTTCGTATGAGGATGTGGATGTCATCCGCAATCTGAGCTTTACAGTCAGTGACGGAGATTATCTTTGCATTGTAGGGGAAAATGGCTCGGGCAAAAGTACTTTGACAAAGGGGCTGCTGGGACTGAAATCTCCTGACAGCGGGAAAATCGTATTTTGCGAGGAACTCAAAAAGAAAGAAATCGGTTATCTGCCTCAGCAGACGCCTGCAC
>CACZSU010000230.1 GCA_902783855.1 uncultured Ruminococcus sp.
CTTCCCCGGGGAAGATCTGGTGAAAATTGAATTCCCTGGTCGGCTCGCCTGGGTTGACAAATGGGATGGGGATGGGTATAATGTTATTAATTAGATGTGGAATAATGGAATTTTCTATTACACTTGTACAAATCGTTGGTTTGTAAGCGATGTTACTATATATGATTGTAGATGGGGTCAGGGGATATGATCAGTTTTTTGGGACAGATGCTGCGTTGGATCGCTGTGATAGTGATCGGTATTGCCGCTATAGTGCCGTTGACACTTCTGGCAAGCGTTCTGGCAGCATTGTTCGGCGTTCTGTCAGGCGTTTATCGTGGGATTTCTAACTATATTCATGCGCTGACAAGCAACCTGCATCTGATCCGGGTGCCGCATGAGCAGGAAGAGGAACCTGCTTATCAATGCTTCCTTATGGGGGCTGTTTACCGTCAGCTCTGCGCTGCTGCCGCTGATTCATGGGAGAAAAACAAAGATTCTGTACGGCTGTTTCATGAACTGTATGAGGTTATCTGCACCGGATTGCTGAAAGGAAACGCTTATACCGCTTATCCTAAAAAAATGGCAGGTGCTTTTTTTATTGGTGCGGCTGCATCTGTGCTATATGTGATCAGTGTTACCGTGATCGCAGTTGTAACCGGACTGCTGTTTGCAGTATTCGGCTGCATGACTGCCGGCTATGCTGCACTCTGCGGTGCGATGTGGCTGATGGACCACAGTTATCTCATGCTGCACAAGATACGCTCGGAGTGCAGCAGCTGCAAAAATCAATTTTTGATTCCGCAGTTCCTTTGCCCCCACTGTCACCGCTATATGCATAAACAGCTCGTGCCCGGAAAATATGGTATCTGGCACCATCGCTGTCTTTGCGGAAAGAGGATTCCCTGCACCTTTTTTGGCGGTCGTTCCTCTCTGGAGGCTTTCTGTCCGGTTTGCAGTTCATCACTGATCTCGTCTGAGGCAAGGCAGATTGTCTTTCAGCTGATCGGGGAAACAGCAAGCGGTAAGTCAGTTTTTCTGTCCGCTTTCTATCATGTATTTCTTGAAAAGCTGCAAAAGAGCGGGTTGTCTGTGACCATACCTGATGGCTATCAGGGTCAGTTTGATGAGCTGGCATATTGGTATCAGGGAAATCCCTGTCCGGCTACTACGGAAACAGATGCAAGAAGCTATCCGGTTCTCATAGACGGTATTGAGGGTCGTACAAAACGGCAGTTTTCTGTTTATGATATCGCCGGAGAAATGTTTGACGGCTATACTGCTGAAAACGTCAAGATTATTCAGAAGCAATTCAGGTATTGCAGCGGTCTGCTTTTTGTGCTGGATCCCTTCTGCGAGGGAAAGCTGCGGGCAGCCAGAAAATTTGCCGGGAAAAGCCTGTCTGATTTCAGCAGCGCCCCTATTACCGATACGGCAACCAATTTCTTTAATTATATGGTAGATTCCGGTATGCTGCGGATTGATCAGGCGTGGGATAAGCCGGTATGTGTGCTGATCGCCAAGGCGGATGTGGAGGAAATCTATGAGGAGATTGGTCCTCACTGCATCACCCAGTTCTATCAGTCCCATACAGATGTGTATCAGGATCTGCAACAGGCAAGAGATGCCCTTTGCCGCCGTTTTCTGAGCAAAAACGGCTTCGACAATTTCCTCAAAAAAATGGATACGAAATTTACAGAGCTGCATTTTTTTCCCGTCAGTGCTATGGGACATATGTCAAACGGCACTGTCTATGAGCCGTGGGGCGTAATGGATGCTGTGAATTATATTTTACCGAAAATAGATGATGAATTGTATACGGCAATCAACCCATAGAAAGGAGTTAATTATGCAACAGGAAGAAGAAATGTTAACAGAACCAACCCCAGATGCTGAGGAACTGTCTTGTCCGGAAGAACCTGATTCCGGTCTGACAACAGATTGCATGAATGCATTGCTGTCAGAAACAGCGCGTCTTTCCCAAGCGGTTGAGGGACTGGCAGAAAAAGCCGCCTGCTCCAAGCAGCTGCAGCTTGTCAGCCAGCAGGTACAGGAGCTGAATCTTCTGGTGCAGTCACTGGCACAGACACAGGCACAGCAGGCTGCGCTGATGGAATCTATCCGTTCCGGTCAGGAAAGCAATGAACGCAGGCTTATGCAGGCACTGCGTGAAAATGCCAATTTCCAGATACAGGTGCGCAGCGGAATGCAGCACGATCTGGATGAGCTGAAACGCCGTGTCAGCGGAGAACAGCTTATCCCCGTACTCAAGGAAATTTCCGAGATGTATGTGGACTATATTTTTCTGACAGAATGTGATCTGCCGGAGGCGGAAATCAAAAAGAATCTGCGTATGATGTTCAGCCAGATGGAGGACTTTTTTGAGGAAAACGGCGCAGATGTCTGCGTCAGCCAGACAGGATGCCCGAGAAAAAGCCGTTCCTGCCGGATTGCATCGAAGATTCTGACGGACGACCCGGAAAAGCACAATACGGTCGCCCGTTCCCGTAAGCCCGGTATTATAAAAGATAAAACGATTCTACAGCCCGAATATGTAGATCTGTATGTATACGAGCCTTCTGACCGGACAGCAGAACAGAAGGATGAATAAACCCGATGGAGGTAATGATAATGGGAACTTTTGGCATTGACTTAGGAACAACCTATTGTTGTATTTCTACACTTGACCGCAACGGCAACCCCGAAATTATTAAAAATCAGGCGGATAACACCGATACGCTTGCATCTGTTGTGTTCTTTGAAAATGAGAACAATATTGTAGTGGGTGAAGCTGCTAAGGAACGCATGGAAACTGACGGTGACCGTGTAGTGGACTGCATCAAACGCCAGATTGGTAAGCCTGACGCGAAGACCTATACTTACTTTGGCAAAAGCTATAACCCTACGGATATCAGCTCGCTGATCCTCAAGCGCATCAAGCAGATGGCAGAGGAACAGGGCTATAGTGTAGAGGATGTGGTTATTACCTGTCCGGCGTACTTCGGATTTGAGGAGCTGGAAGAAACCAGAAAGGCTGGTATGCTGGCAGGTATGAACGTGCTCTCTGTCATTGCAGAACCAACAGCCGCCGCACTCAGCTATTGTGCAAGACAGTTTCAGGAGGAACGCACGGTCATGGTGTACGACCTGGGCGGCGGTACGTTCGATGTAACCATCCTGAAAATGTCTACGGATACCAATGCGGAAGGCCGTGAGGTGCAGAAAGTCAAGGTGCTGACAACCGGCGGTGATGACCTGCTGGGCGGCAAGGATTGGGACGATCGTCTGGTAGAATACGTTACCAATGCCTGCTGCAGCGAAAACGGTATCAGCCCTGAAGAAATGGACAGCGAAACCCATCAGGTTATCCGCAGCCGTGTAGAAGCAGCTAAGAAAAAACTGACCAATCTGGAAGAAACCTCCGTCAAGGTCAATGTCAATAATTCTATGACAAAGGTGCGCATTACCCGTGAGGAATTTGAAAACCTGACAGCAGACCTGGTGCAGAAAACCATGTCCTATGTAGAAAAAACGCTTCAGGATGCCGGCAATGTGCAGATTGATACCGTTCTGCTGGTAGGCGGTTCATCCTTTATGCCGATGATCCGCAATGCCGTTGAACAGCGTTTCCCGGGAATCGTTCAGTTTGAGGATCCCAATCATGCTGTAGCAAAGGGCGCAGCCGTCTATTCCACCATTCTGGTAGAGGCTGTCCGGGCAGAAGCTGTCAGCAGCGGGGACCCCGCTGCAGAAGACAGCGCCGGCGCTATGTCTGTTCTGAATCCCATTGAGGTAGTAGACCGTACACCCCGTTCCTTCGGACCCGGTGTACTGGATGAAAACAACGAATATATTATTGACAATCTGATTAAAATCAATGAGGAAATGCCGGTAGAGGAAACCCGTTCCTACTATGCGCCAAAGGATAATATGGCGTCTGTGGATCTGAGAGCCTTTGAAAATATGAGCTGCAGCGACAGGGTTACCCCCTGTATGGATATGGAAGGAAATGAACAGTACTGTGACCCCGCTGATAAGGTCAAGTGTATCGGAACACTTCATATTGATCTGCCCGCCGGTACCAAGAAGGGAACGGAATTCAAGGTTACCTTCCGTGTGGAAAACAGAGAAATCTATATAGAAGCTATTAACGTGAGCACCGGTGAACCCTTCAGCACTAAAATCCAGATAGGCGCCGATGTGGATGTAGAAAACAGTGTTGTCAATCAGGTGGCTATCCGTGCGGATACAGAAGAATAAATCGAAATAAGGGAACAGCGGTGTTGTGCCGGAAAGTGGAGATAATATGGGAATAAAAGTGGGAATTGATCTGGGCACTACCTTCTCAGCAGTGGCAATCTATGATGAAAAAACAGGTCGTCCGAAAATGATTCCGAATCTGGACGGGGAATTTATTACCCCGTCCGTCATTCAGTTTACAGATGACGGCGAAATTGTGGTGGGCAGCGAGGCAAAGGAAGCATTTGAAAATGGTGAAAACGGCTGTGTGTCTGTTTTTAAACGCAAAATGGGCGACCCCTTGCCGTACTGCGAAATCAACGGTAAAACCTATACTGCCCAGGAGCTGTCCGCCATTCTGCTTGGCTATCTGAAGGAAACCACCGAACGTATCACCGGGCAGAAAATAGACGAAGCGGTGGTTACCGTTCCGGCGTATTTTTACCAGCAGGAACGTGCTGCTACTATGCAGGCGGCTAAAATGGCTGGTCTGCACGTGCGCCAGATTATCAACGAGCCTGTGGCGGCAGCGATGACCTATGCGGTCACACACTGGCGGGAAAATGCCCGCATTATGGTTTATGATCTTGGTGGCGGTACCTTTGATGTCACCATGGTTCAGATGCTGGATTATGGTGTAATGAAATCTCTGGAAACAACCGGCAATCATATTCTTGGCGGCAAGGATTGGGATGAGCTGATGATCCGTCTGATCTGCGACAAGGTATTGGATGAAACAGGCGAGGATCTGCGCAGTATTCCTGCTGCTTTGAAAACCGTTACCCGCAAGGCAGAAACACTCAAAAAACAGCTGACTCAGCTGGACAGTACCTCTTTGCGTCTGCGGCTGCCTGAGTACGGTCCCTATACGGTTACGGTTACACTGGAGGAATTCAATGAGTATACCCGTCCGATGCTGGAACGTACCGGCAATCTCTGCCGTCATTTGCTGAACGGTCTTGGAATGACCTGGGCAGATGTGACGGATATTCTGCTGGTGGGCGGTTCAACGAAAATGAAACAGGTTCCGGATTATCTCCGGGAAATCAGCGGTCATATGCCCATCAATCATGTCAATCCTGATGAAGCGGTGGCAATGGGAGCTGCTATACAGGTGCATCTGCCGATGCCGGAGTATGTGGTGACAACGCTGCAGCTGAAAATCAGCGAGGTGCATAATGATTTCAGCGAGCTGACCCGCTTCGGCAAGGTGCAGAAAAAACTGCCGCCCATCGGTAAGGAATGTGTGCTGCAGGATGCGCTGCGCATCAGTCATACGGATATTGTGGCTCATGCGATGGGGGTGATTGCCGTCAATGATGCGGGAACACGCTATATTAATAAGACGATTATTCCGGCTAACCAACAGATACCCTGCAAATGTGCCGAGGCATTTCATTTTGTGACGTCCCCCGGCGGTAAAAATGAGGTCGAGATATATGTGCTGCAGGGAACAGAAGCGCCTCCCGATTGTAATATTGTGGGGAAATATGTTGTGTCCGGTATAACCCACCACTCTTACGAAAATCCGACTGTGATACGCATACAGTACAGCTATGATGTGAATGGTATGGTACACGTACAGGCAAGACAGGGAAACGCAATACGTGATTTGCCTATCCGTGAGGAAAAGGTGGAGGAGGATGTCAGCCGGTTTGCCCGTCCTATTTCGCAAAGTGCGCTCCGGGTAACGGCAGGCAGTGATCTGTCGATTGTTATGGCACTGGATGTGTCAGGCAGTATGAAGGGCGCACCGATCCGCAACGCTAAAAAGGCTATGTGCAGCTTTGTGGACCGCCTGCGGGATTATGGCGGAAAGGTACGTATCTGCGTAATGGCTGTTTCGGACAGCACGATGGAATGTCAGCCGCTGACAGAGGATATGGAGGCGTGTAAAGCGGCTATTCGTGAAATGGAAGCGGAAATGACCGGTATCGGCAACGCATGGCATCCGTTCTATAAAATTGATGATATACTCGCCAATGCGCCGGGGAAAAAATATGCGATTGTGCTGGCGGACGGCGTGTGGATGAATCCAAGACGGGCAATTGAAGCTGCCCGTGTGTGCCATGAACACCAGATAGATATTATCGGCATGGGCTTTGGTGAAGCCGATGCAAAATTCATGCGGTCTATTACTTCCGGTTCGATCGAATCTATTATGCTCAGCGGCAGCAAGGAACTGGAGCAGGGCTTCGGCACGATTGCACAGGAAATCCACAGAACCAACGCTCCCTCTGCTGATGCAGACGGTGGTCAGGAAGAAATACCTGTGCAAACCTGGATGGCAGTCAACGAATCCTCCTGAGTGAAGGCTGGATTGTGCAGCACAGTCAGACGCGCTGGGGTAAACCACTTCTCGTTTACTATAGCAAAGGATGGTTTTAAAGTAGGGAAATTACAATTGAAATTCCCTATTTTCCCTATTTTCCCCCTTCGACAAGGAGCGGCAGTGTGACGCTGCACCTGTGTGCCAGCGGTGTCACTGCTCTCGGTCGAATACCTTGACCCTTCTGCTATTGCATGTCCCACGTGTGGACTTGACTTGTATCAGGTTCCGGCGTTCCGCTCTGGTTATAGCTTGAACAAATTCGCACCCATGGGATGCATATATCAGCCCGCCAATTCAAAGCAGAATCGCTATAAACCAAAACCCCAGACTTAGCGAATAAACTAACCCCTGCTACTGTAGAGTCCCCTCTGAAATGTTGTAAGCGAGGACACCCCGGCGGCATGGCGCCGGGGTACCGCAGCGTGACAGGGTGCAGAAAACAGTCCGTCTATCGTCCTTTAGGACAATAGGCGGGCGGATGGCAGCAGGAGTTAAGGAAGGGAGTTTTCCAAAGGGGGGAACCTTAAGAGGGCGTAAGCCCTCTTGTGGTTCCTACCTTTGGTTACCAACCAGCGGCTGTCATAATAGCATGACCGGCGAATGCCGATACAAAGCTGCGGGGCTGTTCGCCAAAGCCTATGCCACTGGGCGGAGTTCCAAAGCTGGCGGCACACCAGCGGTGTATGCCGATACAGAAGCTGCAGATCAGGAGGACAGTATGGAAAAAAATTTGTTGTTTTTTAATAATAAATAATTGAAGTGGTAATAATCGAGATGGACAGAAAGAATTATTTTGAATTACTGAAAATACCGTTTGATCCGCCTGAATCTCCGCAGGTGATCAAGAAACGTCTGAGTGACTGGAAACGGGAAAAAGAGGAACAGAAAAATAATACCGGCGATCAGAGTGAAATCAATAAGCTGCTGGCACTGTATGATGATATGGAACAGGTACTGCTGACACCTGCCCTGCGCCAGAAGGAGGCAGCAGAGCTGAAAGCGGAACGGCTTGGTCAGCTGCAGCGGATGATGCAGATTCTGATGTCCGGCGTGAAAAGCGGTACCACCCCCGAGGTGACAACCGCCCAGCTGCGCCAGGTAGGCATTCATCTGGGATTGGCGCCTGAAACGGTGAAACAGGTCTATACAGATAACGGCTACCGGGTAAGGACGCCGTCAGCGGGGATCAATATCAATGATTATTTTTTGCAGCCGATGATTTTTCGCGGTATTCAGGATTACATTGAACGGCTGCGGAATACCGATACACCGAAATACCCCTGGACAAAAGAGGTTACCAGCTTGTTTGATCTGCTGTGCTTCTTTGACGGCAACAGCAGCAGTGAATGTGCCGTCTATCGCCGTAAGCTGACAGATGAGCTTTGTGATATTGCCCGCCGGTATTCCATTGAAATCGCAACGGATACCAGCGAACTCGGTCATATTCTCGGTCAGCTTTTTTCCAAGGCAACAACGCAGGTATTCAATAGCGAAGTAAATCGCAGAAAATATGAGAATTCATTGAAAAAGCTGCAGCAGCAGCCGTTTTTTGATTTGCTCCAGACAGCGCCGGATGTGTTTAAAAAGGATCCGTATTTTGCGGAAGCCTGTATTGACCGTATCCGGATGCTGTTTCCGGACAGACAGCTGGCGCTTGCACTTTACAATAGCGAAACCAAAAGCATCCATGACCCCTATGAACCGCCGTCTGCCGATATCTATGTTACCTGCCCGTCCTGTCAGACGACTGCACACTTTCATACACGGGAGGAAGCAGAAAGCGCCAGATGTGCTGTCTGTGATATGCCGTTGTATACCACCTGCCCGGATCCAAAATGCCGCCGGAAAATTCCGGCAGCTGCTGGCAGCTGCAGCTGCGGCTTTTCTATGACGGAATACAGGCTGTACGCTTCCTACTGCCGCCTCGCAAAACAGGCACTCAGAAATATGGATCTGGTACAGGCGGAGTATTATCTGCAAAAGGCAAGGACAGCCAATCCCTTTGATAACGGTCTGGCAGAGCTGGGAAAAAGAATCGAAACGGAACGAAGACAATATGACCAGCCCATTCGTGAATTGCAGAATCTGATGGATACCGGATGCTATGCAGCTGCCGGACGTAAGCTGGATCAGATTCTCAGAATGAATGAAAAGCTGAATCTGTCAGCCCAGCGGACAATGATCGAATCAAAGCTCCGGGAAGCAGAACGGATGATGCCTGCTCCCACAGCCGATAAACAATTACAGGCAAATCAATGTGTGAGTGTGCTGCATATAGTGCAGGATTATCAGCCGGCAATAGAGCTGCTGCGCACCCTGCCGCCCCAGGAGCCAACAGGGTTGCGTGTGAATCTGAAAACCAATCTCATCCGCAGCGTCGCTGCATTAAGCTGGCAGCCGGCGGGGGATGTGGGTGTTACCTACACCGTTGTACGCAAGGAAGGCGGTATTCCTGATGGCAGAAATGACGGCACAGAGCTTGTCAGCGATCTGACCGATCTGCACTATGAGGATGGTACCATACAATCAGGTATGCTGTACGGATATGCGGTGTTTGCTTGCCGGTACACAGCGGTATCTGCCCCGGCAAGCTGTACGCTGGAAACGATTATGGATCTGGATAAACGCTTTCTGTCGTTTGACGCCAAAAACGGCAACTGCTCCTTCCGGTGGACCCTGCCGTATAATAGTATCGGTGTACGCATTTTACGGACAAAAAGCGGTACACCCTCTGCAGTGCCGGATGATAAAAGCCGGGTTGTCTGTGAAAAGGCACAAAAGGGTTATGATGATACCGGACTGAATCACAATACACCGTATACCTATCGGCTGCAGTGTATTTATAAAATCGGCGGTCTGACCCGTTACAGTACGGGTATTCTCACAGACCCGATTATTCCGGAGGAACCGCCTTGTGTGCTGCAAAATATTCAGGCGGATTTCAAGGACAAGATTGTGACCGTGACATGGGATGAAGCGCAGCGCAAAACAGACTGCATTTATATCCGTAAGGTCAGGGAGGGCTTTGACCGCAGCCTGATCGGAACGGTCATGCCATCTGCGGAGCTGCAGCCCTTGCTGGATACAAAGGTGCTGGCATCCGCCTACAGCAGCCATCGCCGGTGTCATTTTCCGATACGCTACGGAGAAACGGTCCGGGCAGCAGTTGTTTCGGAATCCGGTTCCAACAGTGTCATATCGGATGTGATCCAGATAGCGGGTGTTTTTCCGTGCGAGCTGGATCGGGAACAGACGGTAGCAGAGGGAAATAACCTCAAGGCAGTTATGAAGCACGTGGCGGATGATCTGGTGAGGATACATTACATCCTGAACGAAAGAGGCGATTCTCCTGTATGGGGAACGGTTGAGGATGTGGAAAGCGGTGCATCCTGCTGGATATCCAGAGATGAATATATACGCAATGGCAATCGGTTGATTATACCCCATATTCCGGAGCAGGAGTTATGCTTTACGGTAATTGGCGAATACCGTATGCAGGATGGCACAGCGGTATTGTCAGCACCGTCCAATATGAAAATCAATAATAAGCCAAAAACTGAGATCCGTTATCGGATACGATGGAACAAGGGTATTTTCGGCATACGGAAAGCGGAGGAGCCTTATATCGAAATTGAATGTAAGGAAAAAAGTCTGCCGGAATTATATCTGACCTGTCTGGAAAGCGGAGGGCTGCCGTGGAGCATGAAGGATGACGATCTGCGGATTCTGTACACCTTTCCGGAAATGACGATAGAGGGAGAGTCGGCAATTTTGCCGCTGAAGGATTGCGAAAGCCGGATGCCGGAAAAGGGAACGGTTCTGCGGCTGATGCTTGCAGAGGAAGATATGCAGGAATACTATATGGTTCCGGTTGATATCAATAGCCTGAAGGTTCCGTAAGGTGTTCCGGTATTTATGCAGCGTACCGGGATGGTTGGCGTCAGCTGCATAGTGATCTGATCAGGAGAAGTTTGATAGGAGGTTTTGTATGTCCTACGTGTTCAGAAGTATTTTATGTCCGTATTGCCTGAACCAATTGAATAAAAAGGATGTCGGATATATATGTCCCAGTGACCCATCCCGGTTTTTGCCGCAGACATGGATGGATAATCTGTTTGAGCGGACACCGCTGTGTAACTGCAGCGAATGTGGGGGAAGGGTAGCCAATATTGTATGCAACAAATGCAAAATGATTTTGCCGAGCGGTATACTGGATTATAAAAAATATATGCGATTCAGCATTGTGGGTGTGCCGCAGTCGGGTAAAAGTAATTTTCTGACGGCTATGATGTATGAACTGATGAATGACAGCAAGGTGCCGTTTGTATTCGAGCCGATCAGCGCGGATACCAAGCGCATTTTTCAGGATAATGTCAATCATATGTATAATCCTGAATATCCTGAACCAGTGGATAAAACAGAGGAGCATTTTGAAATGCCGCCTCCGCAGCTGTGGAAAATCACCGATTCCCGTAATCTGAACGGCAGCAGCAGGGATGTGTATTCCCTGACGTATTTTGACGGCGCCGGAGAGGATTATGAAAAACTGGATGACAGGGTGTGCCGTTATCTCAACGGTTCCAAGTGTCTGTTTATACTGTTTGACCCGCTGGCACTGCCCGGTGTCAAAAACAAGATAGACCGCCATGTGTATACCTGGTCGGGCGGTTCAGCAGGTGTGATCGGTCAGCAGAACGGCGGCGCTATCGTCAGCGATCTGGCGAGATATCTGCGGAATAATCTGAGAATCAAGGAAAATACCACGATTGATAAAGAGGTTGCTATCGTGTTTTCTAAAATTGACGCCGTCCGCAATACCTTCGGCAGCGGGTCACGGGTGCTGGAGCCAAGTCCTCATGCGGCAAAGAACGGCTTCTATGTACCCGATGCGGATGCAGTCAATGAGGAAATCAAGAAGTGGCTGCATGATAATAATGAAACCGCCTTTCTCAATGCGATCAATTCCAATTTCAATACCAATAAGGTGCGGTATTTCGGCGTTTCCAGCTTCGGTCAGCCGCCTACAGGTGAAAACCGTCTGGCAAAGGTAACGCCGCACCGTGTATATGATCCGCTGATGTGGATGCTCGCCAATGAAGGCATAATCCCTTTTATCAACTGACAGAGTATCACTCCTAAGTGTAAAATAATAGTTGGCAAACAGAGTAACTGCCAACCCAAATGAGCTGCGTAAAAGCCGTGTGCTGCTAAGTGTATTCCGCGGGTGTAAATATGTTCAGGCTATAACCAGAGCGGAGCGTAAGCGAAGCGACTGACGCGTTCAGGGTGCAGCGTCACGCTGCAGGATGTTGAACGGCTTGAAACGGTTGATAAAGGAGGGAGCATATGTTAGATCAGGTTATATATACGGAATGCAATCCGCAAAGAGATTTGCTGCATGACGGAAAGATTATTCATAAAAGCGGTTATGGTATTTTTTCCATGAGCCGGGAGATTTTCTCAGAGGAAAACCGTAAAAGGCTCAGAAATCTGTTTGATATTTTTACATATACCAATTGTTCCAAAGAAAAAGACCCGTCTGTCGGAACCTTCGGGTCATATATCTATACAGATACCGTATCGGGACTGCGGGTGTTTTTGTTTGACTATGGCAGACCCCATTGCAAGAATCCCCTCAAAGAACGGCTTCACCGCAGCGGCATTCATATCAAGCAATGTCTGATCGGACAGACATTGGATTATCCGTGCAGATGGTTTGGCGCCTCTGTATGGAATGCATGGCGGGAACATGAGGATCAGTATTATTTTGACGATGTGGCAGGCTATGAACCGCCCTTCCTGCCCCAGGTACCGGCAGAATGCCCGGATGACGGCGGGGTAAATGTTTCCGGTGTGGAGCAGTTCGTGCGGGATGGCAGACAGAAGGTTCTTGCAGCAGCTGTCGGATTTGTATTGCAGCAGCTGCGGGTGCCGGCGGAGCAGCAGAAGGTGCTGCTGATTCGTGATGACCCCCAGAAGGTGGAGCTGTGGATTGCGGCGATAGAAATGGCAATGCCAAAAAGCCTTGCTGCCCGGATCACCTTCAATACCAATGTTACGAATCTCAGTAATAAAACAGAAACCAGACTGTTTTATTTTACGGATGCCAATGCCCAGCGGATGGCGGCAACGGACAGCGAAAACCAGAAAAAACAGCCGTATTTTCTCATAGCTGGCTATCATCCGCATGACGACAGCAGCAGTGCGGTCAGACAATTTGCGGCAAGCCGTTTTGTGATACTGGACGGCGAGCGGCTGGTACTGGATTATGTACCGGAGGATGCGCAGCGGCATTATTATAAGGCTGTAGAGGAGTATGGGTCAAGGCTGCGGGATTTTTGCGATACGGTATTGCCCGTGCTGCCGGAGCAGCTGGCAGAGGTAGATCTGGCGGCACTGTTTGACGCATACTGGTATCTGACGGAAACCAGCCATAGCTGGGATTATCAGGAGGCACTGCTGCATATACGTCAGATTACGCAGGCAGGATTGCCGGCAGGTGAATTGTCACAGCGGATATTGGCAGTTTGTCTGAAAATGTACGAACGCTTTTCCGAAGCAGACAGGCTGAACAATTATGCGCTGCTGGAAAGAATGACATGGCTGGCACGTCAGTGCGGAAAGGAAAATGATGTTACTGTCTGTATTGCGGACGGTATTCAGAAAACGCTGAATAAAAGCAATACCGGCGGAGTGCTGTTTGCGACAAACTGGGCGTCCATCCGCAATTCAGTGCTGTCAGAGCTGGTACAGCCGATTCTGTGCGAATTGCTGAATGATACGGAGCTGGAGGAATATTATCAGCGTTTTCCCTACAGCGACCCGCTGTCCATAGAAACGATGCTGGATATGTTTTTTACGATGCTTTCTAACGAAGGCAATGTGACAGAGCATTTTCTTGGCAACAGGGTGCGGATGCTGTTTGTGTTCAGGGGAATTCTTGCATTGACGGAAAGTGAGGAAAACCTGCTGCGTATTGTCCGGAAAATCAAACGCTATGACAAGGTGATGGAATTTCTGAATTTCAATGTAGGCGCAGCGCTGCTGAATCAGAAGCCCGAAAATGCCAACCGCTGGTTCAATATCGTGATAGATGAATGCGGGCTGAGCCTGTTTGATATCTGCGAGGGATTATGCGGCATACAGGGGGTTACAATTGACAGAGTAGAGGATTATCTGAAAAGCCGTGTGAAAAAAACAGGCACGCTTGATGCAGCTGTTGTCACTGCCTTTAATCATGCCATCAAACAGCTTGGATGCCATGAAAAAACAGGTATTCGTCTGTTTGAGGAAGGCATCCGTCTGGCGGATGCACAGGATTTTAACCGTCTGGTGCAGTATGTACAGAAATGTTCACTGTCCATGCAGGCTGGTGCCAGGATTTTTGAAGAAATGGACCGCAGACTGATATTCCGCTGCGATAGCGATGAGGTCAGCGAAAAAACGTTTGAAAGCATGAAAAGCTGGGGCAGCCGTCTGAAAAAGCCATGTATCAGTATGCCGCTGCATGAATTCTGCGTCACGCTGGAGCGGTCAGCTGATCCCCAGAAGGTGCTGGCAGCTATCCAGCGTTTTTCCAGAAACAGGATAACCCTGCCGGTGGGCTTTATTCCCAGTGCCCCGCTGGAGCATATGACGGATAAGGTGGGAGAATGCCGTGACGGCGCCGTTTATCTTGCCTTTATGACCATGTTTGAAACAACGGAGCAGGAAAAGCTGGTGACAACCTTTGTCTGCCGCCTGATGGACAAGGCAGCGGCTGCAAATCTGACGGAAAGACAGCTGATTCCCCTGTGCAGCGCAGCTGTACTTCCCTACCGCAGTGCCGGTGCATCGGAGGAACGAACGGCGCATACCCGAAAGCTCATTCTGGAAGTACTTGATTTCCGTATGGCGGATTATTACCGTCCGAACCTTGAGTCAAAAATCACCAAATCCAAAGAATGCGACAGACACGTGCGGGATGTGCTGCTCAGACTGATTAAAAGCAGCAAAAACAACCGCAAAAAATCCGGCTTCGGCGGATTGATCAACAATATGTTCAACCGGGACAAATAAGGAAATTTTACACCCTGTCCGGCTTTTCGCTAAGAGAAGTTTACGAAACAGCCCCGCCGGCGGCAGCGTGACGCTGCACCCTCACACTCTCAGTTAAGTTATGCGCCCCGCCTGCTTTGGAACTCCGCCCAGTGGCAGAGGCTTTGGTGAACAGCCCCGCAGCTTCTGTATTGGAATTCGCTGGAAAAAGGCGCCCCGC
>CACZSU010000231.1 GCA_902783855.1 uncultured Ruminococcus sp.
CGGCGAATGCCGATACAAAAGCAGCGGGGCTGTTGCGTAAACTCCCCTTAGCCACTAAAACACTCTTTGCTGAAATCAGTTTAATTTTCCATTTTCCATTATACAGAAGCAGTCGGGCGCTTAGCTTAACTGAGAGTGTAAAGGTGCAGCGTCACGCTGCCCGGTTACTGAATCAGCTCAATGATCTTCTGTTCTGCCAGCGCAGCGTCTGCCTTGCCCCGACTGTTCTTCATAACAAAACCAACCATCGCCTTGACAGCCTTTCCTTTGCCTGCCTTATAATCACTGACAGCTTTGGGATTGCTTTCCACTGCCTGCCTGCACAGGTCATTCAGCGTATCCTCGTCCAGACCGCCCATGTCCTTTTCATCAATCAGCTCGGTTGCCTTCTTCCCTGTTTCCAGCATCTTGTCCAGCGTTGACTTCGCCAGATTCATGCGTATTTTACCGCTGTCCAGCAAACTGATCAGCTCATTCAGGTTTTCTGCGGATACATTGACTGCAAATTCTTCTTTTTCCGCCTCAGTTTCCACACTGCGGAAAATCTGTCCGATAATGAAATTCGCAGCCGTTTTGGGATTTTTGGTTCCCGCCGATGCCTTTTCATAATACTCGGCAATTTTTCTGTATTTGGTCAGCAGCACAGCGTCTGCTTCCGGCAGTCCCAGCTCGTCCATATAACGGTTTTTCTTTTCCTCCGGCAGCTCCGGCAGTTCTTCTCTGATCTTTTCAACCATTTCCGCCGGAACATGAATCGTTACCAGATCAGGGTCACGGAAATAACGGTAATCGTTGGCGTCTTCCTTGCCTCTCATGCTGGAGGTCGTATTGGAAGCATCGTCATAACGCAGTGTTTCCTGTATCACCTTTTCGCCGCTTTCAATCAGGTCAACCTGACGATTATATTCATACTCCATTGCCTTGGCTATAAAGGTAATGGAATTCATATTCTTGATTTCGGTTCTTGTTCCCAGCGTTTCGCTGCCCTCGGGACGGACAGAAATATTGACGTCACAGCGCATGGAACCTTCCTGCATACGGCAGTCCGATACTCCGATATAACGCATGATCAGCTGGAGCTTTTCCACATATTCCTTTGCTTCGTCCACGCTGCGGAAATCCGGCTCCGTCACGATCTCAATCAGCGGCACACCGCCCCGGTTATAATCCACCAGGGTATCGCCTCTGCGGTGAACCAGCTTTCCGGCGTCTTCTTCGATATGAATACGGAGAATGCGGATTTTTCTGCCATTGGAAAGCTGAATATATCCATGCTCACACAAGGGCTTGTCATACTGCGAAATCTGGTATGCCTTGGGCAGATCAGGATAGCAGTAATTCTTTCTGTCCATTTTGGATATTTCCGCAATTTCACAATTTGTCGCCAGACCTGCACGGATAGCATATTCCACTACTTTTTTATTCAGCTTCGGCAGCGTTCCCGGTAATCCGATACAGATCGGACAGCAATGCGTATTCGGCTCTCCGCCGAACGCTGTGGTACAGGAACAAAAAATCTTTGTATTTGTAGCAAGCTCCACGTGTGTTTCAAAGCCTGCAACCAACTCATATTTCATCGGATTTCTTCCTTTCATTCATTCTTGACATCTGAAACGCTGTCAGCGGGCAACGCCAAAGCCGGCTGCACGATAAGGACTGGCTGTCTGTTCATACTGCCATGCCGCATTCAGAATCTTTGCTTCATCAAAGCTGTTACCGATCAGCTGCATACCAATCGGCAGTCCCTTTCCGTCAAAGCCGCAGGGCACGGACACTGCCGGCAATCCGCAGATATTGACCGGAACGGTACAGATATCGGTCTGGTAGGTTTCGATGGGATCGCTGACTGCGTGACCGTTTTCAAATGCCGTCATCGGTACGGTGGGTGCAAGAATAACGTCACAGCCCTCAAACACACGCTTGAAATCCTGTATAATCTTTCCTCTCAGATTCTGTGCCTTTTTATAGTAGGCATCGTAATATCCTGCGCTAAGTACATAGGTTCCCAGCAGAATTCTTCTCTTGACTTCATCACCAAAGCCCTGACTTCTGGTCTTTTTGACCATGTCGTTGACATCCCTGTACTGGTCTGCCTTGAAGCCGTAGCGGATGCCGTCATACCGTCCCAGATTGGACGAAGCCTCTGCGCAGGCTATAATGTAATACACCGGCAGCGCATAGCTCAGAGAAGGCAGCTCAAAATGTACAATCTCCGCCCCCAGTGATTCATACACCTTCACCGCTTCTTCCACGCTGCTTCTGACGTCCTCACGAACACCCTCAAAATATTCCTTTGCGATACCGATTTTCATACCGCGGATATCCTTTTTCAGGCTGTCGCAGACCGGCGCACCCTTGCGTCCCTGGGAGGTAGAATCCATCGCATCGTACTGTGCAATCGCATCGAATACCATCGCTGTATCCTCTACGCTGGTGGTAATCGGCCCGATCTGATCCAGACTGGAAGCATAGGCAATCAGTCCGTAACGGGATACCGCGCCATAGGTAGGCTTCATACCCACAATGCCGCAGAAGCTCGCCGGCTGGCGGATGGAGCCGCCTGTATCAGAGCCAAGACCATAAACAGCAATATTGCCGCCGACTGCACTGGCAACACCGCCGGAGCTGCCGCCCGCTACATGGTCAAGACTATGGGGGTTTTTCGCCCCGCCGAAGCAGGAATTCTCACAGGAGGAACCCATTGCAAATTCATCCATATTGGTTTTTCCCAGCAGAACCGCATTCTGCTTTCTGAGAATATCCCATACCGTTGCATCATAGATGGGCATATAGTCCTCCAGAATCTTAGAGCAGCAGGTGGTGCGGATGCCGCTGGTAGAAATATTATCCTTCAGCGTCATGGGGATACCCTCCAGCAATGCGATTTCCTCGCCTGCGGCAATTTTTTCATCCACCTGCTGCGCTGTTTTCAGCGCCGTTTCAGGTGTGACAGTTACATATGCATTCAGTGCTTCATTATCCTTTTCGATAGCCGCTATATATTCCTCGGTCAGCTCCTTACAGGAAAACTCCTTCTGAACCAGCCCCTCATGCAGCTTTGCGATTTTACTTTCACTCATCGGTATCACCTCTTGATTATTTCATGATATTCTTCACCATAAAACAGCCGTCATCGCTGTCCTTGGCATTTTTCAGTATCTGCTCCCGCTCCAGCGAAGGCACTACCTCATCCTCACGCAATACATTCGAGAGGTTATTGATATTATCAAAATCACTTTCCACATCCGCCGCCTGATTAATGGTATCGGCGAAGGAAATGATTTCTCCCATATCCTTTGTCAGCTGATCAATTTCATCCTCGCCTACTGACAGCTTGGACAGTATAGCGATTTTCATGATTTCTTCCTTTGTTACCATGATACCCTCCTGTATTATTCTTCACTCTGATCGTCGTCATAATGTTCTTCTTCCTTGCCAACGCCCAGACCATCACCGCCTGTGCGGATCAGGGCTGCAAGAGAAGGATCCACCGCATAATCGCTGGTACTTGCCTTGAACGGATCATCTGAGCCTTTTCTGACCAGCTTTTCCAGTGCTGCGTCTGTCTGGTACTGATCGGCATTTGCCGCATTGAAGGTGTCATCGGTACCCTTTCTGACCAGCTTTTCCAATGCTTCATCTGTCTGATACTGATCGGCATTGGCTGCATTGAAGGCATCGTCCGTTCCCTTGCGGATCAGGCTTTCCAGACTCTGATCCGTTTGATACTGATCAGCATTTTTGGTAGAGAAAGCGTCATCCGTTCCCTTGCGGATCAGCCCCTCCAGTGATGCATCCGCCTGGAACTGATCGGCATTTGCCGTACTGAAAGCATCATCCGTTCCTTTGTCAATCAGATTCTCCAGCTTATCATGCTTCAGCACGGTATAGCTGACAGCCTCCGGTTCCTGTTCCTTCGGCACATATGTTTTGACGGGTGCTGCCTTCTGGGGCTTCGGCTTGGGTGCTTCCTCCACATGGCGCACACTGCCTATGAGTGCTTTTTCCTTTTTCTGCTTCATACCGATAACCGCAATGATGATCACCACCACAACCAGCACACCGATAACCACACCGATGATGATTTTCTTGATGGTTTCCATCATTTCTTCCTGCTTTTCCTTTTCCTCGGTCGTTTCCCTGATTTCGGTAACCGGCTCTGTAATGCTGACAAAGGAAGCCGAGCTGACCTTGGTAAAGCGTTCGCAGACAGCCTCGGTGGTAATACGTGCAGCACCGGTTTTATCGGTTTTCAGAGCACCGGTAAACATACCGTCCGTACCCTTTTTAAGGTTAACCGTCCGCTTTTCATCATTCAATTCCACCGTAGCAGTCATTTCAACAGTGGACAGCAAATCCTTATCATTGATTACGCCCTTGCCGTCACTGAGGCAGGCTGAAATTTTCAGGATATCTCCCACAGACACATCCTTGTCTATATCCTGTCTGACAAAAATCGAATAGAAATTCAGCTGCTTGACGCTGCAGTTATCCTTATTCGCCTTTTGCAGGTGCATATTCCATACGCCCTCCTGGGGGTACATGATTTTCAGCAGGGTATAGCTTTTGGTAGAGGTAACCTTGATTTCCTCATTCTGTTTGATATCTACCTGGCTGCCGTCCGGGGCTGTCAGCTCCGGCTTCAGATCATTGACGGACAGCTTGGAGCGGATAATAATATTCACATAGAACACACTGCTGTCCTTGATTTCAAATTTAACATTGCCATCGTCAATTTCACAATCAATCCCGTTCATTTCGGAGATATTACTGAAAATATCCGAAATAATGGAGGTCAGCTCATCCGAGTTGGTGGTCACATAGGATTTACCGCCGGTTTTGCCCGAAATATTGTCAATTTCCTTTTTATCCAGCGATTTGTCACAGTTCAGACCGATGGAATAAACCGGCACATTCTTTTCCGAGAGGGCAGTCAGTGTTTTGTCCATTTCCGCCTTGGATTCCTTGACAGTACGGGGACCCTTGGGCAGGTCGGTATTACCGTTGCTGAGCAGCACGATTGCCTTGCGGCGGTACTCATTTTCATGGGTGCTTTCATCCAGCATTTCCATCGCCTTTGTCAGACCCAGCGCAATATCGGTATCACCCGAGGGGTCATACACAATCTTTTCGATTTTCTTTTTCATTTTATCAAGGCTTTCGCTTTCCTTGATGCTTGTCAGATTTTCAGAATCCTTGATCTTATGGGTATATACGTCATAACCCACTGCGCAGGTATCATCGCACATATCCGCAAACAGATTGAACGCATCCAGCGCAATCTTATTCGGGTCAGACGTCAGCATGGAACCGCTGGCATCCAGAACAAACATGACGTCCAGATTCATACTGCCGCTGTCCCGCAGTCCATCCTCTTCCTGACTGGCAGCCGGTGCTGTGCTGCTGTCCTCAGACGCTGCGTCCTCCTGAGCAGAAACCGGCAATGCCATCATACAGCCCAACAGCATCAGCAGGGACAGCATCACACACAGGGATCTTTTTACACTATGCTTCATTCTCTTACACTCCTTTGCATTCCGATCAGGGAATCTGCATCCTGGCAGAGTTCTCTGCTTATTTCTTCACCAGCACAATAATCACCACAACGATTACCAGCGCCGCAATACCCGACAAAATCGTAGACAGATGCTCCCGGATAAATGCAAAAGCCGCTTGGATGGGGTCTTCTCCCTCCAGCGAGGACAGTACCTCTACAGATGCACGGGGGCTTTCCTTGCCGAACCGGTCTGACACTGCCTTGGTCACAATGGTATAATCGCCCACCTCGTCCGGCTCGAAGGTGCCCCGATAAGTACCGCTGCCTGTTTTATTCAGCTCAAAGGTTTCCGTGCCGTTTTTGGAGGTAACGGTTCCCACCATTTTAATGGTTGCCAGCAGCTCCGAATCCTTGATCAGACCATAGTTATCGCTGATGGTTGCTTCAATGACCATAGGCTGGTTGACAGCTGCTTTTTCAGGAACGCTCTGATTGATGAATACAGAATAGTAATTCAGCTGCTTGACATTACTGTTGGCATTATCCGCCTTTTGCAGCTGCAGCGTCCACTTGCCGATATCGGGGTAATAAATCTTGACCAGCATATAGCTTTTGGTGGAGGTAACCCTGACGTCCGGGTTGTCATCCAGCGAAACCACTGCGCCGTCCGGCGAGAACAATACAGGATTCATTTCCTCACGGGTCAGTTTGGTTCTGACAATAACATTAACATACAGCACATTGCTGTCCTTGACCTCGATATCCACCTTGCCGTCCTTGATCGGGCGGTCAGTACCGTTCATATCGGAAATATTCGCAAAAATATCGGAGATAATAGACGTCAGCTTTTCCGAGCCGTTAATCTCATAGGAACGTCCGCCGGTAGCGGCTGAAATATTGTCCAGCTCCTTTTTATCCAGCGAGCCGTCACTGTTCAGACCAATGGAGTACACCTGAATATAACGGGACGCAAGCGCCTCCAGTGTGCTTTTCATTTCTGCTTCGGATTCCGCCACGCTGCGGGGACCCTTCGGCAGATCGGTATTGCCGTCACTGAGCAGGACGATTGCCTGTTTCCGGTTGGGATTGCCCTCATTATCCTCAAACAGCTTTTTCGCCTGCGTCAGACCCAGTGCAATATCCGTATCGCCGTTGGGTTCATAGACAATATTCTTGAACTTGTTTTTCATCTGTTCCAGGCTGGCACTGTCCTTGATGCTGCGAATCGGCTCTGATTCCTTCAGCGTATGGGTATACACATCATATCCCACACGGCAGGTATCGTCACACATATCCACAAACAGGCTGAATGCATCCAGCGCAATCCGGTTCGGGTCCGATCTCAGCATCGACCCGCTGGCATCCAGCACAAATACGATATCCAGATTCATACTGCCGTTACTTGTTTCATCTTCCCCCTCGGCAGAAACATACATTGACATAAAGCAGAAGATCGTCAGCATTATCGCCAGCATACAGGCAAGCGATCTTTTTACAGATGTCTTCATAGCTTGACTCCCCTTTGTATAGTGATTAGTGATTAGTGAAAAGTAAGGAAATTTTCAGGCTTTTCCTACCAAATGACGGTATATACAAGTTTTCCGCCACACACCTTCGGCGGGGCGGAAAAACAATTGCTTGTTCCGGCGACCCGTACACAGCGGTCAAGCCGTCACTTATCTGATTTTGATATGCACTTCACGCAGCTGCTGTTCCGTAACCTCTGTGGGAGAACCCAGCAGCAGATCCTGTGCATTGCTGTTCATCGGGAAAGCGATCACCTCACGGATGTTTTCCTCGCCGGCAAGCAGCATGAGCATTCTGTCAAGACCGGGTGCCATACCGGCATGAGGCGGCGCACCGTATCTGAATGCATTGTACAGGGACTTGAACTTGGAGCGGAGGGTTTCCTCATCATAGCCCGCAATTTCAAAAGCCTTGATCATAATATCCAGATCATGGTTTCTGACAGCACCGGAGCTAAGCTCCACGCCGTCACAAACGATATCATACTGATAAGCCAGTACCTGAGTGGGATCCTTTTCCAGCAGCGCCTGCATACCGCCCTGGGGCATAGAGAACGGGTTATGTGTAAAGATCACATCGCCGTTTTCATCCCGCTCATACATGGGGAAATCGGTAATAAAGCACATTTCAAACCGGCTCTTGTCGATCAGATCAAGACGGTTTGCCACCTCGGTACGAATCTGTCCGGCGAGCTTAGGCGCCATATCAGCGCTGTCAGCGATAAAGTAGATCACGTCGCCTGCTTTGGAGCCATTGATTTCGATCAGCTTTTCCCTGTCGCCTTCTTTCAGGAACTTGTCGATAGGACCATCGAAGGTCAGATCCTCTCTTACCTTGACATAGCCCAGTCCCTTCATACCGATAGACAGGGCAAATTCCTCCATATTTTTAAACCATTTCTTGGACTGAGCGGCAGCGCCCGGCACATTGATGCTGCGGACGGTTTTCTGGCGGAAGGGTGCAAAGTCCGTCACCTCAAACATAGGGCTGATATCCTTGATCAGCAGCGGGTTGCGCAGATCAGGCTTATCGGTACCATAGGTAAGCATTGCCTCAGCGAAGGGAATCCGTCTGAACGGGGGCTTGGAAACCTCCTTGTCAGAGAACTTTGTAAAGGCAGCATACAGCACTTCCTCTGCTGCGGCAAATACATCCTCCTGCTCTGCAAAAGCCATTTCAAAGTCCAGCTGATAAAACTCACCGGGTGAGCGGTCAGCCCTGGCGTCCTCATCACGGAAGCAGGGGGCAATCTGGAAATACTTATCAAAGCCTGAAACCATCAGCAGCTGTTTGAAAATCTGGGGTGCCTGAGGCAGCGCATAGAACATACCCTTGTGCTTTCTGCTGGGGATCAGATAATCTCTGGCGCCCTCGGGTGAGGAGCAGGACAGGATGGGCGTCTGAATCTCAAGGAAGCCCATTTCATTCATTTTATTTCTGAGGAATGACAGCAGCTCTGCTCGCATGACAATGTTGTTGTGAACCTTGCGGTTGCGCAGATCCAGGAAACGATATTTCAGTCTGACGTCTTCCTTTACCTCGGTTGAGGTCTGTATTTCAAACGGCAGTGCCTGGGGTGCTTTTCCCAGAACGGTCAAATCCTCGGAATGGATTTCCACCGTACCGGTAGCGATTTTGGGATTAATGGTATCCTCATCCCGCTTGGTCACCCTGCCGCTGACGGTTACGGTACATTCCTTGTTGATCTGCTCCAGCAGCTTTTCATCATGTACCACCACCTGTACAACGCCGTAATGGTCACGGATATCCAGGAACATAACGCCGCCGTGGTCACGGATATTTTCTACCCAGCCAGCTACTCTTACATCTGTCCCGATATCGGATTCTCTGAGTTCACCGCAATATTTTGTGCGGTAAATATTTTCTCTAAGCATGCTCCACTTTCCTTTCTCCTGCGGCACGTGTCTATTTATGGTGCCGTTCATAAAGCAAGCGGCTTCGGCTCTTACGCTGCCCAAAGCCGCCTGTTGTTTTCGTCTTTCGTACAATTATTCAAACTGTCCGAAGAAATTCATCAGTTTGCCGAATGAATCCGCTGCCATTTCGTCTGTTGAATTGTAGTACAGCAGCAGGCTGTTTTCATCCTCGGGGTCACGCAGATTTTCCGGAATGGTGAAATTCACCGTGCTGAGATACTGCTCCCAGTTTTCCAGCTTCCAGGTATCTCTGTCCGACGCCCTGTCGATCATTCTCTGGTGGCATACCTCCGGATCGGTCACAATCCAGATAACTGTCAGCTTAGCGTCATACTCTTTCAGTTTTTCTCTGAGGGAAGCAATATATGCATCATCACGGATTTCTCTGGTGAAGGGTGCGTTGACCATTACCAGATCCTCGTATTTGATTGCTTCAAAAGCCAGATCCATAATAACATCATACTCATAATCCCGGATCTCCTTCTCAAAGAAGTCCGAGCTTCTGTTATAGGGCTGACCAGCCACAGCAAAAATCTGCTTGGAAAGGGGGATAAGGGTATCCTTATCGAGATAAACGATATGTCTGATAGCAGTTGCCAGCTTCTTGGATAATTTGGTTTTACCGCAGGCAGGCGGTGACGTGACAAAAATCAATCTTTTTTCATTCATTACAAAAACTCCTTATTATTTGTATACATTCATATAATGATTCCGTTTCACGGAAGAAAGCATTAGATAAAGAAAACTAAATACCATCATAGATAATAACATATTTTTCAAAAAAAATCTATATATTTTTTGAAAAAATGTAGTAATCACAACATTTTTTTTACATAGTATGCCGGACGGGTCATGTTCCGTAACCGAAGAAATGCATCCGCAGAAAAAACAGCAGCAGCATATGGGCAGGATAGATGGCATAATACAGATATTGCAGCACTTTGCCCCGGATAAATCCTCTTTTGCCGTTGTACAGCCCTGTCAGTGCAAAGGCAGGCAGTACCGTCAGCGGACGGGCAAAAAAACAGCAGCCCACCAGTGCTCTGGGCAGTGGATAATCCTGCAGCAAAAACAGACACAGAATAAAGCCGACACCCTTGATACCATAATCCGCATGAAGAATGAGTGAAATACCGAATACAGTCAGTAAGCAGACCGTTCTTTTTACCGGATCCTCACGAAACATATCCCATATGTAGACCGCACACAGACCCAGAAACAGTGTAAAAAACACATTCTGCCCGGATGCTGTCCAGAAGCCCTTATGTACCAGATCCCATGGTATTTCCGAAACAATCGCAAAAATCAGCAGACGCAGCCCATAACGTTCCTTGCTACGGGTATGCAGGTAGCCCTCTACCAGCAAAAAGCAGTACAGCGGAAACGCAATTCTGCCAATGGTGCGAAAAACAAGATACCAGGTAATTTTCGTTCCGCCGATCGTCATAAACGGCACCAGCGCAAACCGCATCTTGCTGAACAAATGCGCCGCTGTATGATCCAGCAGCATTGTCAGCAGCGCAATGGTTTTCAGCACACTGCCCGACAGAACCCTGTACGCCCCTGTTTTCCCCTTGATCTGACTTTCCATACCAATCCCCCCATTCATCACTCTGCCCATTATACCACACCTCCCCCCTATTTGCAACCAGCGCCGAGACGGCGAGCCGCCGCTCCCAATTCGCGATAGTCGCTACACTACGTTCCGCTCTGGTTATAGTCTGAACAGATTTACACCCGCGGAATGCATTCAGTTACACACTGCTTCTGTGCAG
>CACZSU010000232.1 GCA_902783855.1 uncultured Ruminococcus sp.
CTTCGGCACTAAGAAAAAGGAACCCGAAGTCAATACCACTCCGCTGGAACAGCGTGCCAATACATGGACCTGTCCTGAATGCGGCAAAGTAATGCCTAACTATGTCGGTACCTGCGGATGCGGTACTCCGAAGCCTTTCAGCTTTGATGATGCGCCGCCTGCTTTACAGCCTGATCCTCATGATGCCGCTGCCATGAAGGCTGCCGGCTCAGCTTATCCTGATCTGAAAGCAAAGACTGCTGACAAGCCAGCTGCCGCGGCAGCACCTAAGGAAGAGCTGCCTACCGGCTTCCGTCATAGAAGAAGGAATACCTCTGTTGATGCTGATGAAAAGCCAAAAGCAGATACATGGACTTGTCCTTCTTGCGGTAAGGTATTACCCAAGTACATAGGCACCTGCGGATGCGGTACACCTCAACCATTGGGAACTGACGATAATCATCTTCCTATAGGTAATTCATCTGCACCTAAATCCTTTGGTATGCCCAGTATCAAGTCTGATCCCCATGCTGGTGAGGATGACAGGATTATGGATGACACCGAATTCAATGATGCCGCTCCTACTCTACAGTCTTATAATCCACAGGCAGTACCTTCTGAACAGCAGAATGCGCCTGCCACTATGCCGTTTAATGCACCGTCTGGCTCGTTGCCTCCCTTTAATTTTGATGACACGCCAGAGTCTGCTCCGGTACCTGCTCCGGCGCCCATGCGCTTCGATGATGCACCGCCTCCGGCGCCCATGCGTTTTGATGACGCACCGCCTCCGGCACCCATGCGTTTTGATGATGCACCACCTCCGGCACCCATGCGTTTTGATGACGCACCGCCTCCGGCGCCCATGCGTTTTGATGACGCACCACCTCCGGCACCCATGCGTTTTGATGACGCACCGCCTGCTGCTCCTATGCGCTTCAACGATACAGCAGCACCCGCTCCTTCTCCCGCTGCAAAAGCCGAAAAGAAACATCTGTTCGGCAAAAAAGCAAAGGAAGCAGAGGTAATGCGTCAGGCAGAGGCTGCTGTTCACAACAGAAAGGATGTTCCCGGAAATGGTTCTACATGGACTTGCCCCAATTGCGGCAAGGTAATGCCAAAGTATGTAGGAACCTGTGGCTGCGGTGAATCTCAGCCGTTTGAACTCTGATCTGTATTTACCAACTCTATAAAAAAGCTCCGATCGTTTTTTACACTGATCGGAGCTTTTTAATTATTCTATTTTGCGCTGTTACTCATGTCAAACACCATCTATAATCATCATCGCATCACCAAAACTGAAAAAACGGTACCGTTCTTTTACAGCAGTCTGATAAGCATTCATCACATGGTCAAAGCCAGCAAAGGCTGATACCAGCATGATCAATGTGCTTTCCGGCAGATGGAAATTCGTAATCAATCCATCCAGTACACGGAATTCAAAACCAGGATAAATGAAGATATCCGTCCAGCCTTCGGAAGGACACACACAGCCCTCTTTCTTTGCGACTGTTTCCAGCGTCCGGCAGCTGGTTGTTCCGACTGCAATCACTCTTTTTCCGCTGCGTTTGGTTTCGTTGATCAGGCGGGCGGTTTCTTCGGGCAGCTCATAATGCTCTGAATGCATATGATGCTTTGTGACGTCATCCACTTTGACAGGTCGGAATGTGCCAAGTCCCACATGAAGGGTCACATATCCGATACGAATCCCCTTTGCCTTGATCTTTTCCATCAGTTCCTTCGTAAAATGCAGACCTGCCGTCGGAGCAGCAGCAGAACCTAATTCACGGCTGTAAACCGTCTGATATCTCTCCTTATCCTGCAGCTTTTCATGAATATACGGCGGCAGCGGCATCTGCCCGAGCGTGTCCAGCGCTGCATAAAAGCTCCCTTCACACTCAAACTTCACAATACGATTGCCTTCCTCCGTCACATCCATGACCTCAGCGCTCATCAATCCGTCGCCAAAGCTGAATCGCGCACCGATCTTTGCCTTTTTGCCTGGTTTTACCAGAGTTTCCCATACCTTGTTTTCAATCTGCCTTAACAGCAAAAATTCCACATGGGCGCCAGTTCCTTCTTTTTCACCGAAAATGCGGGCGGGCAGCACACGGGAATCATTGACGATCAGACAATCTCCTTCCTCCAGATAATCAAGCACGTCATAAAAATGGCGATGTGAAATTTCACCGGTTTTTCTGTCCATAACCATCATTCTGGAACTGTCCCTTGGCTCTACTGGCGTCTGGGCAATCAATTCCTCCGGTAAATCATAGTAAAAATCAGAAGTTTTCAATTCCTGTCCTTCTTTCCTTCAAAATAACAGTACCATTATACCTGCTTTTCCCTCATATTGCAACCCATGCGCCGAGCCGGCGCTCCCTGAACGCGTCATTCGCTGCGCTTACGCTCCGCTCTGTATAGTCTGAACAAATTTACACCCGCGTAATGTAATTCAGTAACACACTGCTTCTACGCAGCTTATTCTGGTTGGCAGTCATTCATTTTTTCAACTATATTTTTATACTTTGCCGAGCCGACGCTCCCTGAACGCGTCATTCGCTGTGCTTACGCTCCGCTCTGTATAGTCTGAACAAATTTACACCCGCGTAATGTATTCAGTAACACACTGCTTCTACGCAGCTTATTCTGGTTGGCAGTCATTCCATTTGCCAACAATAATTTTACACTGATCTTTTGGGCGGCACACCGGATCCGGTTTGCATGGTACTGATTATTTTTCTGTGCAGAATTCTACAGTTTTACCTTCGAGTATCATATTCGTGGTTCTTACCGCACACATTTTACCGCACATGGAACAGGTATGCCTGTCAGCCGGAGGCGTGCTTTCAAAATATGCCCTTGCCTTTTCAGGATCAACTGCCACCTTGAACATTTCTTCCCAGTCAACCTTATGACGTGCTTCTGCCATTTCATTATCCTTATCTCTTGCGTGGGGTACACCCTTGGCAATATCCGCTGCATGGGCTGCAATCTTGCTGGCAATGATACCTTCCTTCACATCGTTCAGATCAGGCAATCTTAAATGCTCAGCTGGTGTAACATAGCAAAGGAAATCAGCTCCGCTGGCAGCCGCAATGGCTCCGCCGATGGCAGAGGTAATATGATCATAGCCCGGGAAAATATCCGTTACCAACGGGCCCAGAACATAAAATGGTGCATTATGGCACAGACGCTTCTGCAAACGCATATTGGCTTCAATTTCATTCATTGCCATATGACCGGGTCCCTCTACCATCACCTGTACATTTCTTTCCCAGGCTCTTTCTGTCAGCGCACCAAGCTCAATCAACTCAGAAATCTGACCTGCGTCCGTTGCATCATCAATGCACCCGGGACGTAAGGCATCACCCAGACTGATGGTCACGTCAAATTCTTCCAGTATGTCCAGCACCTTATCATAATACTCATAAAACGGGTTCTCGTTGCCTGTCATCATCATCCACGCAAACAACAGGGAACCGCCGCGGGATACAATATTCATTTTTCTCTTATCACGCATAAAAGCCTCTACTGCACGGCGATTGATACCCGCATGAATGGTCATAAAGTCCACACCTTCCTCAGCATGGGCACGAACAACCTTCAGAAAATCCTCTGCGGTAATTTCCAGCAAATCCTTCTCCAGATAACCAATAGCATCATACATAGGCACCGTTCCGATCATGGCAGGTGATTTTGCAATCAATTCCCGGCGGAAGGTATTGGTTTTACCATAATTGCTCAGATCCATAATAGCCTCTGCGCCGAATCGGATAGCCATATCTACCTTCTGCATTTCCACATCATAGTTTTTGCAGTCACCGGATATGCCAAGATTGACGTTGATTTTGGTTTTCATCCCCGCACCGATTCCCTCGGGAGAAATACAGGTATGGTTGATATTGCAGGGAATCGCTACCTCGCCCTCTGCTACCGATTCCATAACCTTTTCCGGCGTTGTATACTCTTTTTCGGCTACAATCTTCATTTCAGGTGTGATAATTCCCTTTTTAGCGGCTTCCATCTGTGTTTTGTAGGTTCTCATAATTCATAATTCCTTTCAAGCATTTATTTATTGCAATCTCCGGCGCAAAAGCTCGCAGAGATAACATTCAGTTTCTGAACTGACCCTGATAGTCAAATCCGTGGTCCATTGGTCCTGAACCTGCTCCCAGATCCAGCATAGCGCCTAATGCGCCTGATATATATGCCTTTGCTCTTTCCACTGCCTGCTCTGAATCATAGCCCTTTGCAAGATTGGCAGCAATAGCGGATGACAGTGTACAGCCGGTTCCATGGGTGTTCGGATTATCAATCCGTTTTCCTGCAAAAGAGGTCAGCTTTCCGCTGCTGCACAGAATATCCGTTGCATCATTGATACAGTGCCCGCCTTTGACAAGGACGGCTCCCCCATATTTCCTGTCGATCACTCCGGCTGCTAATGCCATACTGTCCTGATCGGTTATTTTCATCTCCGCCAGTACCTCTGCTTCGGGAATATTCGGTGTAATGATTCTGGCAATCGGCAGCAATTTTTCCTTCAATGCCTGCACCGCATCCTCTGCGATCAGTCTGGCACCGCTGGTGGCAACCATGACGGGATCAACAACAATATTCTCTGCTTTATAATAGGTCAGTCTTTCGGCTATCATCTCTATCAATGCCGTGGATGATACCATCCCGATTTTGACCGCATCGGGTCGGATATCCTCAAAAACTGCGTCGATCTGCTGCCCGAGAAATTCCGGCGAAACCTCGTATACGGCACGTACCCCTGTTGTGTTCTGCGCTGTCAGTGCGGTAATCGCACTCATTGCATATACACCGTTCAGGGTGATCGTCTTGATATCTGCTTGAATACCGGCGCCTCCGCAGGAATCGCTCCCTGCGATTGATAATGCTGTTTTCATAGAATAACTCCTTTCTCTCCAAAACGCACTATTTTTATATAGCGGCACAAAGTGGTGTCCCCGATCTGCCGCTTGCTGCTCAGAATGATTGATCTGACTGCAATGCATCCAGTTCCTTTACAAAATACGGATTGGTACTATTCCGGATCATATTGATTCTGTCACAAATGAAACACATACTGTTACCTCATTCCTTTATAATGCCTTGCAGTCTTTCTTTTAGCATAGCGGCAGCTGCCCTGACGTCATCCGCTGCAAAAACAGCAGACACCATCGCTGCTCCGGACACACCGCTATTCTGAATAACGGACAGATTATCATACGTCAGACCGCCAATAGCCACAACCGGAATATGAACCGCTTCCGTAATGGCTATGAGGGTTTCTATTGTCATTGGTCTGGCATTCTGTTTCGTCACAGACGCAAACAATGCACCGCAGCCCAGGTAATCAGCGCCGTCTTTTTCTGCTTTTTTTGCCTGTTCCAACGTTTTGGCTGTTGCGCCGATAATAAAGCCTTCTCCCGCCATTCTGCGGATGCGGGCAACATCCATATCCTCAGCGCCCACGTGAACTCCGTCTGCTCCGCTTTCAATGGCTGCCTGCACATCATCATTGACAATCAACGGCACATGATAGGAATGGCATATGGTTTTTAGCTTCCTTGCCTTTTCCGTCAGCTGCTGCGCAGAAAGGTTTTTTTCACGCAGCTGCAAGATGGTGACGCCGCCTTTCAGAGCGTTTTCCACCTCAGCATAAAAATCCCTGTTCCCGATACATCCGCTGTCTGTAATGGCATAAAGTAGTAATGTTTCTTTCTTCACCGTAATCCGTCACCTCCTCAGAGCAGCCATAAGACCTGATGGATCCTGGCTTTTCATAAAACCGCTCATAATACAAATGCCGTCTGCTCCTGCATGAATCACCTCTTTGGCATTGTCCGGCGAAATACCGCCAATTGCATATACCGGTATCGTCACACAGGACTTTACCCTGCGGAGAAAATCCAACCCTCTGCCCGGCAGACCTGCCTTGCAATCCGTTTCAAAAATATGCCCCGCAGTGATGTACGCGGCTCCCAGCTGCTGCGCTTCGACAGCGTCCGCTGTACTATGACAGGAAACACCTATCACAGGAAAAAATGCCTTATCTTCTGCGCTCATTTCCCGCAGAACAGAAAGCGGCAGATGCACACGTCCGACACCCAGTTCCCTTGCTGCCTGATAAAACGAATGTAAGGTCAAGGGAACCCCATATTCCTGACAAACCGTCTGCAGCCTCATTGCCAATGCAAAATAGTCATCCTCACTAAGATCTTTTTCCCGCAGAACAATCGAATCCGGGTGTCCGGCTGCGATACGGGTCATTTGCTCTATAAACTTCCCCTCACACAATTTCCGGTTTGTAATACAAACAATGTCAGACATACAAATAATCATTCAGGACGGGCTGCAGTCCCTCAGACGACATATCCTTGTACATTTTGTCAAAGCTCCTGCCGTCACTGATTTCAAACTGTTCGTCACCCTCAGCACCGTCTGACTCCTTTCCGCTATATTTGCTTTCATGATCACCGATACCGGTAGATACACCTGCGGAAACCTTGGTAGCCGCTATTTTGACAATTCCGTTGCGGAAGGATTCACTTTCTCTGGATGAAACGGTGATACCTACAAACGGCAGAAAAATCCGATAGGCACACAATACCTGACACAACTGTGTTTCATGCACATCCAGCGGATTGATTTTATCATTATTGATAATCGGACGCAGTCTTGGACAAGACAGTGACATCTCGGCATGGGGATATTTCCGCTGCAGATAATAAACGTGCATGGCGCTTGCCAGCGCATCCTTACGGAAATCTGACAGTCCCAGCAATGCCGAAAAACCGGCTCCGCGCATTCCTCCCATCAGCGCACGCTCCTGCGAATCAAACCGATAGGGCCAGACCCGCTTATGCCCCCTCAGATGCAGGGTTTCATATTTGTCTGTATCATAGGTTTCCTGAAAAACCGTCACGTAGTCTGCACCGCATTCGTGCAGATACCGGTATTCATCTGTATTGACAGGGTAGATTTCCAGTCCGACCATCCTGAAATATCTGCGAGCCAGCTTGCAGGCTTCTCCAATATATTCCACACTGCTTTTTGCACGGCTTTCACCTGTCAGCATCAGTATTTCTTCCATACCAGAATCGGCAATTACCTTCATTTCATGGTCAATCTGTTCCATATTCAGCTTCATTCTGCGGATATCATTATAACAATTAAAGCCGCAGTAAACGCAATAGTTTTCGCAGTAATTCGCTATATACAGTGGGGTGAACAGGTATACCGTATTTCCAAAATGCTTTCCGGTTTCCGCCTTCGCCCGCTGTGCCATCCTCTCCAGATACGGCTCAGCTGCCGGTGAAAGCAATGCCTTGAAATCCTCGATGCTGCACGTTTCATGCTCCAGTGCTGCCACCACATCCCGCGCTGTATATTGTGCATAATCATAGCTTCTGACCTGTTGCATTACTTTGTCACAGATATCCGACTGGATAATCTCCATTCCTTCCATATACTCCATATGATTGGTACGGAAGGAGGGGTCATTTTCCAGACGATGCTTTTTTTCCAGGGCGGCAGGAGAGAGTTTTTCGCTGTCTACAAAAAAACTGTTTTCCATAACTTCACCCTCAGTTCCTTAAAAATCCTGTCAGCGGGTCAGATGCAGATGCACCTCTGGTCAGCACTCTGCCGGGCTTTGCAAGATAGGCTTTTCTGCCTGCTTCAATTGCAAGACGGAATGCAGACGCCATCAGCGGAAGATCCCCCGCCGTTGCCAGCGCTGTATTTGCCATAATCGCTGCCGCACCCATTTCCATTGCTTCACACGCCTGTGAAGGTCTGCCGATACCGGCGTCCACTATAATCGGCAAGTCTATTTCATCAATCAGAATCTGAATAAACTCCTTTGTTGCCAGTCCCTTATTCGACCCGATAGGAGATGCCAGCGGCATCACTGCCGAGGCACCGGCATTCACCAGATCTCTTGCAGCATACAGATCCGGATACATATACGGCAGAACAACAAAGCCTTCCTTTGCCAGCTGTTCCGTTGCCTTGATGGTTTCTGCATTGTCCGGCAGCAGATATTTGGAATCCCGCATAATTTCTACCTTCACAAAGTCACCGCATCCCAGTTCTCTTGCCAGACGTGCAATCCGTACAGCCTCTTCTGCATTCCTTGCACCTGATGTATTCGGCAGCAGTGTGACGCCCTGCGGAATATAATCCAGAATGTTCTCATGCTCCTTGGTATTGGCTCTGCGTACAGCCAGCGTTATGATTTCTGCGCCGGCATCCCTGACGGCGGCTTCAATCAATGAAAGCGAATACTTCCCTGAACCTAAAATAAATCGGGAATGGAAGGTTTTTCCTCCCAGTACCAATAATTCGTCGTTACTCATACTATCACCTTATTATAAAATAGTTTTCAGATATTGACGGTACCCGCCCGTCAGATTTACTGTCTGATAACCGTTATCGGACAGCAGCTGTGCTATTTCTGCACTGTAATCGCCTGTCTGACAAAACAGCACGATCCGCTTCTCCTTTGGCAATGCATACAGCTTTTCTATTTCGTCTACAGGAATACTGACTGCACCTTTCAATGTGCCGAAAGAGTACAAATGCTTATCCCTGAGATCAACCAGCACATCCGTTTCGCTGATGGTATATTCTGTTATCGGTATATTATCCATATGCTTCTTCACCACCTGTTCCACATGACGGCAATGCATAATCCTCCCGATTATCAGGCAGACTGCGGATCAGCGGATGACCACCGCAGACTGCACAATCCGGATCCGCATGCGGCATCTGATGCACACGCACCTGCATTGTCAGTCCGTCAAACCGGAAAACCTTTCCGCACAGCAGTTCGCCCTTGCCGATGAGATATTTGACAGCCTCCATTGCCTGCACGCTGCCCAGCACACCAACAGCAGCACCCAGCACACCTACCTCCTTGCAGGTAGCGGCATCATGCGGAACCTCTCCCATCAGACAACGCAGACATGGTCCCTTTTCGGGTACATAGGTCATAGCCTGTCCCTCCATCCGCACAACCCCGGCATGGGAATAGGGCTTATGGGCAATAACACAGGCGTCATTGATCAGAAATTTCGTTTCAAACCGATCGGTGCAATCAAGAATAAAATCATATTCCTGTATCACATCCATAATGGTATCCGCCGTTATCGGGAACTCATGCAGGCAGACTTGTATTTCAGGATTCAGCGCCAGAACAGACTGCCGTGCCGACCGGGTTTTTGCCTGACCGACAGATTCAGAACTGTGTATAATCTGTCTTTGCAGATTAGAAAGATCCACTACATCATAATCTGCAATACCGATTGTACCCACACCTGCCGATGCCAGATACATCAATGCCGGCGACCCCAGTCCGCCGGCGCCTATAACCAGTACCTTTGATGAAAGCAGCTTTTTTTGTCCCTGCAAGCCAATCTCTTTCAGCGTAAAATGACGTGCATACCGTTTTGCCTGTTTTTCATTCAGCACCATTTCAGCCGCCTCCTACAAAACCCACAATTTCCACTATATCTCCGTCCCGCAGTACAGCTGCTGCATACTGTGACTTCGGCACAATATCCCCATTGACCTCCACTGCGACACGACTGCGGTTATAATTTGTCTGTAACAGATATTCCTCAATGGTTTTCCCGGCAATATCCATCTCACTTCCATTTATTCTGACCATTTTCTTCCCTCCCATAAAAAAATAAGAAGTCCCCAATAAGGAAACTCCTGCCACTCGTATCCGTTATTTCCCTACGTTGGCATGATCCAAATCAGGTTACGGGTCGAAGGTCATACCTTCCTCTCAGCCTGTCTACAGACTCCCCTTTTCGTATCTTATTTTACCACACTTATTCTCATCTGTCAACCAATGTGCTGCCGGCGGCACGGAAATCAATTTTGCTAGCATTTTCCTGGGGGAAACCCTTTGTTTAAAAACAAAGGGTTATCCCCCAGACCCCTTTCCTAAAA
>CACZSU010000233.1 GCA_902783855.1 uncultured Ruminococcus sp.
CACAGGATTCTCAGACATCACAGGATTCTCAGACATCACAGGATTCTCAGACATCACAGGATTCTCAGACATCACAGGATTCTCAGGCTTCACAGGGTTCTCAGAATTCACAGGAGTCTTCCAAGAAGGAAGCTTATGAAACAAAGGTTACAGACTACATCTACTATGATAACTCCGAAACAAAGTGGGAGAAGGTTTATGCTTACTGGTGGCAGACTGACTACGCAAGAACCTATGACCTTGAAGGCAAGGACTATGGCTGCGAAGAGGTGGAAAACAGCGACGGCACAAAGGGCTATAACCCCACTAAGTTCCCGGGCACAGCTCTCCAGCAGATTCCTGGCACAGATATCTGGCAGGCAAGAATCCCGTTTGGCGCAACAAAGATTATCTTCAACAGCGGTAAGAGTGACGAAGAGATCTATGCAGGCGAAACAGGCTATCAGACAGGCGACCTTGACTTTGATCAGGAGAAGAACGCTGGTCAGGTTTACAAGATTAATACAAGCGTAGAGCCGACACACAAGACCGGCAAAGAGAAGACCAAGTGGGTTTACAGCGAAGGTGATTGGAGCAAGTATGAGGGCAACTACAACAAGGAAACAATCGGTGAAAAGGTTGATCCTAGCAAGCCCGCTCAGCAAAGCTCTAAGGCAAGCAGCCCGGCAGCAGCAGGCGGCAGCGGTTCTGCAGCAGCAGCAAGCACAGCAGTAGATGTTCCTCAGACAGGTGACATCGCTATGGCAGTTGCATTTATTGCAGTAGCTACAGCAGCTCTTGGCGCAGTTGTTCTCGCAGCTAAGAAGAAGAGAAGCATGTAATAAATAGATCATCTGATTGATTTATTGTTCGGCTGATATTTCAACCGGCATATTCCGAAAGGAGTATGCCGGTTTTGTCTGCATATACCGCGTTATTATTATTTTTTTGCTTTCAGGAAAGGCTACCGGCGAAAACTCATGGCAAAAGATTTTTGTTGTAATTGGTAAAAATGTGGTGTATAATAGAGATAGAATGATTGTACTACCAGACAGGAGGTACTTGGTATGAATTTACGTAAAACGGGCGGTCTTTTGCTTGCCGCTGCTATAGCAGGTTCCGGCATTTCGCTGTCGGTTTCTGCCAGAGATAATATTCCTGCGGAGGAACTATCCGATTATATCAGCTCGGGTACACATACCTTTGCCGCCTGCGGCGATTTTACGGGCTGGAATGTGACGGGTGATATTATTTTGTCTGATGCAGATGGGGACGGTATGTTTATCGGCTATGTGCGGGATATACCGGAAGGCACCTACAAATTCAAGATTCGTGCTGACGGCTCCTGGGATGATAACTGGGGCGCTTATAACGCAATGACAGAATCTACCTATAACAGCCATGACGACTATTATATTACTGTAGGACAGCTGTCCGACGTATTTATCATATTTGATGCTACCAAAAATGACCCCAACCTCTGGTCTATCAGCACCCTGGTAGCGGCAGATGCACAGCCCTCTGCTTTTTCTGTCAGCGGCACAATGAACGATTGGGGTGAATTGCCGGATTACCCGATGTACGAGGTAGCGCCGGGCAGATTTGTGGGCATTGCAATAGATTGTCCCTTTGGTGAACAGCAATTCGGTGTACGCTGCGGCAGCGATCTGTATGCCGCTTATGATGCCCGTACAGACAGCACCAAAAACAGCCCTGTTCTGTGTACTACCGATATCCCCGGCTCTGGTGATATTATGGTAGAGCTGGACACCCATACCCCCGACAGCAGTCTGTACGCTGTTTCCTTTGCCGTCAAGGACACGGAGGGCGTGATCAGCGATGAACAGTTTACCGGCAGAGACCATCCCATACTCCCCTCCTATTTCTATACTTCGGAAGATGAAAGCTCCTCTGCCCCGCCTTCCTCACCGGAACGCTCCGGCAGTCAGCAAAGTCAGAATGCCAATACCTCCAGAGCTACCGCCAGCGAGCCGGCTTCGCAAACGGCTGCGCCTGCTGCCAATTATGCACAGACTGCTGCCGCTGCTACAGGCACTGCTGCTGCACCGGTAACCAATGTCCCCAAAACAGGCGATGATTCTGTAGCCGCTGTCTGGATATTTCTGTCCATTATCGGTCTGGGGACTGCTGCTTTCGCTGTCTACAGGGTTAGTGTAAAATTATAATTGGCAAATAGAATAACTGCCAACCAGAATAAGCTGCGTAGAAGCAGTGTGTTACTGAATTCATTCTGCGGGTGTAAATTTGTTCAGGCTATACAGAGCGAAGCGTAAGCGCAGCGGCTATCGCGTTCAGGGGGTGGCGGCTCGCCGCCGTCAGTCCTGAGTATTGACTCCCGAAACATTCTGATATAAGAATAAAAGCATTATAACCTGTTTCTATGCAGGCTATAATGCTTTTTTGCTTACTATTTCATTTGATACCGTACAGACTGCCGCTATACAATTTTATATAGATTAAGCGCTTTCATATATGCTTTAATGGTTGCTACATTCGCCTGCTCAATTGCGCTTAGCTGGCTGTAATCGTTGTGAGTATGCATATATTCATCATAATCCTCATTGGCAATATACCAGGGCTTTGAATCAAAGTATTGCCTCAGGTATTTGCCAGGTTCAAACGAATGTCCGTAAATAGCTGCTGTTTCATTCCTTGCCTGTTCCAGATAGTGTGTCCGGGATTCAACGTCCTCGCAATGGTTGCGGCGCAGCATTGCCTCTAGATCCTCGAATGTCAGCAAACGTGTGTCAAAATCATAGAAAAGATAATCCCCATAGGAACCACTTCGCCCCGACAGGAAATTATTTCCCCTTTCATCGACCGGAACAAGTTGATAAGCAGAATTGTCAGCACTTTCCAGCTGCAGATCATGGCGTTCCCTGAGAAGCTGATTCATTTCCTCCCGGGAATACTGTGTTTTGCCGCCGTTGGTGGTATCATAATAATCAAAACTCAGATTATCTAGGGAACCTTTCGCCTCAAACGAATAAGATGCCTGGCTTTCCAGTCCGTCAGAGCGCACCCAATTAAATGTGTAGGTTATGATATCGCCGGGTTGCACAATTCCATTGAAGGTAAAATACCCCACAAACTGAATACCTTTTACACCAACTACTTTGTCGTTCTCTTTTTCGGGAACAACCATAAACTGATAATGATTTCCACGTACAGCATCCATTTGACCTAATGATTGCTTTTTGACTGTGTCACCTTCAATGCGGTAAATGGAGAAATATGGGTCTGTATCCGTATCAGGATAATTATACTGGTCATCGTATCCGAGCGGTCCCACCAACAATTCCAGATGACCATCGCCGTCTACATCAATAATATGATAAACGCTGTTCAGTAAGAATCCCTTTGTACTAGTATTCGCAATATTGCTGGCAACCGGACAATGCTGGGCGCAGTATGCTGACAACGTTTTGAATTCCTGTTGCTGCATCTGCCAGCGTTCCTCACTAAGGCGGACGCCTTCTTCTGACACAAGTCCGGAATCAGCTTCTACGGTTATGTCATACTCCTCTATAGTGACATTCTTTCCCTCAAGTGCGGCAGTGATCGTGCAGGAACCTTGTGCAACAGCTGTAACAACCCCTTTTTGATCTACCTGGGCTATTTCAGGATTGCTGCTTGTCCAGACAACAGAAATCAGACCATTCGTTTCATCTGCGGAGGAAAGTGAAATGCCGTTTGACAGAGTTTCGCTGCTGCCTTTTCCCGACAGCTTGACTGATTTTTTGCTCTTACCGTTTTGGAATTGGCTGATAAAATCTTCTACCGTCCGCAGTTCTTTTTTATTATCCTTGCCTTCAAATGAAACCGGCATATGATTCTGGTACATTTGATCTTTGGTGCTTTTAAAGGCTGCCTCGTCCACATCACCCTGATCTACTTTATATTTATCCACTGCATTTTTATCAGAATATGGATCCGAGTGCAGGTGAAGTAAATGGTGAATCTGCTGCGCTTTTCCTTCGGCATCCAGCTGATAAAAATAGGTGTCGTAGTGAATAGTACCCTGAACACTTTCCGACTCTGCTGCAATCATAAAATCGTGGGACGTACTGTCGTAGCAGATGGTTGTATAGCTGGGAACAGGATATTTCGTAGGTGCTTGATCTCCCGCAAAAACCAGTTTGATCTGATCCAGATATCCGCTGCCGACGGCCTGCTTGCTCCGGACAGTGTACAGCTCAAGAACCTTTACGACAGACATATCATTTGCTCTTATAAATGGGTCTTTTGCAGGATCATATTCCGTACCGGATGGATGAGCAAATGGCACAATATATTCCACGATCATCTCATAATGTCCGTCCAAATTGAAATCCTTGATAACAGCATCGTTATAAAAATAGGTATTGGTAAAATAATTATCGGATTTACTGAAATAGCCTTCCTCTTTCAATTCCTGTTTTTTGAGCAGCAGACATTCAATTTCACTTTTCCGTACCGCTGCCTCCGGGTCTTCTGCGGCTGACGAGGCAGAGGTGGATTCTTCCGCTGCTTTGGAACTATCGTCTGCTGCCTTGGATTGCTCTGGTATGCTGGATTGATCGACCTGTTGAGATGGCTCCATTTCAATTTTCTTAGAATCGGGAGCTGTCTGGCAGGCAGACGAAAGCAGGCAGGCTCCGCTCAGTAACAGCAAAAGCAAGCATTTTTTCATCTCATTTTTCTTCATTTAAACACATCCCTTGATCGCTTTCCTTTTTGGAGAGCTTTTTTTGAGTATTCCATACTCAAAATTATAATGCAGCTGCAAATAGTAATAATTCTGTACAAGAAAATGCCGTCAATAAACATGAAAAATATCAACATAAAATCAGAAAACAGCCTTAATTGCTGATTCTGATTATCAATTAAGTGTTTTCATAATCCATTGCCTTGCGGTGATACCAGTAATAACATAAACTTTTTTGAAACATCAAATTTATTTTCGTCTTTGAAATAATCCAGAACTTCACATAGATGATTTTCCAAAGTGATTTGATTTATGCTACAAATATTAGCGGTAACCTTAACCTTGAATGCGCCTTCAAAAACGCCATCCTGGTCAGCATCGGTCATAGCAACGTCATCAACCTTGCCC
>CACZSU010000234.1 GCA_902783855.1 uncultured Ruminococcus sp.
CAGTTGCTCTATTTACCAACTATTATTTTACACTTTGGGCGGCGAGCCGCCGCTCCCGATTCGCGTCAGTCGCTACGCTTACGCTTTGCTCTGGTTATAGCTTGAATATATTCCCACCCGCGGAATACATTCAGATGCACACGGCTTCAACGCAGCTTATTCAAATTGGCAGTTGCTCTATTTTGCCAACTATAATTTTGCACTTAGCCCGGCGACTTCCGGATAGCAGCACCGCTTATCAAAGTATATGCGTGATTTCGTCAATCATGTCACTGGGGAGCATGGTGCGGGCAGAATATTTTTCCAGACATTTATCGCCGAGAATGCCATGATAATATACTGCATTGATCGCCGCTTCATCATAATTCATACCCTGTGCCAGGAAGGATGCCATCATACCAGCCAGCACGTCACCGCTGCCGCCCTTTGCCATTCCGTTGTTTCCGGTCAGATTGACGTAAACATTTCCGTCAGGCAGTGCGATAATGGTATTAGCGCCCTTGAGTACTACTGTTACACCATATTCTGCCGCAAAATCCCTGGCAGTGCGGTAGCGGGATTGCTGCACCTCTATGGTTGTTTTTCCTGTCAGACGCCCCATCTCACCCGGATGCGGGGTAATAATAACAGGCGCCATAGCGGTGCGCAGAATGGTGGGATCAGCCGCAATGGCATTGATACCGTCTGCATCCAGTACCATAGGCTTGACAGAAACGGAAATCAATCCGGCAATTACCTCTGCAATATCATCTCCCTGACCGACGCCGCAGCCAACCAGAACCGCCGTACAATTGTTCATAATCTCCATCTGCAGGCTGTCAAATGCATTCATGCTGATCAGACCGTGCCGTGACTGCTCCAGCGGCATAAAAACAGCTTCTGTCAGTTTTCCGGCAGCGATGGGATAGATAGATTCAGGCAGAGCCACCCGCAGCAGACCTACACCGCAGCGCAAAGCTGCCTGACCGGCAAGAACCGCTGCGCCAGCCATGCCGTAGCTGCCGCAGATTGCCAGCAATGTTCCGTTAGAACCCTTGTGCGCTGATTTTGCACTATGCCGGAGCGGATGCTTTTCCAGAAATTCATCTGTAGTGCGCATAGCATAAATAGCGGTATCCACAATCATTTTGGGAATACCCACCTTTGCCACCGATACCTCGCCGCAGTAATCCATTGACGGATAGAGAACATGGGCGGGCTTGAGCGCCGTAAAGGTCACGGTATAATCCGCATGGAAGCACTCTCCCGGCACCTCACCCGTATCACAGATAATGCCGCTGGGAATATCCACTGCAATTCTTATGGCATGACTGCGGTTTGCAAACACCACCAGCTCCGTGCAGTACGGATCCAGAATATCATTAAAGCCGATACCATATATGGCGTCAATAATCAGATCGGAATTGCTGATCACCTCGGCGCAGTCCTCACGGTTTTCCCGGTGATTGATCACATTGACCTTATCCGGCAAAAGATTGTAGTTCAGCTTTCCCAGGTCGCTTTCCGGCTCATCGTTTGCCAGAATGACCGTAACATCACACATCAGCGACAGAAACCGGGCTATAACAAATCCATCTCCCCCGTTGTTTCCCTTTCCGCAGAACACGGTAATGTTTTTTAATTTATCCCGGGCAATCAGTTTGGCTGCTAACTCCGCAACAGCTGCACCTGCCTGCTCCATCAGCGTGGCAAGGGACGTTCCCCTCCTGACTGCTGCCCGCTCCATATTTTTGATTTCGCCGCTCTCTACAACGATCATTCCTGGTCACCTCATCTTAATTTATCTCTCTTGACATTGCTTCAACCCACACAATAAAACAACCTTATCGTTTATTTTTTTGTGCAAATACTACTACCCTATTGTATCACCATTCCCCCTCATTTTCAATCCCCATTTTCCCTTATTCGCTCGGCGGCGACCGTCGCTGGCTGAACGCTTTAGTCGCTGCCAATCCCCTTGCTTCAATATGAATAACAGATGTTTACCCCATTAACCATGACCGCTGTTAACGATTTCCCATTTGCCTTTACTATCTTTCACCACCCACCAACTCCAGTGGGTTCTCAAACGATTCGGGTCACCGGCAACAGGCTCTTCAGGCAAATAGTAGTCACCTTCAAAGATAATAGCATCCGGATATTCTGAGTGCCAGTCCTTGTTCAACGTATATTTTTCATTATAAGACAACCGAAGCAGTATACTTCCGCTAACATTAATTTCCTGTTCGACTGCTGATGCAGCAGCGTAAATATCATTCTCGGTAAACTTTGTCTGGGTCAAAGTCTGTTCCGTATAAGTATAGTCATATTGAGTAGACCAGTTATTTCCCTTCGGCAAAAATATATAGAGAAGTACTGCCGATGTTATCAATATTATCGCTGCAAATGACAGTATTACATACATTCCTTTTTTCTTTTTTCTTTCTTTGCTGGCTATTGCAGTCCACATTTTTTCCTTTTTGTTGTCAGTCGTTTCTTCTTTATCAGGGGAATCCGCAATCGCTTGTAAAAGCTCCTTGCATTTTTGACAGCATTGACAATGTTCGTAAATAAACTCTTTTGTTTCTGTGCTGACAAGCCCCTCGGCATACAGAGGGATAAGGTCTTTGACTACACTACAATCATTTTTCATTCGTATCACCTAATCTTTCTATTATTTTAATTCTTGCCCGATAATAGGTCACTCTTGCCCATGTTGTTGCTTGCCGAGCAAAATTCAAAAAAATAACAAGCAAACGAAAAAACCCAGAACATTTGTTTGTAAATAGTTCTGGGTTTTGTATTATTATTCTTTCTTTTTACACCTGTTAAATGCCGTTTAAAAAGTATAGAGCCAAAAAACTTTTTGTTTTTGAAACTCCCTATTTTCCCTCTTTTCCCTATTTTCCCCCTTCGACAAGGAGCGGCAGTATGACGCTGCACTGGCGTGCCGCCGGTGTCGCTGCTATCGGTCGTATTCCTTAGTTGTCCGCAGTGGTGGAAAGGTCAATTTCACGGATTCAGGTATAATAAAAACAACTACACTTTCATCATTCGTTGCTTGTGGTTCTGGCGGTAAGATCCTTCTTTTTGGTGTCTTTGATATCAAAGTACTTGCGCAGAATCTTCTCGGCAGCATCCGCTGCCACCCAGCTTTTGGTTCCGTGTTCGATCATAATTGCAACTGCAATCTGTGGATGATCATAAGGTGCATAGCAGATAAAATTCGCATGGTCAGAGCCTGCATTTTCGGCTGTACCGGTCTTACCGGCAATCTGCATCGGAAAACCATCAAAGGAATCGTAGCTGTTGGCTGCCATATTCATTGCCTTCTGAACTTCCCTGAGGTTTTTCTGACTAACGCCCATATTGTCTACAACCTCCGGTTCAGATTGATACAATACCTTTTTGCCCGTATAATCTGTAATTTTGTCCACTACATGAGGCTTCAGACGCACACCGTTATTGGCGATCGTCGCCACATATGTCGCCAGCTGCAGAGGCGTAAACTGGTTATCCGACTGACCAATGCCAGCCGGCGATACCAACGGTTCATACCAGGGTGTCCCCATCATTTCACTGTATTCAGGTCCCGCCAGCGTTCCGCTGCTTTCTCCGATTTCTACTCCTGTTCTGACGCCCAGTCCGCAGCGCTTGGCGTACACATTCATCTTTTCTATTCCCAGCAGTCTGGCAGTTTCGGCAAAGAAAACATTGCACGAATCCCGTATTCCCTCATACAGATTCAGCGTACCGTGAACGTGCATACAGCTGAGCTTCAGACCGCCCTTTGTATATATGCCCTGGCACGTGAATGTGGTCTTATCCGTAATGGCGCCCTCCTCCAGTGCGGCAGACGCTACCATGGGCTTGAAGGTTGACCCCGGCGCCAACGCACCGTTAAAGGCACGGTTTACCAGCGGATCGCCTTTTGTCGTCAGCAGCTTGTTGTAATCGGTATAATAGCGGGATATATCATAATTGGGATAGCTTGCTGCACACAATACCGAAAAGTCCTTGACATTCAGAACGACAGCGGCAGCTCCCACACAATCCTCACCTGTATTTTTGCCGCCTTTGTTTTTATGATACTCATGGGTTTCATCAATGGCTTCCTTCAATACCTGCTGGACAAACTGCTGGTATTCAGAATCAATCGTCAGATAAACCGAATCCCCCGGCTGAGAATTCACCGTTTTTTTCACTACAGCGCTGCCGTCCGGATTAACCTCATAGGTTCTGCTGCCTGACTTTCCACGGAGCCTGTCTTCAAAGGCATATTCTACCCCCAGCTTTCCCACGATATCATTATAGGCATATCCCTTTTCCTTCAGTTCGTCATATTCCTCCTGCGAAACCAGTCCAGTCACACCCACAATATGGGGAGCTGTCGTACCATTGATATATTTTCTGACAGCACAGGCTTCTATTTCAATCCCCGGATCACTCTGGGTGTTTTCTGAAATGATATTCATCGCACCCTCGTCCAGGTCATCTGCAAACACATACGGTATGCTCCCGCTGTACAGGTTCTTCTCCATCGTATAGCGTACACTGACAATCTGATACTGCTGCTTCTTGTCGTAGCCTCCGCAGTCATATTTTTCCACCAGCCGCAGCATACAGTCCGCCGCCGTAGAATAGGGGTTCATATTCAGGTTATCCTTGCTTTTCAGCTGTGCAATATCCGTTTCCCTGTCATCCTCAAAGCGGTAGCCCTGTCCGCTTTGCAGGATCGGCAGTTCATTTTTCCATTTACAGCCGCACTGCTCCGTCAGTGTGATCAGCTTGCAGATAGCTTCATTCAGCTGATCGTCGGGCATAAATATTTTATTAATCACGATTCTGTAGCCCGTTGTATTCTGGGCAAGAGGCTGACCCTTGACATCAAAGATTTCTCCTCTGATGGCATCCGTACTGACGGTATATTCCGTAGAGGTCAGCGCTATTTCTTCGTATATTTCATTTTCCTTCAGCTGCCAGCGGAACAGTCTGGCACAGAATATTCCAATCACAATCGTCAGGGTTGCCAATATCATGGCATAACGCCATTTTCTTACCTTCGTACCGATCACCCCTTCCCTGTTTCATCCGTTTAATCTGCCGCTGTTTTTTCTGCCACAAAGCGGTTGACTGCATACATAACCGGAACAAACGCCCATGTGAATATGATCCGTGCAATATAATGTGCCGCAAAATACTCCCATATATAATCATACCCCATAGCAATATAAAACAGCAGGAACTGACCTGCCATCATCACAGGAATCACAACCGTGGCAATCAGCATGATTGTCAGCAGATTCGTATGCATATAGTTTTTCATCAGCACACTGGCACTGTAACAAACAATCGCCAGCATAATTGCATAATAGCCTGTGGGACCACTGTAATTGACATCCGCCAGCAATCCGCACAGCACCCCCCAGAAAATGGACGGAATCTCATCCTCAAATACTGAAAAGGTCAGTGCCAGCGGCAGCAGCAGCACCGGTCTGCCACCGAATACCTCCGGCATCATACCCGGTGTAATCTGGATGATATAGCACAAGACAATTTCAAGAAAAAAAGCAAGATAGCGCACGGCTTTATATCTGTTCATACATTTCCCGCTTTCCTCACCTCCGGCTTTCCTGTGCCGGTCTGGAATATTCTTCGATCTCTCCCTTTCCGCTGAAGCTGGTCACAATTGCGGCTGAGGTAATTGTCCTCACATCCTCAAACGGTTCCACCAGCACAATCGGCATTCCCGTATAGTCATATCCAAGGGATAGCACCGTCCCGATCTTCACATTTTTCGGGTATAATCCGCCATAGCCTGACGTTACCACGATATCGCCCTTTTCCATCTGATGCTGGGCGGAAATATTCTTCATAACAGCAATATTCTTTTCGCAGTATTCAGGCGTACCAGTGATAATCCCCTGATTCTCCGTTTTTTTATCCAGCGCGCCCACCCTTGCATCGGGGGAAATCATGGCTGTTACCTTGCAGGATTTCAGATTGACCTCGCTGACATAACCAACAAGTCCGTTTTCCGTTACAACGGGATCATTTTTCGATACGCCGTCCTTGGAGCCTTTATCCAGCACAAAGCCATAGAAATTCTCATTCGGATCCCTTGCAATCACCGTAGACGGCAGCAAGGCAAAATCTCCGTTTTCTTTTTTGATATTATAGAACTTATACAGTTCCTCATTTTCCTTTTTCAGGTCATAATATTCCACCAGACGAGTGTTCAGTCTGCGGTTTTCCTCCCGCAGCCGGCTGTTTTCTTCTTCCAGTTTCTGCACATCCTCAGGCGGCTTGATGACCCCGGAGGCACTGCCTGTAAATTCAGAAGCTGCCCTTTGCAGCGGAGAGAAAATCAGACCGGTAAAAAAACCGTTTACCGTGCTGTTGCCTGCTGTAACCAGCGCAACCACCAGCAGCAGACACACCGTCAGCACCAGAATCTTCATTCCATTTCCCGATGATTTCTTCAAGGCAATCCCCCCTTCTCCACGGAAATCAATTTTTGTCAGCACTGCCCCGGGGGAAACCCTTTGTTTAAAAACAAAGGGTTATCCCCCTTCTCGCCTGTCGGCTCGGTCGGTGCTGCTGCTTCGCAGCGATGTCCACCGGACACCCGCACCCCTCTTCCTAAAAAAACTATAGTAAACGACGAAAGAATTTTTACTTTCCTTAAATCCTACAAACATGAAATGCACAGTCGCTGATTGAGCAAAGTCAAAATAATAATGACGTTTACTATA
>CACZSU010000235.1 GCA_902783855.1 uncultured Ruminococcus sp.
GAATAATTGACTGTTCCGAAGAAACGGAGAGGTATCTTTGTCTGCCGAGAGGATGCGAGGAAGAGATAAAGGCTGTTCTGGGTTCTGCCAATGCTGCGTATTCAGTTGCTGATGAAAGAACAAGCGGTAAGGAAATCAAAGTCAGCTTTAACGGCACTCTCCGACCTCAGCAGCAGGAAGCAGCCGATGCGCTTTTATCAAATGATATCGGTGTACTGTCCGCAACTACTGCATTTGGCAAAACTGTTACGGCGGCATATCTTATTGCACAGAGAAAGGTCAATACACTTATTCTCGTTCATTCTTCTGCACTTTTAGAGCAGTGGGAAAAATCTTTGTCTGAATTTCTGATATTTGATGAAGAACCCGAACCTCAACCAAAAAAGCGTGGAAGAAGAAAAAAGATTTCCTACATAGGAAAGCTGGGAGCAGGAAAGAACACGCTGAACGGACGTACTGATATTGCGATAATGCAGTCTGTTGTCAAAGGGGATGAAGTAAAACCGTTTGTAAAAGATTACGGAATGGTTATTGTCGATGAATGTCATCATGTTTCGGCATTCAGCTTTGAGAAGGTGCTGAAAACTGTCAGTGCAAAATATGTTTATGGTCTGACAGCAACGGCTATACGTCAGGATGGACACCAGCCGATCATCTTTATGCAGTGCGGTTCGATTCGCTATAAAGCAGATGCAATTTCTCAGATGATGGAAAACATGATACCGAGAACGGTCATTCCGAGATTTACTGAATTCAGAACAGCCAATCAGGACATGAATTATACCGAGCTATGTTCTGTGCTTTGTACCGATGAAATGAGAAATTCGCAGATCATTGAGGATGCTTTAAGTGAATACTCAAAGGAAAAGAACATTATCATACTTACCGAGCGCACGGAACACGCAGAATTGATATATTCGGCACTTGACGGAAAATGCAGAAACCTTTTTCTCCTCAGCGGACAGGACGGAGCGAAGAATAAACGCCTGAAATTAGAGGCATTGAGGGCTGTTGCGCAGGATGAAAATCTTGTTATAGTTGCTATCGGAAAGTATATAGGAGAGGGCTTTGACGAGCCGAGACTTGATACGCTTTTTCTAGCTATGCCTATATCATGGAAGGGAAGGCTGTCACAGTACGCAGGCAGACTGCACCGTAACTGTGAAGGCAAGAAAGAAATATGCGTTTATGATTATGTTGATCTGTTCGTACCGACATTAGACAGGATGTACCGTAAAAGAATGAAGGGATATTCAGAGCTTGGCTATACCTTCGGCGGGTCAGATACATCAGAAAGCGACCTGATCTACGATAACAAAACCTATCTGAAAAAGCTGGAACAAGATATATCATCAAGTGTTTCGGATATAATGATATGTTCACCAAAAGTCGATGAGCGTATGTTTATGGGACTTATAAGAAAACTGCCGAGCGGAGTTTCACTTACGCTTATTACTTCATTTTCTGAAATGCTTCCGATTGAGCTGCCTGATAATGTTTCTGTGTTCAGACAAGACCGCGTATTTCAGAAATATACAGTTATTGATGACAGGATAGTCTGGTACGGTGACATAAGCCCTGTCTACAAAAGCTATGCGGATGCGTCTGTGCTGAGGCTTGTTAATTCCTCACTTGCGAGGAGGCTGACAGAGATTCGGTTGTAATGGATGATTATAAGGAACTCAAAGAATGGTGGCAAAAATCGGAATGATCAAACAATATACAGGGCTTCAATCCACAATAAAGCTGATATGATGTATTCATAGATTGGTATTCTGCAACTTACAAGAAAACAGACGGCACAGCCCTTGTTTATTGTGACAACGAAGAAATAGCAGAGGAACATTTAGATGAATACGAATTTGCATCTGTCCGTATCGCAGCGGAGGATGAAATCTACCACTATCGCAGCGAGGGAAGTCCGGTTGTAGAACTTTGAACAACAGAATAATCGAAAGAAAACAGGAGTATCAGACCTTGGATTTAAGTCCGATGCTCCTGCTATTTTATTTCCTGTTCCAGATTATTAAACTCGTTTGTGTCGAAAAATTCAGCAAGCGTTATGCCAAGACCGTCACATATACGCTATATATTGTGTCTGAAAAATTATGAGGAAGCTATATATAGAATAAGTCATTGAGTGGGAATAATAGCAAATGTCCCAAGGCAAACCCGTTCATCCTGTTTCGGGGGAAAATTATCAGGGTTTATAAAATGAAAAAATAATAGGCTCTATTTTATCTGATAATTCTATAATATCATTTATAATTTTTACTGATTCATTGATAGTTTCAAAAAGTAATATTCACATGTCATATCTTTTACTTGCTGTAACATTTCTATGCGTAAATTAATATTAAAATAACCGGCAGTAGTTTTTACCGAATCGGATATTTGTACAATCGTTTTTGAATTATTTTTCAGAACACCGGAAAAATCTTGAGAGAACATCGTAAGACTTATAGAGCCGTCAAAAATCATCGCTTATATACAGTTTTATCGCAGATTTAGTTGCTTTTAAAACATCCATCAAGACGTTAATCTCAGCCGGAGAACATTGACTTACAAGATCGGAAAATTCATTTATATAGTCGTCTTTTGATTTTCTCGAATGATCTGAGATGAGATCGTCACATTTAACATTAAGTTCATCTGCCAAAGTAATCAGCACAGGCAAACTAAGCTTTGTATTACCAGTTTCTATATGGCTCATATGTGTTACAGATATATCAATTTTTTCAGCAAGCTGTTCTTGTGAAAATCCTCGTGATTTTCTTATTTTCCTGATATTTTGTCCGATTTCAATATAATTAATCTGTTTCATAAAAAATCACCTATACAGTTAAAATTATACTTGAATTATATAGGTAAATGTGTTAGTATAGAATAAACTGTATAGGCTATTTTATGTCTATATAGTTAAAAATATGTAAGGACGTGATAGAATTGGGTAAATCTAAAGTTCCGGGTTTGAGACTGTTTCTACTAGCACTGCTGGCTGTATCTGTTATGGGATTATCAGCGTGCAATTCGGATTCAGGACAAGATAGTGGTAATTCATCAGCAACTGAATCAAGTGCTGTATCAGAACAGGAAAGCAGTGCTGTATCAGAACAGGAAAACAGTGTTTTTGCCGAGGAAAGTGAAGAGAATTCGGAAGGTGATTCTGACGATGAATTACAAACAGGTCAGGAGGAAAAATATACAATAGACGAAATCAAGGAAATACTTCCGATTCTTTCCGCAGGAGATTGGGAATTTGGTCAAAGCCTTGAGAAAAAAGATATTGTGATCTATACGAGATTTATTGACAAATCCAACAGTTTTAAATTAAAAGAGGGAGATATAGTTGGAAGAGATAAGTATGATGAAGATGTTTTCTGGTTTGCTGGAAAAGGGCGTATGGGAGCACTTAGTATAGATTACTTTGAATATCTAAAAGATTACGTTCCTAAAGAAGGGGAAGTTGTTGGCATCAGTTAATGGTCATTCCATTAGAAAGTGTTTGCTAAACGAATGTATAGTTGACAATTCCTGCCAGAAATAAAAAAGAGACTTTCAGCAAAAGAAGGAATACGGAAATACGCTGAGTATTTTGAAGGGTCATTGACTGATCTCGATTGCATTATGCTTCTCAGATTATCCCGGAATACCTACTTTAAAGTACAAGCGAGAATTGAAAATACAGTATCAAATGGAAATTGAGCAGAAAACAAAAAGCATTATAGCCTGCACAAAGGTAGGCTGTAATGCTTTTATCTATTGTTTATTTATTCTAGCAAAATTTAATAAAGGGGTTGACAAGTTAGTTGTGTCTAATTATAATAGTTAATGTCATCTAACACGTTTACACCGTTAACTTATCATATCATGGAGAAAAGAAATGGAAACCAAAACAAAAATACTGAATGCCGCCAAAAAAGAATTTATAGAAAAGGGATTTGGGAATGCCTCTATGAGACGTATAGCTAAGGAAGTCGGTATTACAGCGACTGCACTTTACAGGCATTATGAAAACAAAGAGGATATTTTTGAAGCCGTAGTCTGTCCTGCGGTCAAAGCCTGGAACAGCTTTTGCGTAACCGAAAACACCAGACAATGCGATATGGCACAAAACAGCGGACTTGAAGAAATGTGGAATGACATAAGTCAGACAAGAATGATCGTTGATATGGTCTATGCCGATTATGACGAGAATAAGCTGCTTTTCTTCGGGAGTGAGGGAACAAAATACGCTGATTTTCTGCATGAGCTTGTTACAAAGGTGCAGGACTGTACGCTCAGATTTATGGACGAATTAAAGGATAAAGGCATAAAAGTCAATGATATAGATGAAAAGGAAATGCACCTTTTGCTAAGCGCTCAGTATTCGGCAATGCTTGAAATGTTAAAGCATGATTATACTCACGAAGCAGCATTGCATAATGCCGATATAGTTTCAATGTTTTTCAGAGAGGGGTGGAGGAAATACTTAGGATTCTGATTATGTAAAGCAACAAAAAGAAAGAAGGAAAAAACTTGAAAAAGAAAAGTACGCTCTCCTGGGTCCTTGAATTTGCCGGGAGAAAGAAAGGCTTTTTCGGAGGAAGTGTCCTGATCGCAATACTGGGTGTTGCGGCATCGTTTATTCCCTATCTGCTGATCGCTGGTGTGGTAGGACAGCTTCTTGCCGGAAACAAGGAGTGGAGCTATTATCTGCAAATGACACTGTTTATGGGTCTATGCTGGGTGATAAGAGTAACACTGCACTCCATTTCCACAACACTGTCCCATGTGGCAACGTTCAATGTTCTTGGCGGTATCAGAAAACAGCTTTGCGAAAAGCTCAGCAGAATACCTCTCGGCTCCGTACTGGATGACAACAGCGGCAGCTACAAGAATATCATTGTTGAGCGTGTTGATTCAATGGAAACGACACTTGCACATATCGTACCGGAGTTTACAGCAAATATCCTGCTCCCCGCGGTTATGTTCATTTATCTTCTGACCATAGACTGGCGGCTGGGTCTTGCCAATCTTATTTCCGTTGTTATCGGTCTTGTATTTGTCACCGGTATGATGATAAAAAGCAAGGGCGGCTATGAGGTTTCTGTTGAAAAGACAAAAAAGCTCAATGATACGGCTGTGGAATATATCAACGGAATAGAGGTCATTAAAGCCTTCGGCAAATCAAAAACCTCCTACGAAAAGTTTGTGACTGCTGCAAGAGAAGGTGCTGACTGCTTCATTAAATGGATGAGAAAATGTATCTGGTGGCAGGCAGGAAGCCTTTCGTTTATGCCTGCAACTCTGCTTGGCGTTCTGCCTGTGGGACTTTTGCTTGTAAACAATGGAAGTCTGTCGGCAGAGGGCTTCATCACAGGAATCATTCTTTCAGCCGGACTGATCACGCCGCTCGTTGTCGCCTTTTCCTATATGGATGATATTCTGAAAATGAATACCATATTCGGAGAGGTGACTGAAATCCTTGAAAGAAAAGATATGGTGCGTCCCGATTCTCTTTCCCAAAAGCCTGACGGCTCTGATATCGTTCTTGAAAATGTACACTTCACCTATAAGGATAAAGAGGTTCTTCATGGAATTGATATGCAAATCAGACAGGGTGAGGTGAATGCCATCGTAGGACCTTCCGGTTCCGGTAAAAGCACGATTGCAAGATTGATTGATTCCCTCTGGGATGCCGACAGCGGCAGTATTACATACGGAGGAGTTGACATAAAAGACCTGCCGCTTGATTTTTATTCCGGTCAGATCTCTTATGTTGCCCAGGATAATTATCTTTTTGATATGTCTGTCATGGAAAATATCCGTCTGGGCAGAAAGGGTGCAACGGACGAGGATGTCATAAATGCCGCCAAAAGCAGCGGATGCCATGAGTTTATTCTCAGCCTTGAAAACGGTTATGACACCATTGTCGGAGGAGCCGGAGGTCACTTGTCAGGCGGTGAGCGTCAGAGAATCTGTATTGCAAGAGCTATGCTGAAAAATGCTCCCGTAGTCATTCTTGATGAAGCTACAGCCTATACCGATCCCGAAAATGAAGCGCTGGTACAGTCAAGCGTAGCAAAACTGGTAAAGGGTAAAACGCTTATTGTTATTGCACACCGTCTTTCTACTATTACGGATGCGGATAAAATATTTGTTGTAAACAATGGAAATATTGAAGCAGTCGGAAAACATGATGAGCTTCTCGTTAAATGCAGTCTTTACCGCAAAATGTGGGATGCTCATACTATGGCTAAGGACGAGGATACTACGGGAAAGGAGGCAGTCTGATGTTTGAAATGCTGAAGAAATTCTTTGACTTTTGCAGCAAAGAAAACAGGAATAAGTTTTATACTTCAGTAGCCCTCGGTGTGCTGGATGCAATTTTCGGCGCCATGAAAATACCGGCTGCGTTTTTTGCAATATGCGCCGTACTGGATGATAAAATAGACAGTACAGCCTTCGCAGTGGTCATAGGTCTTATGCTTGTAAGCACAATAGGCAAGA
>CACZSU010000236.1 GCA_902783855.1 uncultured Ruminococcus sp.
AGACTATAACCAGAGCGGAACGTAGTGTAGCGACTGACGCGTTCAGCCCGCGCCGGCTCGGCGCCTTACCTCATTTCAGAGGGTACTTTACAGTAGCATAGGGAAGATGGTTCGCTAAGTCTGGTTTTGGTTTATAGCAGCTTTGCTTTGAACTGGCGGGCTATTGTATGTGTCCCGCGGGTGTGAATATGTTCAGATTATAACCAGAGCGGAACGTAGTGTAGCGACTGACGCGTTCAGCCCGCGCCGGCTCGGCGCCGCGTTCAGGGAGCGCCGGCTCGGCACCGGAAAAATTATTAAAAAAGGGCTTGCAATTTCTGATATGGTGTGGTATAATGATTAGGCATTTGAAGCCGTCACTTGTGATGGGATTCATAGCAAAGCCGGAAGGCTGAACTTTGAAACGGACAGTCCTCTGCACAGGTTGCATGAATGTCTATAAATAACAGGAGGAATAAAAATGGACGCATTAAAATCAATTGCAGCTTCTTCTATCAAAGAAGTAAAGCCCCAGTTCGAGATCGGTGATACAGTACGTGTCAGCGTAAATATCCGTGAGGGCGAAAGAGAAAGAATCCAGATGTTTGAGGGTACCGTTATTGCTAAAAGAGGCAGCGGTGTAGCTGAAACATTTACTGTAAGACGTCTGTCCTATGGCGTAGGCGTTGAGCGTGTATTTCCGCTGAACAGCCCGAACGTTGTTGACGTAAAGGTTGTCAGAAACGGTAAGGTTCGCAGAAGCAAGCTGTATTATCTGCGCGGCAGAGTCGGCAAGGCTGCCAAGGTTAAGGAACAGATCAAATAATTTCGCCATAAGAAAAAGGGACGTACTGTCCCTTTTTTGCTATCTGCTGATTCAGAAGGCTGTGATAAGGTTATGAAGAAGTGGCACAGATCAGTAACACAACATTATATAGATCTGACCGACAGACTGGCAGCCGTGAGAAGTGCGCTGGAATTGCTGTATGCGATTATCGGTCTGGCATTGATCGTGTCCTGTGCGATGTATATCTTTTACGATATCATACCGGTGAAAGGTGCGTTCAGCCTGAACGGAGAACAGGTCAGCGTCATGGTACAGGTGAGAGGTTATGAGCCGCAGGAAGGCGATATTGTCGTTCTGAGAAAGAGCCGTCTTTGTGCAACAGTTCTGTCGGAGCAGGAAAGGGCGAATGATAACAGGGAACTGTATGCTCTGCAGGATGGTCAGCTGCTGGTGAATGTCAATCATATCAATGGCAGTAAAAATGTGGAGCTGGTGGATACAGAGGAAGTAGAAGGGACAGTAAGGTTTGTTGTGTTTCCGCTGAATCGTTTTGGCGAGAATATCAATAAGCTGTTTGGTTCCATGTAACGGAAAGAGGTGCTGAGCGTGTCAGAATCAAAGGAAAAGACAAAAACAAGTCAGGCTGAAGCTGAGGACGAGGTAATCGAAATCGAAGAGGAAGAAAGCATCAGTGTCACATCCTTTATCTTTGAATGGGCGAATGCATTTATGGTAGCGCTGATCGTAGTGGTACTGCTGCTGACGTTTGTGTTCAGACAGGTGACTGTCAGCGGAACATCCATGACAGATACACTGAATGATAAGGACAGACTGATTATTTCCAGCTTTATGTACACCCCCCAGTATGGTGATATTGTGGTTATCAGCCACGGCGAAAACTATAGCGATCCGATTATCAAAAGAGTCATCGCAACAGAGGGACAGTCGCTTTCGATTAACTACGATACAGGAGAAGTCAGCGTGGACGGGGTAATTCTGGATGAAACCTATATCAAGGGTACCACCATCAAGCTGAGAAATCCGACAGAGATTCCTGATAAGATTCCCGCCGGATATGTGTTTGTAATGGGAGATAACCGTGAGGGTTCTCTGGACAGCCGCAGTACCGAGATTGGTCTGATACCTGTGGAAAATATTATCGGCAAGGCACAGCTGCGTATCTATCCGCTGTCCCAGTTCGGGAGCGTATATGCGTAAGCTGTAAAAGAAAGGTGTTTTATGGAAGAATTAAAGTCAATACAGTGGTTTCCGGGTCATATGACCCGGACGAAAAGAAAGATCGAATCCCAGCTGAAATTGATTGATGCGGTGGCAGTCCTGCTGGACGCAAGGGTGCCGTATTCCAGCTGTAACCCCGATCTCAGAAGCATTATCAATAACAAGCCTCGTATCGTGGTGCTAAATAAATGCGATATGGCAGATGCTGCCCAAACCAAAAAATGGCTTTCGCTTTTCCGACAGAAGAATATTGCTGCTATAGCTCTTGACTGTAAATCAGGCAAGGGCTTAAATGCTTTTATTCCAACCGTAAAAAATGTGCTGTCGGAAAAGATTCAGAACTGGAATCAGAAGGGCATGACGGGCAGAACGATTAAAGTAATGGTGGTAGGCATACCGAATGTGGGAAAATCCTCGTTTATCAATCGTATGTCCAGACAGAACCGTGCAAAGGTAGAGGACCGGCCTGGTGTGACCCGGGGCAACCAGTGGTTTACCATCGGCAAGGGATTTGATCTGCTGGATACCCCTGGCGTGCTGTGGCCGAAGTTCGATGACCCGCTGGTGGGCGAAAAGCTGGCGTATATCGGTTCGGTAAAGGATGATATACTGGATACGGAGCATCTGAGCGGCAGATTGCTGGAATATCTGCGGGATCATTTTCCCGAAGCGCTGTGCGCCCGGTATAAGCTGGACAAGGAAGATATTCTGCCGCTGCAGGGATATGAAATTCTGGAAATGGTCGGCAGAAAACGAGGAATGCTGATTGCAGGCGGAGAAATCAATACGGAAAGAGCAGCGGCAACTGTTCTGGACGAATTCCGCAGCGCAACGCTCGGAAAGCTGACGATTGACAAAGCGGAGGATTATCCTGATGTTAGAATTTGAAATGTATTACCGGGAACAGGGCTATCAGGCGATCTGCGGTGTGGATGAAGCAGGCAGGGGACCGCTGGCAGGACCTGTTTTTGCAGCAGCTGTGATTCTGCCCGAAGGATTGATTATTGAGGGCGTAACGGATTCCAAAAAGCTGACGGAAAAGAAACGGGAAAAGCTGTTTGATGAAATCCGGGAGCAGGCAATTGCCTATTGTATTGCCAGTGCATCTGTAGAGGAAATTGAAACCATGAATATTCTGCAGGCAGATCTGCTTGCGATGAAACGGGCAGTCGAGGGGCTGTCTGTCAAAGCGGATTTTGCCATGATAGACGGTAACCAGATGCCGCAGCTGTTGATTCCGGCACAGACGATCGTAAAGGGTGATTCCAAAAGCGAATCCATTGCAGCAGCATCTATTCTTGCAAAGGTGAGCAGGGACAGGCTGATGCTGGAGCTAGCACAGCAGTATCCGCAGTATGGCTTTGAAAAGCATAAGGGCTATGGAACCAAGGCACATCGTGAGGCTATTCTGGAATATGGTCCCTGCGAGATACACCGTTTGTCGTTCCTGAAAAAGATTCTGGCGGAGAAGGAAAATGGCTGAGAAAATAACCGATACAGCCCGGATCGGTGCAATGGGTGAAGCGGCTGCTGAACGGTACCTGAACCAGAAGGGCTTTCATACCCTGCAAAGAAATTATCGCATCCGAGGCGGAGAAATTGACATAATTGCAGCAAATGAGGAGTATATTGTGTTTGCAGAGGTGAAAACGAGAAATACCCGTGCATTGGAACGTCCGGCATTCTGGGTAGATTCACGCAAACAGCGTCGTATACTGCGTACAGCCATGCAGTATATGGTGCAGCATGATATCCAGCTGCAGCCGAGATGTGATGTGATTGAGGTCGAATACGATGCGGTGACAAAGATGATCGTCAGAATCGAACATATTGAAAATGCCTTTGTGGAAACAGATAATAATAAACCGTACTGACAGGAAGGATGGAAAGAGGAATGGTGCATGAAATGAAGCTGCATCCGCAGCCGTTCGGCATGATACAGAGCGGTAGAAAAACCATAGAACTGCGGCTGTATGATGAAAAAAGGCAGCGAATACATCCTGGAGATACAATCCGGTTTGTGAATACGGTGGATGAAAGAGAGCAGATAGAGGTCGAGGTGATCCGCCTGCATTGTTTTGAAAACTTTCGGGAATTGTACAAAAAGCTGCCGCTGCTGCAGTGTGGGTATACAGAGCAGAATCTGGATACAGCTGCGGCTGAAGATATGAATGCATATTATTCGCCGGCAAAACAGAAAGAATATGGTGTGGTTGGAATAGAAATCAGCAGAAAATGAGTATCGGAGGTAGCTATGCAGCTGTTTGATATGCATTGTGATACTTTGTATCGTGCCTATACGGAACATAGTACGTTGTTTAATGACAGCTTTCACATTTCATTCCGCAAAGCGGCGGATATCCGGCCTTATATCCAGTGTCTTGCTGTGTGGATTCCTGATGAATACAGGGGAGCGGCAGCCTGGGAGCTGTTCTGCGGGTGTGTAGAGAAGCTGAAAGAACAGCTGAAAGGAACGGATATTATCTGGTGCCGGACGGCGGATGATCTGCGCAGGGTAAAGGATGAAAAAGGGCAGGGAATAATTCTGACCGCAGAAGGCGGCGCAGTGCTGGGCGGCAACCTGGAGAAAATTGCAGTGATGTATGATATGAGTGTCAGGATGATGACGCTGACATGGAACGGCAGGAATGAGCTTGGCGATGGTATCATGGAAAAGGAAAACCGTGGACTGACACCGTTTGGCAGGGCTGCCGTAAGGGAAATGGAACGTGTGGGAATGATAGTGGATGTTTCCCATGCGGGAGAAGCACTGTTCTGGGATGTGGCTGCAATTGCCGGAAAGCCCTTTGTTGCCAGTCATTCCAATATCAGGGCAGTGACGAATCATCCCAGAAACCTGACAGATGAACAGTTTTATAAGCTGATGAAGGTCGGCGGACTGACAGGGCTGAATTTCTGTGCGGATTTTCTGGATTCAAAAAACAGTGAAACTCCTTTTCCAAAAATCTTGCACCAATCAGGAATGTATGATATAATAAAACATACCGCATATATGTTGTCACTGGGCGGAAAGGATCATATCGCAATGGGGGCAGATTTTGACGGTGCGGAGCTTCCTGAGGATATCAGGGGAATTGAATCTATGAAGGTGTTGTACGACCTGTTTGCGGAGCATTTCGGAGAGGATACGGCAGATGCCGTTTTTTTTGATAATGCGTTCCGTTTTTTCAGCAGTCGGTGCTTTTCGTAGATGAATTATTGAAGAAAGAGGGAAACAGGTTATGAAGTATAACAGTACAAGAGATAAGAGTAAGGTTGTATCTGCGTCACAGGCAATTGCACAGGGCATTTCAGAAGAAGGCGGACTTTTTGTTCCGCAGGAGCTTCCGCAGTATACGATGGATGATATCAAGGCGCTGCTTGCTGAGGATTACAGAGGCAGAGCCAAGAAAATAATGGGTGATTTCCTGTCTGATTTCACAAAGGAGGAAATTGAAGAAAGCGTGGATGCTGCTTATACAGCTGAGAAATTCGGCGGTGAGAATCCGGCACCGATTTCTTATATTGAAAGCGGCAATAAAAAAATGTCACTGCTGGAGTTGTGGCATGGACCGACCTGTGCTTTCAAGGATATGGCACTCCAGATTCTGCCGCATCTGCTCACCAAGTCTGTCAGAAAGACCTATAGCGGCAAGGAGGCAGTGATTCTCGTTGCAACCAGCGGTGATACCGGCAAGGCTGCTTTGGAGGGCTTCAAGGATGTAGAGGGTACCAGAATGATGGTATTCTATCCGGTGAACGGCGTATCACCGATGCAGAAAAGACAGATGGCTACCCAGAAGGGCAATAACGTGAATGTGGTTGCTATTGAAGGTAATTTTGACGATGCACAGACGGGTGTCAAGAACATCTTTACCAATACAGCCATCAAGGAAAAACTGGCAGCGAATAATATGCTGTTTTCAAGTGCGAATTCCATCAACTGGGGCAGACTGCTGCCGCAGATTGTCTATTATTTCTCTGCATACTGCGACATGGTCGACGAGGGCAAGATTGCGCTGGGTGACCCGATTAATGTATGTGTACCGACAGGCAACTTCGGCAATATTCTGGCATCCTTCTATGCTATGAATATGGGATTGCCCGTAAGCAAATTTATCTGTGCATCCAATGCGAATAATGTACTGACTGACTTTATCAGAACAGGTACATATGATAAAAAGAGAACATTTTATACCACTATTTCTCCGTCTATGGATATTCTGGTATCCAGCAATCTGGAAAGACTGCTGTATCATCTGACAGACGGTGATGCAGAAAAGGTTGCCGGGCTGATGAAGGCGCTCAATACAGAGGGTGTGTATACCGTAGACGAAGACCTGAAAGCAAAACTGAACCAGTATTTCTGGGGCGGATATTGTGACGATGCAGAAACCCGGAAGACCATCGGTGAACTGTACCGTGAGGAAAATTATCTTGCAGATACCCATACAGCTGTTGCAGTCAATGTGTACGGACAGTATGTGGATGAAACAGGTGACACAACACCCACAGTGATTGCTTCTACAGCAAGCCCGTATAAGTTTGCGAAGGCAGTGCTGGCAAGTATTACGGATGAAACGCTGCCGGAGGATGAATTCTCTATGGTAGATACACTGTCAGAGCGGACAAAAACAGCTGTTCCTGCACCGCTGGCATCCTTGAAGGATGCACAGGAGCGTTTCAGCTTCACCTGTGCTGCGGAGGAGATGCCCCAGACAGTACTGAACGGTCTGCATATCGGTTAAGCTTTTTTATCAAAAATGAGGAAAACATCATGGCAGTATACACAATCGCCGATCTGCATCTGTCCTTTGGTACGGATAAACCGATGGATGTGTTTCAGGGTTGGGCAAACTACACAGAGAAAATAGAAAAGAACTGGAAGCATCTGATCACGAATGAGGATACCGTTGTGATTGCGGGAGATATCTCTTGGGCGATGGAGCTGAGTGAAACCTTTGCGGATTTCCGGTTTATACATGAGCTGCCCGGGAAGAAGATTCTGCTCAAGGGCAATCATGATTATTGGTGGGCTACTAAATCAAAGATGGATCGGTACCTTGCAGAAAGCGGGTTTGACAGTCTGAGTGTGCTTCACAATAATTATTATGTAGCGGATGGTCTGGCATTGTGCGGATCAAGAGGTTGGTTTTATGATGCGGAAACGGATGCTGACATGAAGGTGCTGCACCGTGAAGCGGGCAGGCTGCGGATGTCGATTGAACCTGCTGTAAAGGCAGGGTATGAGCCGATTGTGTTTCTTCATTATCCGCCGATCTACAATGGCATGGAATGCACAGAGATTACCGATGTATTGAAGGCATATGGTATCAGGAAGTGTTTCTATGGTCACATACACGGCGGAAATGCTGCAAAGAAAGCCTTTATCGGAGAAAAGGATGGGATTTATTATCGTCTGATTGCCTGCGATTATTTAGGATTTATGCCGTTAGCTGTTTTGTAGGCGTTTGGCGGTTTCCCGTGTTCCGGCATAATAATTGCTTTTTCTCCCGGATTGAATACGGACGGCAGCTTTACCTATGTAATTTATGGTTTTAAACAATGCATCACCGGATAACCTTATGATGGTCGTCCGGTGATATGTTTTATTATTACCTGCATCCGTGCCGGCGTGCCGCGCACTCTCAGGCAGCGTGACGCTGCACCCTCACAGCGCCGGCGTGCCGCCGGTGTCGCACACTCTCAGTTTTATTCTGCGCCCGCTTGCTTTGGAACTCCGCCCAGTGGCAGAGGCTTTGGTGAACAGCCCCGCAACTTCTGTATAATGGAAAATGGAAAGTGGAAAATGGAAAATGAAACTGCTTTCAGCAGAAAGATATCAGTGACTAACATGGGGGTTTGTGGTAAATATATCCACAAACTCAGGTTGCACTGCCTACATAAGGGTAGGGAGTTTGGTGCTCAGGGTAGGGAGTTTGGTGCTCAGG
>CACZSU010000237.1 GCA_902783855.1 uncultured Ruminococcus sp.
AGTTTGAAAGAGCTGCGTAAAAGCCGTGTGCATCTGAATGTATTCCGCGGGTGTAAATTTGTTCAGGCTATAACCAGAGCGGAACGCTGAAAACTAATACAAGTCAAGCCCACACGTGAGAGATACAATAGCAGAAGGGTCAAGGAATCCGAACGAGAGCAGTGACACCGGCGGCATGCCGATGCAGCGACTGACGCGTCTAGGGAGCGCCGGCTCGGCGCGAAGGGAAAACTAGTAGGTTGATTTTCAGAGGGAACTGGGGTATAATGGAGGGAAGAATAGGTTTGTTTTATTGGCAGGGGCGTTTTGGACTGACAGGACGTGTAATAAAAAGGGTGAGTCAGATTTTTCCTGATGGGGGAGGGATACTCTTGAGGGGAAGGGTTAAAAAAAACAAGAGAAAAAATAAGCAAAAGAAGCCAAGAAGCGGAAAGGCTATTCGTCTGGCAACTAAATGGAAAAAAGGATTTTTTTCTATACTTTTCAGCCGGTTTGGGTTCATACTGATTTTGCTGCTAATTCAGATATGGGTCATGATGAGTATCTGGACAATGCTTAAAGAACTGGTATCGGATTATCTGCTGCTGATACAATCGGTATTTGAAGTGCTTGTCATACTGGCGCTGATCAACCGACCTATGAATTCTTCTGCAAAGCTGTCGTGGACGCTGCTGATATCTGCTATGCCACTGTCCGGTACCCTGTTTTATGTATGGACAACCGTGGAAATGGGTTACGGGACGATCCGGCAGAAGCTGATGCAGATCAATCTGGAAAGTGCCGGGTACATTCATCAAAGTGAAGCTGCCGCCAGAAAAATCAAAGCCATTAACCGTGAATCCGCTGCGCTGAGCCATTATCTGACCAGATATGATCTGACAGCGGTTTACGATAATGTCAATGTACGGTATTTTCCGGTGGGCGAGGATAAATTTGAATGTATGCTGGATGAGCTGGAAAAAGCGACTGATTTTATTTTTCTTGAGTATTTCATTATTGAAGAAGGCTATATGTGGGGACGTGTTCTGGAGATTCTTACCAGAAAGGCAAAGGAAGGTGTGGATGTACGTGTTATGTACGATGGCACCTGTGAATTTTCTAAATTGCCTCACGACTACCCCCGCCGTCTTCAGGAAGTCGGCATCCAATGCAAGGTATGGGAACGCATCAAACCAGTGATCACTTCCTCCTACAATTATCGTGACCATCGGAAAATCCTGATTATAGACGGAAAAGCAGCATTTTGCGGCGGTATTAATCTGGCAGATGAATATATTAATAAGGTCAATAAATTTGGTCACTGGAAGGATACCGCTATTATGCTGGAGGGCGCAGCTGTGGACAGCTTTACCGTGATGTTTTTGCAGATGTGGAATGTATGGGAAAAGGATAGGGAGGATTTCAACCATTATCTGGGGAAATATGACCGCCGCATCCGCTGCGACGGATGTGTCATCCCATATGCGGAATCTCCTATGAATAATCACAAAATCGCTGAACGTGTCTACACCGACATTCTGTACAGTGCGAAGGACTATGTGTATATAATGACCCCTTATCTGATTCTGGATGACGAATTGACAGCTGCTCTGCGCTTTGCTGCCGAGCGCGGGGTAGACGTCCGCATTATTTTACCGGGTATTCCAGACAAAAAGCTTATATGGCTGCTGGGAAGAAACCAGTATCTCCATTTGCTGGAGGCAGGCGTGAAAATTTATGAGTATACATCCGGCTTTGTCCACTCCAAGGTTTTCCTCAGTGACAATATAAAGGCAGTCGTAGGCACCATCAATCTTGATTACCGGAGCCTGTATCATCATTTTGAGTGTGCCGCTTATCTGGTCGGTGTATCATGCCTGAAGGATATCCAGACAGATTTCACGGGGCTGTTTGCTTCTTCCAGGGAAATTACCGCTGAAATACTGCACCGTCAGAATTTTGTTTATCGCATTGCCGGTGCGGCTATGCGGGTTATAGCTCCGCTGTTATAAAAATGCTCCCATCCTACTGTTATTACTACAGCAGGATGGGAGCTATATTTTTATATTTTTATTTCAATTCTTTTTTCAGCTTACCAATGGATAACAATAGCTTACGGATCAGATCTATGGGAATAACCATCAGCGCCATCAGGGCACACATTCCCCATGCAGCAGGCGAAAGGGCTCTGACACTGAGGAAATCGCCGCCAAAGGTAACAAAAACAAATTGCAGAATCAGGATTCCGCCCATAACCAGCAGAAAGTTCTTATTCTGTTTCAGACCGGAAAAGATATTGATTTTTTCGGTTCTGGCATTAAAACCGTTAAAGGCGATTGACATCATAAATGTAGCAAACAATGCCGATTTCAGATACAATGCATTTTCTGCCATACTGTTGGCATCACGTCCGGGATCAACAAACAATGCGGTTATCATCGGTACAAACAGGATGGACAGACACGCTATCATAATATACAGTGCAGAGATAACGATTTGCAGCAGCATTGCCTTGCTGACAATTCCTTCTGTTCTTGGTACAGGCTTTTCATTCATATACTCCTCCAACGGAGGTTCGCTGCCGAATGCTACAGCAGCCAGTGTATCCATTGCCAGATTGATTACCAGAAGCTGTACGACGGTAAGGACATTGCCATAGATATTCTGTATATCCAGAATCGGCCCTAAGAAACACATCAGCACGGCTGCAACATTAACCGTCAGCTGGAATACCAAGAATTTACGGATGGTCTTGAACATGGTTCTGCCATACAGGATTGCCTTTTTAATAGACAGGAAGTTATCATCGAGTATCGTGATATCTCCCGCTGCCTTTGCTACTTCGGTACCGCTGCCCATTGCAAAGCCTACATCTGCTTTTTTGAGGGCAGGTGAATCGTTTACACCATCTCCGGTCATACCTACTACCAGGTTCATTTCCTGTGCAATACGAACCAGTCTGCTCTTATCCATCGGCAAGGCTCTGGCAACTACTCTCAGACGAGGCAGAATTTCTTTGACCTCATCATCACTCAGCTCTCCCAGCTCTGCCGAGGTAAGCGCTACCTCTTTGCTGTCAGTCAACAGACCAGCGTCTTTAGCGATGGCAACAGCAGTTTCCTTTCTGTCACCCGTAATCATAACAACCTGAATACCAGCAGCCTTAACCTCCTTGATTGCATCAGCGGCTTCTTTACGGACATTATCACGGATACTCAATACACAAATCAGAGTCAGATCACCGTCGCCGTTTTCGCCGTCAGCCCTTGCCACAGCAAGCAAACGCATGGAGCGGGCAGCCTGACCATTGATATAGGTCGTCAGGTAATTTTTCTCCACCAAATCCTTTTCCTTGCCATTTTCGTCCAGATATTTTTTACACCGGATCAGGATTTTTTCAGGTGCACCCTTGATATAGGTCACTGCACCGCCTTCTCTTTTTACGGTCAGGCTTGAATATTTTTTAGCGGAATCAAAGGGATTAAAATCCTTTACATCCTCCTTGGGCAGTTTATCATAATACTGATCTTTGTCAATGAATGCCATCAGCGCACGGTCGGTGCTGTTGCCGCCGATAACATTTCCGTCCGATACGGTAGCGGAGTTATTGACGCCGATACCGGTCAGGACATCCAGCCGCAGCTTTGACGGTATTTCCTCCAGAGAACGGAAGGAGCGGACATTTCCCGTTGTCACTTCCATAACGGACAGCTTTCCTTCTGTAATCGTACCTGTTTTATCGGTAAACAGCAGACTCAGGCTGCCGGCAGTTTCCAGACCGTTGATATTGCGCACCAGTACATTATCCTTTGCCATTTTCATGCTCTGGAAGGACAGCAGAACCGATGTAAGCATCGGCAGACCTTCCGGAACCGCACAGACAATAACGGTAATTGCCACTGTAATAGCATTGATCATCAGCTGTACCCAGCCCCAGACATCTCCCGGTGCCTGTCCCATGATCAATGTTTTGGCAACGACAGCTATAATAATCAGCGCAGCGCCTATATAGCCAAAGGTAGAAATCTGTTTTGCCAGATGAGCGAGTTTAAGCTGCAGCGGAGTGGCTCTGGTTTCTTCCTGCACCTCCAGCGCCAGCTGACCGAACATAGTTTTATCGCCCACAACCTTAACTTCCATGTAGCCTTCTTCGGCACAGACAACTGTTCCACGGTATACATAATGCGGATTGAGCAGATCCTTGGTATTGTATGACTTTCCATCGGCGGGGTGTTTTTCAGCTTCTTCGGTTTCACCGTTGAGCGCAGCCTGATCAACCTTGATGCTGCCTTCCGCCATTTCGCCGTCGGCGGCAATCTTATCACCTGACTGGAGATACACAATATCTCCCACTACCACTTCACTGACATGGATTTCCTTCAGCTGACCATCACGCAGAACCTTTGTCATTTCCTTGGCTTCTTCTTCATTTTTCAGAGCAAAAGCCTTTCCTTCTTGTTTGTGCTGGCTGACAGACGATACGCCATTTGCGATCAGTATGGCGATCAACACACCCACCGGTTCATACCAGTCTGCCTTTCCCAGGAAAAACAGCAGTACCTGAATGGCAAGTGCAACCAGCAAAATAATAATCATCGGATCCGCAAAGCCTTTCAGAAATATTTTCCACAGCGGCTGCGGCGGTATTTGCGTCAGATCGTTGTTGCCGTGTTCGATTCGGCTTTTTTTAACTTCTTCAGCAGTCAGACCTTTTAGCTTCATAATCAACACCCTTTCATTTTCAGACCATTTTCATTTGCTATTCCGAACCATTTTCATCCATATCCCATTATATAGTACCCTCCTCACTTTGTCAACCGGGTGCAGAGAGCCGCACGGAAATCAATTTTTGCCAGCACTCCCCTGGGGGAAACCCTTTGTTTGGAAACAAAGGGTTATCCCCCAGACCCCTTTCCTAAAA
>CACZSU010000238.1 GCA_902783855.1 uncultured Ruminococcus sp.
AATACAAGTCAAGCCCACACGTGAGAGATGCAATAGCAGAAGGGTCAATGAATCCGAACGAGAGCAGTGACACCGGCGGCACGCCGGTCCTTGCGGACGATAGACGGGCTGTTTCCTGCGCCAAGTCACACTGCGGTGCCCCGGCACCGCCGGGGCGTCCTCGCTTATCTCATTTCGGAGAGTACTTTACAGTGGCAGGAATTCGTTTTTTTGGAAAGGGGGTCTGGGGGGAATCCTTTGTTTCCAAACAAAGGATTCCCCCCCAGTGTAGCTGCACTGAGCTAACGAATACCTGAAACAGAGCGCCAGCAAAGGGATGAATCAGGGATTATCACGGGTATTCCGCTGAAATCAGCACTGCCGTCGTCATAAAAAGTCAATTGGTTCTCGGCGTCGGGGACAAACACATACTTGTCCCTTTCAAGACAGCAGATCACGTACTTTTGAGATTCTGCGGCACCTGCTGCACAATGATCATAGGCAAAGGACACGAATCTGCCTGTATTGGCAAAATCATCTGTCTGGTAATCTTTGATCTCCCCTTTCGCATTGAGAATATCAGACAGCAATTTCATCGAATCCTCACCTTCACCATACCGATAATCTGTCATATTATCCGGATCTGTATAAACAAAAAAAGCGGTTATTTCTCCTCTGACCGGTATTGTATACTCTACCGATGTATACAATGCCGGTTTTTCGCCGTCTATATAAATCATTTCAGGTGCTGATGCATTTGTTCCGCCCACAGCATAGATCATTTCCCAGTTATCCGTTTTGCCGATACAATCCCAATTTCTAAAATGATGCACGTATCCTTTCTTTTGTACATATGTCTGTCCCTTGTATGTAAACTGATCGGTAAGGGTTATTTCCGGAATAAAAGGATCTGCACCATACCGCTCGAATATGATCATCGCTGCTATGACCACCAGCATCACCGATACCAGCATCATGGTAATGGGTTTATTCATGCTCTTCTCCCCTTCCTGCATTTTCCAGAAACCGCAGCAGCTGATCCTGTTCTGACTTCGGCAGATACTGTACAGCAATCCGCTTTTCCGGCTGCACATCTACCGCATACAGCACAATCAAAAATACCCATTCCAGCGGTTTCATCAGCCAGTAAACCAGATCGGCTGTCCACGGTTTTCGAATACATTTTGCAACCGGCAGTCCATACGTATCATAAAAGTGCCGCACTGCTTTATGCAGACGGGGTGTTTTTTCTTCCAGTATCTGTTCAAATGCATTCGCCACACAAAGCTGACGGTTTACCACAATCTCCCGTCCGTGCCTCATCCCCCGCCGCTGGGGTTTCACCAGCTTCGGGTGACCCCCTGCCGCCACCGTACACAGATAATGTCCGTCTTCTGACGGAATATCCACATTGACGATATGCTTCGTAGGTTCAGAACAGGCTGACAACGTCCAGTCACTGGTTTCTGTCCACATTCTGATCACTGCATCATACCGCTGACCGAACAGCAGCAATACCGCAATGATGATTCCCAGCAGCGGCAATGCTGCTATCAGTCCATACAGCGGCAGCAGGCGGCTTTTTGACAGCATCCGGTTCATCCACCCCAGAACAGGATGCGTTTCTCCGGCAGGAATCAATCTGATGTCATCGGTTTCTGCCATCTTTCTTCTCAGCAATGCCCCGGATGCCAGCACATAATTCACCGGTAAGACGGACAAAATCAGGGAATGTGCAATGGTCTGCACCGACCATACCATCAGGGTACCGCCGCCGATGTATACCATCGCCATCGCCAGCACCACTAAAAGCGGCGGCGTTTTTGACAGTTCCATTGCTGCAAGCAGCACATACCCTGTTATGCCGGTCAGAATCAACACAATAAAGGTATCAATATATGGAAGTGACAGTGGCGTATGCTTGGACATATGTGAAGAAAGCTCTACATACCATTGTTTCCATTCTATCTTGCCTCCATCCTCTCTCACACACAGCAATGTCAACAGAACGGAGCCTAAAAAAGAGTACACTCCCAGAAATATGGACAGGTTTGCATCCTTTTCTGTTTTCGGGCTTCTGATCAGAAAAAACAGGTTCACCCCACACAAAGGCACCGCACTCAACAGCGTCAAAATAAGCAACATATAAATAAAACTTAACAGCAGCATTCCCACTATCTGCATCACCTGCATCATCATACCTCCTGACATTTGATAAATATTCACTTATAGATGACATTTTTCACAATACAGGCAGCACCTGCCCTGTCATTTCTCAACAGGGCGATATTCCAGAATATCTCCGGGCTGGCAGT
>CACZSU010000239.1 GCA_902783855.1 uncultured Ruminococcus sp.
AGAATCAGCATCGGCGGGTCGCACAGCATGACACGTGCAATACAGATCAGCTGACGCTGTCCCTGTGACAGATTGCTGCCTTCTTCGGAAATAATGGTATCATACCCCTGGGGCAGTCGTTCAATGAAATGGTGAATATGCGCTGCCTTTGCCGCACGGACAATTTCCTCCTGTGTAGCGTCCGGCTTGCCGTAGGCGATATTATCCCGGACGCTGGCATGATACAGCCAGCTTTCCTGCAGCACCATACCATAATGACTGCGCAGATCACTGCGGGACATTTCCTGTATGTTTTTACCGTCAATGGCAATACTGCCGCTGTTAATCTCGTAAAAACGCATGAGCAGATTAATCAGTGTTGTTTTGCCGCAGCCTGTGGGTCCCACAATGGCTATCCGCTGTCCCGAACGGACGTGCAGTGAAAAATCTGTAATCAGCTGTTTCTCCGGTGTATAAGAAAAGCTCACATGGTCGATATCAATATTACCTTTCAGCTGACGGTTATCCTCACTGTCAGGAGCATCCTCTGCCATATCGCTGCTGTCCAGAAAATCAAAAATCCGTCTTGCACCAGCCATCGCTGCCTGTATCTGCGGAATAACGCCCGTTACCTCATTAAAGGGCTTGGTGTACTGATTGGCATAGGTGATAAAGGTTGCGATGCTGCCTACCGACATAGTGCCGCCGATCACGCTCAACGATCCCAGCACAGTAACCGCCGCTGTTACCAGACCATTGACAAAACGGGTACTGGGATTGGCGAGGGAGGAATACCACTGTGATTTCTGTCCGCAGACACGCAGTCTTTCATTGATTTCCTCAAAATCCTGCACCGACTGCGGCTCATAACCAAATGCCTTTACCAGCTTCTGCTGTCCGATATACTCATCCACATAGGAGCTGATTTCACCCTGCAGCTGGGATTGTCTGAGGAACTGCTTGCGGGAAATTTTTGTAATAAACGCTGCCACAAACATCGAAAGCGGCGTAATAATCACAACTGCCGCCGCTATTGTCACATTCAGCCAGAGCATAAAGCCCAGTGTACACAAAATCATGACAATGCCGGAAAACAACTGTGTGATTCCCTGCATCAGACCATCCCCCACGCTGTCAGCATCATTAATCATACGGCTGATCAGGTCGCCATGAGGTGTTCTGTCAATTACCGACAGCGGCACGGTACTCCATTTGCGGTAAATGAGCCTGCGGATATCCCGCACCGTACCATATACCACCGCATTCGTACACATATTCATCAGCCACTGAAACACACCCGAGCAGACAGCCGCTATTCCCACACCAAGCAGCAATTCTCCTACTGCTGCAAAATCAACTGCTCCCTTTGCCACCGCATGGTCAATAGCATAACCAACCAGAATCGGTGCCGTCAGGTTCAGTCCCACATAAATAACAGCGCATACCAATGCTGCCGCAATATAACCGCTGTATGGCTGACAGAATTTCAACAGTCGGGGCAATGTTTTTTCGGTTGAAGCCGTATGTTGTTTCTTCACAAGCCGTTCTCCTTCCCCGCTGCATCTGCTGCAAGCACACCCTGAGAGATACAGATCTCCCGGTATAGTTCACAATCCTTCAGCAGCTGTTCATGACTGCCCTTTCCCATCAGCGCCGCATTTTCCAGCACCAGAATCTCATCCGCATTTCTGACCGCTGCCACACGCTGGGAAATGATAAAGACCGTCATATCCTGCATCTGCCGCAATGCGGAGCGCAGTGCGGCGTCTGTTGCCATATCCAGTGCGCTGGCGCTATCGTCCAGAATCAACAGCTTCGGCTTGCGTACAAGCGCACGGGCAATCGTCAGACGCTGTTTCTGACCTCCGGAGAAATTATTGCCGCCAGCCTGTACCTCACTGTCCAGACCATCCGGCAGCGCTGCAACAAAGTCATACGCCTGTGCCGCTGTAAGGGCTTCTGTCAGCACCTCATCCGCAGCATCCGGATCGCCCCACAACAAATTAGAACGGATCGTACCGCTTTGCAGCACAGCCTTTTGCGGAACAATACCCATTTCCCGGCGCAATGCACGGAAGGTATAATTTCTGACATTCATACCATTCACCAGCACTTCACCCTTGCGGGCATCGTAAAACCGTGGTATCAGATTCACCAACGTTGATTTACCCGAGCCTGTACCGCCGATTATACCGATCGTCCTTCCTCTGGGCACTGTAAAAGAAATATCCCTGAGAGCGTCTCCGCCTTCTCCATAGCCGAAAAACACATGACGGAATTCAACAGCAGGGGCATCTGCATCATATTCTGTCGGTTCCTCACTGCCTTCCTGCACCGATGCCCGGGTATCAAACACTTCATTGACTCTTGCTGCGCTTGCAAAGGCTTTCGTAAAAATCACAACCAGATTGGAAACAACAATCATAGCAAGCAGAATCTGCGTCATATAATTGACCAGCGCAATCACTTCACCCGTCTGCAGCTGTCCGACATTCACCGACACCGCACCGAACCAGACAATGGCTATAATAGCTGCCTGTGAAATAATATAGGTTACAGGACTGAGCAACGCCGAAATCCTGCCGACACGCACCGAAGTTTCTGCAAGGTCATTATTTGCCTGTTCAAAAATCTTTGCATCCGTTTCCTGCTTATTGAATGCACGGATCACACGGTTGCCGGAGAGATTCTCCCGTGACAGCAAGGATACTGTATCCAGCTTTTTCTGCATATCCTTGAAGTAAGGAACCGAGCGATGCATTACCGCATACAGAACCAATGCAATCAACGGAGACGCCGCAAAAAATATAAGCGACATTTTCAAATCAATCGTACAAGCCATCACCAGCGCGCCAATCACCAGAAAGGGCGCACGGATTACCAAGCGGATCAGCATGGCAACCGCAAGCTGCAGCTGATTGATATCACTGGTCATCCTGGTGATCAGTGATGGTGTTCCAAGGTGATCCAGCTCTGCATGAGAAAGCGTATTGATGTGGCGGAACATAGCATTTCTCAGTTTCGTACCGAATCCCTGGGAAGCAATGGACGCTGATTTCTGACAAACCAGTGCAAATCCAAGTCCCAGTGCTCCCATCAGCACCATCAAAGCGCCATGGCTGAGCACATAGGAGGCATCCTCCTTCAGGACGCCGTTATCAACGATATCCGCCGTTACCAACGGAATCATCAGCTCCAGTACAGCCTCGGTCAGCTTACACAAAGGACCGATAATCAATAAGACCACATAGTCCTTCAAAAACCTCCTGAGTCTGAACATTCAATCATCCTTTCCTGCCGTCCCTACCGGAAACGGTCTATCATATTCATTAAAGATAGTTCTATTTTACACTATTCTGTTATCATTCGTCAATACAAAGGGAGTGGATTATGAAAAAAGAGTTGTTCATCAAAAATACCCTGATCCTGTCGGCATCCTCCCTGGTCATCCGGAGTGTAGGCATGATTTTCTCCGTACAGGCAGCCACCGTCATGGGGGCGGAGCTTCTGGGACGTTACCGGCTGGTTGTCAGTATATATGCCTTTTTTCTGCTGCTCGGCACCTCCGGTATTTCTGTAACCGTCACAAGGCTGGCAGGCGATTTTATGGCAAAGGGAGAACCAGCCAGAGCCTCCTTTATCCGCAGCCGTTCTGTATGGTTTGCATTTGCTGCCGGATGGGCACTTTGCATCATGATGCTGCTGACGTCCCGCCTGCTGCCACAAAGGCTGTTCGGCGAGGGTGCTGCTGGTGCAATGAGGATACTGAGCTTTTCACTGCCGTTTGCCGGCTTTTCGGCTGCGCTGCGGGGATATTTTACCGCCTGCCGCAAGGTCTTGCGGACGGCTGCAGAGCAGCTGCTGGAGCAGCTTTGTGAGATCGCTGTATTTTTCTTTACCATTGACAGGTTCAGCCATCTGGGACTTTCGCCCTTATTCTGCGCTGCCATTGCCACTGCTGCTGCGGAGGTTATTTCATTTTTCTACTGTCTGATGCTGCTGGCAATCGACCGCAGACACACACCGCCCCCGGAAACGGTTTCCGGCACTCTGCGGCTTGCAATGCCGATTGCCGCCCCCTGCACGGCAAGTGCAGGACTGCGCAGTGCTTTGTCTGCCATTGAAAACAGTCTGATTCCCACAGGACTGATGCTTTGTGGTGCAGACCGTGCAAAGGCACTGGCGGACTACGGCATCATCAGCGGCATGGCATTGCCCTGCGTGTTGTTTCCGTCCGTTCTGATCCTGCCGCTTTCACAACTGATTGTGACCGAGCTTTCCGGAGAGAAAGCACTCGGTCACCGGAAAAGCATTCATCACATCGCTGTCAGAATGCTCCGGATCACCATTTTATATTCTGTCATCATGATGCTGCCCTTTCTCTTTTTTTCGCAGCAAATTGCATCTGCACTTGGATTTGCACAGGAATCTGCCTTTTATATGCGGGTGTTGGCACCGCTGATACCGCTTTCCTACCTTGACAGTGCGGCAGATGGTATGCTGAAAGGACTGGACTGCCAGAAAAGCTATTTTGAGATCAATATGATTGAATCCATACTGCGTGTGCTGATGGCACTGACACTGATACCGCTGATGGGGGCTGCTGGTGTCATCCTGATCATTCTGCTGGGCGAACTGGTAAATGTGACACTAAGCCTGTGGAAGCTGCTAAGTGTGATCCGTCTGTGATTTCCCGTCAACAGTTCAAAGCAACTATGCCGTTGCAGCACAGCACTGCACTCTGGTTATGCAGGTACCAGCCACTGTTCACTATTTCACCTTTTCTACAAGCCTTCTGTTTTTGCAGCTAAAAAACGCCCGCTCCGGAAGGAACGGGCGCATTACACACATTAATATTTGATCGGATTTGAGGACAGATACTTCTTTACCATAAGGGCAACCTTGAAGATAATTGCATCCTCGAATTCCCTGAGATCCAGACCTGTGAGCTTTTTGATTTTTTCCAGACGATACACCAGCGTATTTCTGTGTACAAACAATTTTCTGGATGTTTCAGAAACGTTCAGGTTATTCTCAAAGAAGCGCTGAATCGTAAACAATGTTTCCTGATCGAGGGATTCAATAGAACCTCTTTTAAATACCTCCTTGAGGAACATATCGCATAGGG
>CACZSU010000240.1 GCA_902783855.1 uncultured Ruminococcus sp.
AATGAATATGGATGTTGTATAATAATAAGCAGCTGTTATTATTATTTATTCATTATTCATTATTCTTTATTCTTTATTTCTGGAGGTAACGGTATGGATAATCAAGAAAAGGTTGTTGAAATCCGCTATTTCAGCGGTTATATTCGTAACTGGAGGAAATTGTCGGAAGAGCTTTCTGTTCCGCTGGAGCTGAGCCGTGAGGAAAGAGAAACGGAAATACTGAAAAAGGCTTACCTGAAATGGCAGCTGGATATGACGGAGCATTTGTATGGAATGTTTGCCATTGCGCTGTGGGACGATCAGCTGAAGAAATTGTATGTGATTCGTGGCCACGTAGGTCAGAAGCAGATGTTCTATGCAGTTGCCGGAAATGAGCTGCTCTGTTCAGGGGACATCAATGCAATTGCAGCAGACAGCCGTGTGGAAAAAAAGCTGAACAAACGGATGCTGCAGCAATATCTGTTTTACGGATATCCGATCGGAGAGGAAACATTCTACGAGGGTATTTACAAACTGATGCCAGGACATTATGCAGAATGGGACGGCAAATCCGTAACCGTACACCGCTACTGGAAGCCTGTTTTTGAGCCGGATGCGAACAAAACCGTTGAGGAATGGGCTGCCGAAATTGAGAAAACAGTGGACGAGATTCTCGGTGAAGAAAAGAGCGATACCACTCTGCCATATAAAGAGTCATTCCTGTCGGGGGGAGTAGATTCTTCCTATCTGCTGGCGGCAGGTGACGCGGTATGTGCCAATACAGTTGGCTATGAGGACATGGGATTTGACGAGTCTTCTCTGGCAAGGCAGACGGCAGAGGTGCTTGGCAAAGGATTCCGTGTGAAGATGATTACTCCGGAGGCATATTTTGAGCGGATTCCCGAAGTAATGGATAAGATGGGACAGCCGCTCGGTGATGCGTCTGCGGTTGCCTTTTCGATCGGATGTGCAGCTGTCAGCGAATATGCAAAGGTAGTGTATTCCGGTGAAGGTATTGATGAATTCTTTGGCGGCTACAATGCCCATAAAAACCCGCTGCCGGAAGACTGGACATATCTGACCTGCTCCCATATCATGTCCGAGGAAGTCGTCAGATCGTTGATGAAGGATTATAATCCCGAAGTCAGGGCAGCAGACCCTGTTGCGCCCCTGTGGAAAGAAGTGGAAGGACAGGATGAACTGTCAAAGAAGCTGACCATAGACATTTCTCTCTGGCTGGAAGGGGATATCTATCTGAATACAGACCGCACCAGTACTGCCTGCGGGATAGAACTGCATACACCGTTCAGCGACCGCAGATTGTTTGACGTTGCGAGAAAAATACCCGCATCCTATAAATTTATGGAAGACCAGAATAAATACGTGTTCCGCAAGGCTGCTGCTGGAAAGCTGCCTGAAGAGGTTGCCTTCCGCAAGAAGGTCGGCTTTGCGGTGCCGATACGTAAATGGCTGGCAGACAGCCGTTGGAATCCTGCCATTGCCAAGGTACTTTTCGGCGAAAGCTCCGCGCTGTTTTTTGACCAGACAGTGCTGAAGGATAACTGGGAGCGTTTTCTTGCAGGTGAATCCTTCCTGTGGAACCGGATTTATGCGATTTATGCGTTCCTGCTCTGGTACGACTTGCAAATGGAAAATGGAAAGTGGAAAATGGAAAATTAAAGCCGCCGCAATTCCTAATCACTAATCATTACTCACTATTCACTATAACAGAACGGAGAACCCGGTTTGCACAGGGTTCTCCGTTCTGTTTGTGTGTGAATGATTATATCACAAATCCCCCGTTCACACCAAGCACCTGACCGGTGATGAAGGAAGCACTGTCTGCGGCAAAAAACAAGACAGCACGTGCGATATCATCCGGTGTTCCCAAAGTACCTGTCGGGGTTTCGTCCCGCAGTGCAGCAAAATCTTCTTCGCTGAGATGGGCGGTCATGTCGGTTTGTATCACACCGGGAGCAATGCAGTTGATGGTGATACCGCTGGGACCTTCTTCCATGGCAAGTGCCTTGGTCAGCCCGATGATGCCCGCCTTTGCAGCGGAATAATGCACCTCGCAGGAACCGCCGATCTGTCCCCACATGGAGGAAATGTTGATAATGCGCCCCCAGTGCTGCCGGATCATATATGGGAGAGCTGCCCGGCAGCAGTAAAAGGCACTGCTGAGATTTGCTGCAATCATAGTATCCCAGTCCTCGTCCGTCAGCTCGGTAAACAGCTTTGACTGTGCAATGCCGGCATTATTGACCAGAATATCAACGCTGCCAATGACAGTAAACATAGCTCTGACCTGTGCGGAATCCGTCAGATCAGCCTGTACAACTGAGGCTGAAAACCCTTTTTCCCGCAGTTCAGCGCAAAGCTGCCCGGCAGCCTGTCCGGAACGATTGTAGTGAATGATCACGTTGTAGCCGTTTGCCGCCATCACACGGGCGCAGCCTGCACCGATTCCCCGGGATGCACCTGTAATCAGTACTTTTTTCATATTTTTTTCATTGCCTTCACGATTTCGCCGATATAGGTGTAATGCCAGTCGCCCTTGGGATAGCATTTTTCAGTGATAGCGGGATCAAGAATACAATCCTTTTCGATTTTCTGACAGTACAGCTTTTTGCAGACAAGTACCAGCTCCGCCTGTTCAAAATAGGGTGCGGGCGCATTGTACAGGGGAACCAGTCCGGTTTCCTTGATTTTATCCACATCCCTGCCGGAATGGCTGCCGCAGAAGCTGAGCGCCTTCATCATATCGCTGCCGAAAAAGGACAGGGAAAAGTACTCATTGTTGTCCACAAATTCACGGGTATACCGTGATTCCCTGATAAAGGTATAGGTGACGTTCTTGTTCCAGAGAATACCGATTCCGCCCCAGCTTGCAGTCATGGTATTAAGTTTCTCCTCGTTTCCTGCGGTAATCAGCATCCACTGGTCGTCAATCGCCTGAAAAAAATTGGTTTCCAGTTTTTTAGGGTCAATTGTCATAAAAGCCATATAAAACCTCCAGAAATAAAGAATAAAGAATAATGAATAATGAATAAATAATAATAACAGCTGCTTATTATTATACAACATCCATATTCATT
>CACZSU010000241.1 GCA_902783855.1 uncultured Ruminococcus sp.
ATCCTTACAGAGGAACTTTGACGGAAGCTCCAAAAGAATATCATCTCTGAGCAAAGCATCAGTATCGAGCATATAGTCCGGTGCTTCGATATAATCATCGCCGTTTTCCCTATCTGCATCGGCGACAAGAATATGATTAAACCTGTAGCGCAGATCTGCATCGGATTCCTCACAGCATCTGTCACAACGGAAATGATACCGCAGCCAGACCTCTGCTTCCAGTGTTACCACATCCGCATGGTTGGTCACCGTTACCCTGCCCTTTACCCTTTCGGGGAAGGTACCGTTCTCCGTAGAATCAGCCGAAAGATCAACTTCCGTATCCGCTGTCAGACGGGCACCCTCATTCAGAAATATCCTTTTCAATTCCAGAATCATGTTCCCACCCCGACATCCAATCTTAAAACGCCATACATTATTATAATTGTATTCGACCCTTTTGTCAATATCTTTTTTTAAAAAATCCCTGTTTTCTGCGAAAAACTATGAGGAAGCTCCTTTCCGGGAAACTTCCTCATCTATTTTCACGTTTTGTTGTCCGTCAACACTTATACCTTTTCTGCTACTGCAGCAAGGCTGTCGGGAAGGTCTTTCTCATCGGCAGATACCAGGAATGTAAACTGGGTAGTCGTTTTTGCTGCCAGCGTATTGATCTTTTCGATGAACGCAGAAAACTCATCTATGTTCTGTCCGCCGATCTTAAAGGTCGAATCCACCAGTACATCTGTCAGGTCATAGTTTGCAGCACAAAGTCCGCTTAAAAATCCATAGAATGAATCATAACCCGTTATTGCATACTGCTCTGTGTCGATCAGACGAGCCTTATGGGTTACATCATATGTGAGCTTGGAGCCTTTTTCGATAACATACACGTTACCATTGGAAGCCTCTACAGCCTCATTCGACAAATCAATCAGCTTCTTTGTTTTACCTGTACCCTTTTTACCGACAATAAGTTTAACCATAATTTTTGCCTCCTTGAAAGTTATCGCCGCATCAGCGGTTTATCCTTTGCATAAAAAAATATTTCGCTGGTTCTATTTTATATTATATTTCACTAACTGTCAACCGTTTTAAGAAATAAAATATGCAAACCCTTACTTGAGCCTTGCCTCCAGTGCTTCTTTCTGGTCTTCATAGCCAGGTTTACCCAGCAGGGCAAACATATTCTTCTTATAGCTTTCCACGCCAGGCTGGTTGAAGGGATTAATGCCCAGTGTGTACCCGCTGACGGCACAAGCCTTCTCAAAGAAATAAATCAGATAACCAAGCTCAGCTTCACTGGTATCAGCCATTGTCAGCACAACATTCGGAACCTTACCGTCTGTATGCGCCAGTACAGTACCCTCAAAAGCCCTCTTATTGACAAAATCAACCGTCTTTCCTGCCAGGAAGTTCAGACCATCCACATTTTCGGGGTCGGTACCCAGTGTGATCTCGTACTTCGGCTTTTCGATCTGAACTACCGTTTCAAACATAGTTCTGGTACCGTCCTGTATAAACTGCCCCATAGAATGCAGGTCAGTGGAGAATACAACGCTTGCCGGGAACAGACCCTTCTGATCCTTACCCTCGCTTTCACCGAACAGCTGCTTCCACCATTCACACATCATAGTGAAGGCAGGCTCATAGCTGACAAGCAGCTCTATGCTCTTACCCTTTCTGTACAGAATATTTCTGACTGCTGCATATTTATAGCAGTCATTTTCTGCCAGATCGGTACTCATCAGTTCTTCTCTTGCCTTTGCGGCACCGCCCATCAGAGCGTCAATATCCGCACCCGAAACTGCGATCGGCAGCAGACCAACCGCTGTCAGTACGCTGAAACGTCCGCCCACATCATCCGGCACTACAAAAGTTTCATATCCTTCGCGGTCAGCCAGCTGCTTGAGTGTTCCCTTTGCCTTATCCGTTGTGCAGAAAATGCGTTCCTTAGCGCCCTCTTTGCCGTACTTCTTTTCCAGAAGCTCACGGAATACTCTGAAAGCAATAGCAGGCTCCGTAGTCGTACCCGACTTGGAGATCATATTGATGGAAACATCCTTGCCCTCACAGATCTGCAGCAATTCTGCCAGTGCTGTAGAGCTGATGGAATTGCCCGTAAAATAGATGTCCGGCGTATCCTTCTTCAGTGCGTTATAGTTGGGTGATCTGAGAAATTCAATGGCAGCCCTTGCACCAAGGTAGGAACCGCCGATACCGATAACCACAAATACATCGGTATTGCTTTTAATCTTTTCAGCAGCCTTTTTGATTCTGTCAAATTCTTCCTTATCGTAATCAACAGGGAGATCTACCCAACCGGTAAAATCGTTGCCCAGACCGGTTTTATTATGCAGCAGCTCATGTGCAGCTGCGATCTGGGGAGCAATTGCGGTATATTCCTCCTCGCTGATAAATGCTTTCAGATGCTTATCACTTAATGTAACAGACATATTCAATAATCCTCCTTATGATTGCTGAAACAGCCGGAGCAAAACTGCCGTACAATCTATTGCAGTTCTTTTTCACGCTGCGGTCATGACTTTCAGACAATTTGAAAATCCTTGATACCATTTTACTATATTTTCCTGTTATTTGCAAGGAATAATGAAACATTTTTTCTGTTTTTTCATATTTATTTTTCCGGCGGCGTGCCGCCGCTCCCGCACACTCTCAGGCGGCGTGCCGCCGCTCCCGCGCACTCTCAGTTAAAAATTTGCGCCCGCCGACTTTGGAACTCCGTTATGTGGCAGAGGCTCTGGCGAACAAGCCCCACAGCTTTAGTATCGGCATTCGCCGGTCACGCTATTATGACAGCCACTGGTTGGTAGACCAAAGGTGGAAACCAAAGTGTAAAATAATAGTTGGCAAATCGAATAACTGTCAACTAAAATAAGCTGCGTAAAAGCTGTGTGCTGCTAAGTGTATTCCGCGGGTGTAAATATGTTCAGGCTTTAACCAGAGCGGAGCGTAAGCGAAGCGACTGACGCGTTCAGGGAGCGCCGGCTCGGCGGAAACCACAAGTGTATTCCACTGTTGAAAAAAAATATAAAACATGGTAACATAAAATAAACGAAACCGACAAAACGAGGAGAGATTGGAATGGAACTGAACGTTAATGTAAAATCCGTTTCCGGGAAGAAAAACAAAATTGTCACAATTCCCGTTTCCTACAGCCGGAAAGAAATGACTGTCCGGGAGCTGATTGAGGAAACCGTGCTGTTTTGTGTAAACAGCTACAATAACCGCAGGGAAAACGGCGAGCTTCTTCGTGCGCTTCTGCCGCAGGAAATAGCAGATAAAGCAGCGCTGGGCAAAATATCCTTTGGAACAATTTACGGCGAAAAGGATGCCGATCTGAAAAAAGCCACGGATGATGCTATTGAGGCATTTTCTGATGGTGTGGCGGCAATATTTGCGGACGACAAAAGGCTTGAAAGCCTGGATGAAGAATTGAAGCTAACCGAAATACAAAGCCTGACATTCGTAAAACTTGTAATGCTTGCAGGCAGAATGTGGTAGGAGGATGACAAAATGAGTATGGATTATGAAAATGAACTTAAAAAGTATGATGAAGAATTTCAGGAAAAACATAAGAAGCAGATTTCTGCTCTCAGCGAACAGGAAAAGGCTGTTTTTGATCAGATAATGAAAGAACATTGGGTACGATCGGAACAGACAGGTTTTATCCATGATCTGAATGATTATTTCAACAAGCATTATTCTAAACTTGTCAGACTGATGATACCGCCGCAATTTATTGATGATTTCAGGTATATGCTTGGTAAATTCACAAAATTTCAATACAGCGAAAGCTATGACCGCCGCAGCTTCCGCAGCAATGATTATTCTCCTTTTCTCCAAAGAGCTTTTTTAATGCTGGGGGCATACTATCTCATGGGCTTCCGCAATACGGATATAAACGATATGGGCAAATATCTGTCCGGTAAAGATTGTCCCTTTGGTGAGGAACTGAACCGCCGCAAAACCTACTATATCGACCACTATATTATCGCTGCCCGTATTGACAGGGGCGATACATCGGTTATCGAAACCGTCAGAGAAATGATGAACAGCGAACGTAATACAGAAATACTGACTGTTTCCGTTATCCGTGCAGTTTTCTGCTGTGATAATACGGAGCTTCATGAGCTTATGTGCCGTCTGCTGGTAGCTGCAAGGCTTTCAGAGGGTCTGCGTCAGTCTATCTGCGAAAATGCAGATTTTGGCACGGCACAGGCATTTATCAGTCTTATAAAAACAATTCAGGAAAATAATCTTATCCGCTTTTCATCTGTAAAACGTGCAATAGGTACATGGACAGGTCTTTGCCGATATGAAGACCCTGACCGCCTTGCAAATAAAATGCTCGATGATATTCCGTTCGTTCTTGAAAGCTATGATAATGCAATAGAAAAGATAAAGACCGATGATCCGGTAGATATTTATATGGGGCTTTGGGGTATCGGATTCTATGATGTTCACAAGGCACTGCGTACTATCAGGGGTGTTGTGGGAGTTCCCGATGAAAAGCCCGTTACAACGACAATGGACAAAATAAAAGGACTATTCGGCATAAAGAAAAAAGAACAGCCCGAAAGTGAATCACTGATATTTGAACCGAAGGAAATACATCTTCTGACTATAGGATATTTCTGTCAGAACTTAGGCTACCCCGAAACCGCTATGCGTATCGCTCTGACCGTGACCGAAAAATATCCCGATAATTACAAGCTGTTTTCTGTTTTAAGGGGCGATTATCCGTACAGTAAACATATACTGTATTACGGCAGACAGGAATCAATGATAAGACAGGAGCTGCGCAAAAACAAACAGCTTGCTGCAGTACATTATGATATTCTGCTAAATATGTACGAGAAAATGCCGCATAAAGAGGAAAAATATTCTCCCATTTTATATCCTTGGTTCAGTGCGTCAATTTCAAAAAGCGATATACTTTATTGTATGATCGACTGTGCAGATATCATGGAGGATGATGAAAAGATCGACTTCATATGCGACCATTTGACAGAAATTGATACATATAACAGATGCTACGCCGTTTCATTGATTGGCGAAGCTTTACGCACACCCAAGCAGCGTGAAACAGTCATAAATGCCGTTGCGGATAAGGAAAGTGGTACACGCAGAACTGCCGTTGAGATACTGAAAAAAACAGGACTCAGCGACAGCGAATACAAAATCATAGAAGGCTTTGCAAAATACAAGACTGCAGAGCTACGCTCCGGCGTTATTGACCTGCTCAAAATGCGCAAGGATAAGGAGCTTGAAGAAAGCATTATCCGTATGCTGTCAGCCAAAAATGAAAACATCCATCTTGCTGCCCTTGACCTTTTGCAGTACGGCATCCGCACTTATCCTAAGTATGATTTTTCTGCTTCAAAACAGGCTGTATCTGAAATACCCTCGCCGACAGAACGTGAACAGATACTGATCAATGAACTGACAAGCTCTGAAAAAACAGAACAGGTTACAAAGGAAGACGGCTATGGTCTTTATGACCCGAAGGCACATCTTGCACCGCCGGATTTCAAACCGGATATCAATGTTGTCAGAAACTATTTCAGCATATCGAATGAGGAACTTAATGATATGTTCCGTGCTCTGCTGAAAATAGTCGATGAAAACTCAGAAAAGGAATATGCTGACAACTGGGGCGATGAGCATATTCTCGGAAATATGGGGGCATTGTACCATGTATTTCTCGGTATGTCCGACATTCAAAACAAAATGCCCTTTTCCGATTTATGGAACAAATTCTATGAGGAAGTTATAAAGACACCGCAAAGATTCTACTGCTTCTTTCATTCATGGATCTCATACCGTACAGACGAAATTACAGATGATGCAAGAAAGACCATAAACAATAAACTGCACAGCTTTTTCGGTGATTATGCAGATTACAACAGAGAAAAAGAGCTTGGAGCAGAAGACGAGAGATTCTCCCAGAATGCTTTTTCATATCTGATCAGTTCTGTGAAATTCTATATTGAAAATCGCTTTGACCTCAGAATGCCGATAGAGGTTTTGCAGAATTTTGCCGGATGCCTGCTCGAAATGAATGAGGATGAATTGTGGCTTAAAGTA
>CACZSU010000242.1 GCA_902783855.1 uncultured Ruminococcus sp.
ATTTCGGAAATGTAATTGCTGCATCCGTCAAGCACCATCATCTGATCAGCAGCATACCAGCCCAGCTGCAGGTTGATTCTGTCGATGCCGGTCGTTTTGAAAAGTTTATCAGCTGCCTGCTCCAGCAGTTCACCTCTGTGTGCAAGGATAAGCACCCGCTTACCCTCACGCACACATTCCTCTGTCACCTTCGCAAAAACGATTGTTTTTCCGCATCCGGTCGGCAGTACAAGCAGCGTCTTGCAGTAACCTTCTTCCCACTGCTTCTGAATTGCCTGTACTGCCTCTTTCTGGTATGTTCTTAGCTTCATCAGAACGCACCCGGCTTCCATCCGCCTGATACAGGAGTGGGAGCAGTGTAATCATAATACTTTGCAATCTTATTGCTTTCCCGTGTCTGCCCCTTGTCGTTGGTGTATTCGTCAACAATCACCTTGCATCTGCCCTTTGCACCGGGAACGGCACTCCAGTTCATACGAACCGTTTCCCCCTGCTTCTTCATGCCGATAGAACGGAAAAACTGTGACAGCTTCCATTCCATTTTTGTATGCAGTACAAGATAATCCTTCACAGAGACGGTGCTTTTGCCGTCAGTTATCTTTATATCAAGCACAGCCATATTTGACGGCGGTATGCTGTCGCTGCCTTTGGAGCGGCTGCGGTCGAAGCCTGTTACTTCAAAGTCATAATCGCCCTCCGGCAGTACCACAAATTCATCATCACGGGATATTTCATCATCCCATCCGTATTCTCTTTCAAATTCTGACATAATTTAAAAATCTCCTTTCAGTTAAGCTAACCATCACATTCATTAAATTTTAGTCTATCATTCAGAGTTCAGAATCAATTCCTAATTCCTCATTCTTTAAAACGGCAGGTCTATAAGTCCGTTCTGCATGGCAAATTCGTAAAGCTGGGGAAAAGCAGCGATCAGGCAGCCGTCCACAAAATCCGGCGGGTAATTCTGAAACGGCGTTCCCGCCGGAAAATAGCCGCGCCTGGCGACAATGGTTTCAATGTCGCTGACAGTCAGTCCTTTGTCCTTCATCAGGTCAGCAAGGGCTTTCGGCACATAATCAGGAATCGTTACGCTGTTGATTACCTCCACCGGATATCCCTTTTCTTTCGCATCTTCAACAAATGCTTCCAGCGGATCTACGGAAGGCTGCCGCTCCTGTATCTTTACACTGTTTTCTTCCTGCGCTTTTGCTGCCTCCCTCTTTGAGCTTGGGGCTTGGGGCTTTGCGCTTTCTACCACCTGCGCTATCTGCTCATAATCAAAGGGCAGTACATCCGGCAGAGAAAAGCGGTTTTTAGCGTCCCATGCGGCAGTATGCGTTGTGTACATGATACTCTGCACGCCGCCCTGACCTTTGTATTTCTTATCTCCGGTGTTTACGACAATCGTTTTGTAGTTGGCAAACAGCAGCAGGTCTGCCCATTCCTTCAGCAGCGGTGAACACTGCTTCGTCAGCTTCAGCTCCCAGCGGTCATAGGATCCCATTTCGTCCGGCTGCTCTACTTTTTTCATCTGGGCATGAGCGGTTACAACCACATTCACACCAGCGTTTATGACTTCTTCGAGCTTGTTAATCAGCTTTCCGAACTCCTCCAGCACATAGACATAACCTTTGCCGTAGCCGAAGTCCTCAATGCCTTTCTTTTTCGCTTCGTCACACACCTTTCTGATACACAGCTTTTCCGCCCAGTCCGCCGTATCTATGACCAGCGTCTGAAACTGTGACGGATTCTTTTGGATGTACGCGACCTGCTGCAGCAGCATTTCCTATGACGTGGGCGGGTCGAATCGTGCCACGTCAAGCTGCTTGGTACTGCCCTCTGTGTCAATAAACACAGGGTTCGGGAACTTCGATGCAAAGGTGGATTTTCCCACACCCTCCTGCCCGTAGATAACGACTTTCAGGGCTGTTTTGATGGTTCCAGTTGTAATGTTCATCAGAGTTTTTTACCTCCTGTAGTAAAGTATTTTCATAATGCCAGATGATTTGTTATAAATTTGACCCCAAAAGGTCAGATTTCTTTAAAAAAGGTCGGATTTTTTTAAAATTTTCCCGGAATCCAGCCTTTTGATACAGTGCAAAGAATAGTGATTGACAGAAGATACCTTAAACAGATGCAGTCAAAATCATTCAATATCAACTCTATTGAATAAAGGTTGGTGTTCTTTATGAACAGAGGAAGTATAATATTTGGAATCGGTAATTCTGAAGGAACTCCGGGAAGAGAATTCAAGGGTAAAAACATAATCGGTTTTCCTGACAAATATGTTGTAATAGACTTAGAGACAACCGGTCTGTCTCCCGGTTGGAACAGAATTATAGAAATAGGAGCAATAAAAGTCCTGGATGGAAAAGTTGTTGACACTTTTTAGCAATTACTATATCCCGAAGAAGAGATCAGTAAGTTTATCGAAGAACTTACGGGAATCACTAATGAAATGCTTGAAGGAGCACCATGTATCGATGAGGTTCTTCCGAAATTTGATAAATTTGTCGGAGACAGTATAGTAGTCGGACACAATGTAAATTTCGATGTCAATTTTCTGTATGAAGATTACGAGAGTGTTCTTGAAAAACCATTCAGTAATGACTTAATCGACACTATGCGCATATCACGTAAATTATATCCCGAACTTGCCCATCATAGATTAATTGATATCGTCGAACATTTGAAAATAGATGGTTCTTCAATGCACCGAGCTTTAAGCGATTGTGAGTATACATACAAATGCTATGAAGCAATGAAAAAC
>CACZSU010000243.1 GCA_902783855.1 uncultured Ruminococcus sp.
AGAATTTTTACTTTCCTTAAATCCTACAAACATGAAATGCACAGTCGCTGATTGAGCAAAGTCAAAATAATAATGACGTTTACTATATAATTTTTGTAACTATTCAGTCCCTCTGAGTTTTTCAAAAAAGAATACCGGTTTTATTGCATAAACATTCATTGTCTTTAATGCAGCCGTTTATGGGATTTTATTCAAAAGCTTTTCTAATCGTAATCAAAGATCACTGAATTTAAGGAGGAGTGAATAGATACTAATTTTTTATAAAAGAGATCTATCTTAATTGTACAATTTGCCTTGTTCACAATACATATTTTAAAAATCGATTTCCTTGCCCTTTCTCGTACGCCTTCCGTCCTGCACGGATTAAAAAAGGCTCCGTCTGATCTTCATACATAAAGACGGACGAGCCTTCTGTCCCTTCGGTCACTATTTAACTGCCCTGTTATATCATGCCTCACTGACTCTCTCAGGAACGCATCAGACCGTCATCCCGCTGGCGGCGGCTTCTGCCATAGCTGCCTGCGCCAAAGGTTTCCAGTCTCAGACCCGTTCCGTCCACCACACAATCCAGAGGATTCGATGCTGTATGCACGGGCATACCGGTTTCCTGTGAAATCAGCAGATCAAGTCCCCGCAGCATAGCGCCGCCGCCTGTCAGCATAATGCCATTATCTATAATATCCGCTGAAAGCTCCGGCGGCGTCTGCTCCAGCGTAGCCTTTACTGCTTCTACAATTGCCAGCAGCGGGTCAGCCAGCGCATCCCGTATCTCTGCCGCACTGATTTCCACATCCTTCGGCAGTCCGTCGCCCAGATTTCTTCCTTTGATCTTCATACTCCCCTCGCCCTCATACGGGTAAGCAGAGCCAAGCTGTATTTTGATTTCCTCTGCGGTTCTTTCACCGATCAGAAGATTATAGTTCTTTTTGACATACTGGATAATCGACTCATCAAATTTGTCTCCCGCGACCCTGACCGAACAGGCTGTCACAATATCATCCAGCGATATGACCGCTACCTCAGAGGTTCCGCCGCCTATATCCACCACCATACTGCCTTCCGGCTCGCTGACCGGCAGACCTGCGCCGATTGCCGCAGCCATTGGTTCCTCTATCAGCTCCACCTGTTTGATGCCTGCACGGTGCATAGCATCCTGTACGGCTCTGCGCTCTACATCCGTAACACCGGAGGGGATACAAACGATCACCTTCGGCTTACCAAACAAAGTGGATTTCAGCACCTTCCGTATAAACCGGTTGAGCATGGTTGCCGTAATATCAAAATCTGCAATAACGCCATCCTTGAGCGGACGCACCGCTACAATTGAGCCAGGTGTTCTGCCGATCATATCCTTTGCAGCCGTCCCGACAGCCACCACATTATCATTGCGCACATCCACTGCAACAACAGACGGCTCCCGCATGACAATACCCTTTCCTTTCATATATACAAGGGTATTCGCCGTACCAAGATCTATTCCAATATCCTTTGAAAACATATTCTTCCCTCTTTACACTGACAAACTATTTTGTCCCTTTTTCACATTTCCCTTATCCGGAAACCGCCGGCTGCATCCTGTCTCTTTCTGCCTGCCGACACACAGTTCCGATATTTTTTCAACTTATATTATACCCTTTTGCGAAAACAATAACAACCGCATTTTCACTTTTTTTCAACTTTTGTGTTAATACACAAATTATCGTTTCACATTTCCTTTTTTTGGGAAATTTTGTCTTCTGTTCAGAAATGGAACAGCTTCATTTGCCTGTTGATCCAAAGCCTCCCTGTCCTCTTGCGGTATCCCCCAATGCATCCGTTTCTATCCAGTCAGCACATACGACCGGCATAATCACAATCTGTGCGATACGCTCCTGCGGCTGTATCGTATACGGCTTATCAGACACATTGCACAGTCCTACACAGATTTCTCCCCGGTAATCGCTGTCTACCACACCCACACCATTGGAAAGGCAGATACCATGCTTTACCCCTAGTCCGCTCCTTGCAAACAAAAAGGCGCCATACTCCCTTGCCGGCAGCTCTATGGCAATACCTGTAGGAATCATAACCAGCTCTCCCGGATGAATGATCAATTCGCCTTCGATGCAGGCATACAGATCGGCGCCTGCCGAACCTGCGGTTGCCCTTTTGGGCAGAACCGCATTTTCCCGGAGCTTTTTTACCCTGACAATCTCATCCATACTATTACTTCCTTCCGCTTTTTCTGTCAATTCACTTTCACTTAACAAGTTTTCAACAAAGTTTTCCACTTTTTCAACATTTCAACTCCACCATTTTCCACTATTCCACTCCACGATAGTAAAGCCCTCTTGTATAGCTGTCTTTTGGTGTTGAATTCTGTCGGAAAACCTGATACTTTTCCCCTTTTTCAACCATGTTTTCAACACTGAAGCGCAAAACCTCAAAGTCAATTCCCTTCATTTCCCGCCGTCTGTCTGCCATATGCAGGGGTACGCTGTTGAGAATTTCCGTACAGGCGCCGTAGCACTGCATCGGAAAATCCACACCCTTTCTGTCACGCAGCAGCGGTGCTGATTTGCAATGCTTGCAGCCCCTTCCGTCATTCTGTGCTGGACAGTTTCTGGTAAGCATCAGCGGCAGTCTTCCTGCTGAAAGAATACCTATGGGCATTATCCTGCCCAGTGCTGCGATCTGCTCCAGCGTCAGCTCGAAGGACACTTCACAATCCAGCACACCCATTTTCTGCAAATGGTACAGCGCCTCTGTATTGGCAATATTCAATCCGAACCCGCCATGCACATCCATCCGCAGCTCCCTTGCCATTTCCAGCACTGCCACATTATTGGCAAGTACAGCTTCTATGCCGCAGCGCTTCTGTATCTGCTGCAGCCGTTCAAATACAATCTGTTCTATACAGAACAGACCTCTCGGCACATCCAGTGCCAGTCTGAATCCTCTTTCCTGCAAACGGCGAAGCTTCTGATCACTAAGGGTCAGCGGCACATACAAAAGCTCGCTGTCCAGAAACACATCCGGAATCTGATCATCTGTCAGCCGCACCCTGTACCGGTCGGGCTGCTTTCCTGTACCATTACCGACTGTCTGTTTTGCAGCTGCATGAAACGGAACCGGACGCAGCTCACTGCGTTTTTGTGCTATTTCTGTCAGGCACTGCACCCGCAGTCCGTTCAATGCTGACGCCGGCACCATCAGTCCCTCATCTATTTCACAATCCAGACGGCGCATAACAAACGGTGTTCCGCCTGTTTTAGCCAGACTTTTTTCGCAGCGCAGACGGTCGATGGGCGTTTTCAGTGCTTTTTGCGGAACGTCACCCTCTGCGGCAGCGGTATTGCCATCCGCATCCCTTGCCGACAGCCGGATATGTTCACCTTCCCGCAGCTGCAATGCAAAATCAACAGGAATATGCTGTCTTTCATTTTTATACCATTCATGCACACGGGCAAACACCTTGCTGTCCGCTGCTTCCACATTTTCCTTTGAGCGTATCCCGAACATATCTACCCCAGTTCTGCCCTCATAATAACCGTCCGTAAACCCCGAACGGGAGAATACCGAGCGCAGTATGGTATCTGTTTCCTCTGACACGCTGCCGTTATCCAGTCCTTCACGGCAGGCTCTTACGGCTGCCGCTACATATTCCGGGCGTTTCATCCTGCCTTCGATTTTTGCCGATGCAATTCCCATTTCCTGCAGTTCCCTCAGATGACCGATCACAGACAGATCCTTCAGGCTCAGATCATGACCCGTTCCTCCTTTTACAGAAAAAGGCAGCCGGCACGGCTGGGCACAGGAGCCTCTGTTGCCGCTGCGGGAGCCAAGCATCGCACTGAAATAGCATTGACCCGAAACGCTCATACACAAAGCGCCGTGTACAAATACCTCCAGCTCAATGGGACAGTCCTTTGCTATTTCCCTGATCTCATCCCGGGACAATTCTCTCGAAAGCACAGCCCTTGTCAGTCCCATGCGGTGCAGATATTCCACACCCTTTCGGGTATGCACCGACAGCTGGGTGGAGCCGTGAATGGGCATAGAAGGCGCACTGCGCCTGACCAGATCAATCAGTCCCAGATCCTGCATAATCAGTGCGTCCACACCGATTTCACAGGCATAGGCTATCAGCTGCATGGCTGCATCCATTTCATCGTCATGGATAATGGTATTACAGGCAAGGTGTACGGCAGTTCCGTTTTCGTGACAGTAGCGTACTGCCTGTTTCATTTCTTCTTTATCGAAATTATGTGCGGAACTTCTGGCACTGAATCCGGAAGCTCCGATATAAACCGCATCTGCTCCTGCCCGTACTGCCGGATAGATGCATTCCATTCCACCAGCCGGCGCCAGTATCTCCAACCCATTCATAGCCTGTCATCCTTTATTCTTTCTATGCTTGCTGCCAAAAAAGGTCATGGTTTCTGCGCCCTCATCTTCAGCCTCCACTGCTGCCGACTTTCTCACAGCCTTGACGGCTGCCGAAACAGGCGAAGGATCGCTGACAACATTGGAACGGTCGCCAAGACGTTTGCGCAGGGTTTCAATATCCTTTTTCAGCTTCTCATTCTCACGCTCTGCTTCTTCAAAAGCACTGCGATACCTGGCGGACTCTGTCAGATATTCCTTAATCTGTCTGCGCAGATGATCAGCGTCCTCCTCCGATTTTGTCAGGTTATCGCACAGATTCAGTGCTGCCAGCATCACCGCAGAACCGCCTCCCAATCCGGGTGCAGAACGCTTTACCGCATTGATTTCGCCATTCAGTCTGTCCGCAACCGAGCGGGTATATTCTTCGCTTTCCATACTCAGTACCGTAAAGCGGGTACCGGCAATATCTATCTTTACACGATTTTTATTGGTATTCTCCATTATTTCACACCTCGACCCTTCATTCATCCCACAGCCGTCCGTCTCTCTCTGGCAGCCGTCTGTTATCATTATAATACATTTCTGTCCCGGATAAAAGGCTAAATCCAAAAAAACTCAAAAAAAAGCCGCTGCACAAAACCTCATGCAGCAGCTCATTCACAATTATCTCAGAACAGAACATCCTTGAAGCAAACCAACGGACGGTTATGCTCATAATCCCAGCTATGGAAGGAACCGCCTTCGCAGAAATAGCGGGAATCACAATGCATACATCTCTCGTTCTTCTCACTGAGCGGATGACGGAAAACGGAAAACCGGTTTTTCCACACATCCGTAAAATCATCCTTCAGAATATTACCCATAATCGTATCGTCACGGCGTTCAATATCCAGACAAGCGCCGATATCCCCGTTTGCCATAATGCTGGCGGTATAAATCCCTGCGTTGCACAGAAAATACCAATCCCGCACTTCACGCTCCATATCCAGCCCCAGATAATGGGTACAGCCATATGTCACAGGATATCCTTCACGCCGCTTGCTGCGGATAAAGTCAAGCAGATAGCGATAATCCTCTTTTTCCAGTGCATAGCCGTCCAGCTGCAAAGCCCTGCCGATTGGCTCGATATGCACCACACGCCAGGAATCCACATCCAGCTCCTCCATCAGAGCAAACAGTGCATCCAGCTCTCCCAGGCTTTTTTTGGTAATCACAGAGGTGACCTGTACTGCGTGGAAATCATATTTCAGCAGATTCCGGATACCCTCCACTGCCTTCTGAAAACCGCCCTTGGTACGGCGAAAGCTGTCGTGTGTTTCTTCCAGACCGTCAATGCTGACAGAAATCGTACTCATACCGGTTTCCTTGAGCCTTGCCGCTGTTTCATCCGTAATCAGTGTTCCATTGGTGGTCATGCCCCAATGGAACCCCAGCTGGTGAGCATAGGACAGGATGTCAAAAAATTCCTTTCGCAGCAGCGGTTCTCCGCCTGTAATGCACAGCATGGGCAGCTTCGGAAAATCTGCCTTCACCTTATCCAGCAGGCGGTAATACACCTCGACGGGCAATTCCACGCTGGGAACATCTCCGCAGGAGCTGCCGCAATGCAGACAGCGTTCATTGCACCGCAGCGTCAGCTCCAGAAACAAGAAACGCAGAACAGGGTTTTCTCTCAGCTGCTTTCTGTAATCCGCCAACTGCTGCAGATGCTTCATTTTTGTAAATGGATCCATACTGGTTCCCCTTATCTTTCATTATCAGGAATTGCCCTGGCAATTCTTTTTGAGTGCTTCAATATCCAGATCGGCAAGCGTCTGGCATTCAGGAAAACCGGGATGCGGTATCGGCACCACGGGTGTATTCCTGTCACGAAAATCTTCCGGAGGAATCAGCATTTCCTCCTCTGAAAGTCTGACTGTAATATCACAATCTTTTGGTTTCTGATGCATTACCAATCGCTCCTTTCCCAGAAGCCCGGAGGTCCGTAAAGTGCCACTGGCTCATCCTCTTCGGGAACATAAGTAGTTTCCGGCATGGAGCTTTCTTCAAATGGAGGCGGTCCATACAGCTCTTCGGGAATTTCAGATGCAGGGTCATAGGACGAGGATTCTTCCACTGGCTCAGGCTGGCTGCTGTTCATATACCTTGACAATTCCTCCGGCGGCGGTCCATAGACGCCATAGGGTACTACAGAAGATTCATTTCCCACACGGGAAGATGGATAGCTTACCTGGGAGCGCTGCGGTGAACTGTACTGCTGTACGGACGGTTCTGTTTCCGAAACACTGGTTTCCTGTCTGCTGCTTTCCTGTTCACTGCTTTCCTGTTCACTGCTTTCCTGTTCACTGCTTTCCGGCTTGCTGCTTTCCTGTTCACTGCTTTCGGGTTTGCTGCTTTCCTGTGCGGAGGACGCAGGCTGGCTGCCCGCATCTGTACTGCTCTGTACAGACGAATCCGTCGGAAGCACAATCGTGTCAGGATTAGGAGGCGGTCCGTACAAACCGCAGGCACTCATCCCCAACACAGTTGACACAGCAGCTGCCAATGCGCCTTTTTTAAAACGTTTATTCACAATCAACACCTCACTATTCACCAGCGTAATGACGGGCAGCAAACTGCCGCTCCTTATACACGATATCTGACTCATACGCTGCGCTCTGTTATAGTTTATTCATCCTTACACCTACAAAATCGGACAAAATCTTCTCATACTTTATTGCTATTATATCACCTTTTAATATAAATGTCTACCATAATCCAAAATAATTCACGGAAATCAATTTTGTCAGCACTTTCCTGGGGAACCCCTTCCTAAAAAAATAATTTTTACGCGCGTGCTATTATTCAGCAAATTACAAATAACTTTTATGTTTTCATTGAATTTTTTTACAAAAGTAGTATAATAAAATTAGTATCCGAATGAAAGCAAGGAGTAGATAACATGGCAAAATACTGTATCTATTGCATGAAAATCATAGACGATAATCAGTCTGTCTGCCAGCATTGCGGCAAACCTCAGAACCCTGACGTTCCGGTTCACCTGATCAGACCTGGTTCTATCCTGAATCATAAATACATAGTCGGCACCACACTTGGAGAAGGCGGCTTTGGCATCACCTATATCGGCATAGATAGCGTTCTGGAACGGAAGGTGGCTATCAAGGAATACTATCCTTACGGGCAGGCTAACCGCAACAATACGGTATCACCCAATGTCTATACGGCTGCCAACAACAAGGCTGCATTTGATAAAGGTCTGGACAGCTTTCTCAAGGAAGCAAAGCTGCTGGCAAAGTTTTCGTCTGAACCCGGTATTGTCGGCGTCATAGATTTCTTCCGATGCAATAATACAGCTTACATCATTATGGAATATGTGGATGGAGTAACCCTTAGCACTCATCTGAAGGTCAATGGCATCCTTTCTCCAGAAGAAACCATTCGCATTCTGACGCCTGTCATGAATTCACTGGGCAGAATTCATACAGAAGGTCTGATTCACCGTGATATCAGTCCTTCCAATATCATGATCTCCGGCAATCAGGTCAAGCTGATTGATTTCGGCGCCGCCAGAACGGTCAATAAGGATGACAACAAAAGCCTTTCCGCTGTCCTGAAACCGGGTTATGCTCCTGAAGAACAATACCGTACCAAGGGACAGCAAGGACCATGGACGGATGTCTATGCGCTTAGCGCTACTATTTACAAATGTCTGACAGGAAGTACACCGGACGAACCGTATGACCGTATGCAGAATGAAACATTGCAGCCGCCCTCCGCTCTGGGCATTCCGGTCAGCCCGGCATTTGATGCAGCGATCATGAAGGGACTTGCCATTCTGGCAAAGGATCGGTTCCAGAATATGTCCGAGCTGAGCAATGCGCTTTCAGCAGGTCTGCGTCAGCCTGCCGAAATCCAGATACCGAAACAGACGGCTGCATCCTATAACAGTCCGCCTCCGATCAGCGATCCTGCATCCCGCCCGGACAGCCAGCATGGATCACGTTCCGTCAGCCAGAGCATACAATCTGCCAGCATATCCGGATCACGTCCGGACGATCAAGGCACACGGTCTGTCAGCCAGAGTGTGCAGTCTGCCGGTAACAAACAACTGGTCAATCCTCCGGATGCCGCCCGAGAACAACAGTCAACCCCATCTTACAGCTACCATTCTGTTTCACAGAATGAAGTTCCTCCCCCAGTGCCGCTCCCTTCTCCCCCGACACCAAAAAAGACACCTGTTGTCAAAATCGTTCTGGGCGTTGCCGGTGTCATATTTGTCCTGTTTTTCGTTATTCCCTTCATTGTCAGTCTGGTCAGTACACCATCTTCCGACAAACAGTATATCAATACCGTAGCTGAAAGCTCCATACCAACAGAGATTATTGTATCAGAACCAGATCTTGACGAAAACAATGATTCCGAATCATCCATTGATCTGTTTGCACCGGCTGCCGCTTCTTCCAGTGAACCATCGGAGGATCACAACATATACGATAACTATTCAGATGCCGATAAGAATTACACTTCCCCTACCCGGCTTGGAGATGGTGTTTTTTCGTGTGCGTTTTATCTGCACGGCGCTTTTTATCAATTACCTATGCCGCTAAATGTGCTGTTGGAAAACGGATGGGAATTAGCCGGCGAACGGGAAGGCAAAAATCCGGATCAGTTAGCGCTTTCCGGTAACGTTACCTCGGAATACGCTTTGAAGCATAACGGCGAAGAAATCCATATAATGCTCACTAACACCGACAGTCATACCAAATATATCCGCTATTGTACGGTAACCAGTGCTTACATGATCGGATATTTCCAGACGAACGATGAGCTTGGTATGGTTTTTTCCGGGCATATTTCTCTCGGCATGAACGAAGAAACCCTGCTGAATATCATCAATCACTATTTACCTACGAAGGAAAACCATGTGACCAATAATAACGTCAACTTCAACGTATATAGTATCTCCAACGAATCTTATGTGATCAACTTTTATGTATACAATACAGGCGGAACCACCTACAAGCTTGGAGGCATTGAAGTCAGCCAGAAGTAGCACACGTAAAACACAAAAAACACCGGCAGTGTAACGCCTTCTTGTTTACACTGCCGGTGTTTATATTATAGAGCTGTCACCTTATAACCAGTCATGCATTATCAGTCTGGAAAAGCTCTTCAGGACTTATTACGCAGTAGGATCCTTGAGAATGACAGGCTTTGCGTGCCAGATCGTTTCTGCATAATCCCTGATGGAACGGTCAGAAGCAAATCTGCCTGCCTTTGCGATATTGACCAGTGACATTCTGTTCCATACCTTTTTGTCATCGTACAAAGCAGACGCTCTCTGCTGGGTAGTTGCATAATCTGCAAAATCAGCCAGAACCATATACGGATCAACCGTCTGGAGTGAGGTAACGATATCATTGAAGCGGTCACCGAATTCAGAACGGATGCCGTCTACTGCTGCCTTGATAATATGGTTATTATTATAAGGAACAGACGGATAGTAGCCGTTTTTCCGGAGCTGGTTCACCTCGGGCGTTGTCATACCGAAGATCAGGGAGTTCGTATCGCCTACTACGTCATGGATTTCAACGTTAGCGCCATCCAGCGTTCCCAGCGTGATAGCACCATTGATCATAAACTTCATATTGGAGGTGCCCGAAGCCTCTGTGCCTGCCAGAGAAATCTGTTCGCTGATTTCAGCAGCAGGTATCAGCTTTTCAGCCACTGATACTCTGTAATCCTCCAGATAAATCACCTTGAGCTTCTTGTTCACTCTGGGGTCATTATTGATCTTATCAGCCAGAGCCACAATAAACTGGATAATCTGCTTTGCAAAATAATAACCAGGCGCTGCCTTTGCACCGAAGATATAGGTTTTCGGTGTATATTCTGCGTTGGGATTATCTCTGAGCCACTGGTATGTGCTGTAAATATGCAGTGCATTGAGCAGCTGACGCTTATACTCATGCAGACGCTTGACCTGTACGTCAAAAATAGAATCAGGGCTGACCTTGATACCATTATTCTGCAGGATATATTTTGCCATGCGTTCCTTATTCTGCTTCTTGATAGCAGCCAGCTTAGCCAGAACAACCGCATCGCTCTTATATGCCATCAGACCTTCCAGTGCATTGGCATCCTTGATGAATTTATCACCGATCAGCTCGGTAATCAGCTTTGCAAGACCGGGGTTGGACTGGTTCAGCCAACGACGGTGTGCAATACCGTTGGTAACATTCTTGAACTTTTCAGGTGTGACTGTATAGAAATCATGGAATACGCTGTCCTTGAGAATTTCGCTGTGCAGCTTGGATACACCGTTGACAGAATGAGAAGCAATTACTGCCAGATTCGCCATTCTGACAATACCATCGTTAATAACAGCCATTCTGCCGATCTTCCAGCCGTCCACACCCATTCTGGACATTTCCTCACAGAAGCGGCGGTTAATCTCCTCAACGATCTGATAGATTCTGGGCAGTTTTCTCTGGAACATATCTACCTGCCAGCATTCCAGTGCCTCGCTCATAACCGTATGGTTGGTATAAGCAATGGTGCGGGTCACGATATCCCAGGACTGATCCCAGCCATAGCCGCATTCGTCCAGCATGATTCTCATCAGCTCCGGAATTGCCAGAACCGGATGGGTATCATTCAGGTGAATCGCTACAACCTCCGGCAGGTTATCCAGGGAATTATAATGTCTGAGATGGCGCTGGATAATATCCTGAATGGTTGCAGAAACCAGGAAATACTGCTGGCTCAGGCGCAGGCTCTTACCCTCGGAATGGTTATCCTCCGGATAAAGCACTCTTGTAATACTCTCCGCAAGCGCCTTCTGCTCCATAGAACGTACGTAGTCACCGGAGTTGAACAGCTTCATATCGAAGTTATCGGAAGTAGCTGCCCACAGACGCAGTCTGCTGATACCTTTTCCGCCGTCACCGGGAACAAGCATATCATAGGGTGTCGCAATAATCTTTGTAGCATTTTCCAGCTCAATAGAATGATGGGTTTCGTGCCAGATTTCCTTGATCTTACCGTCAAAGTAAACGGGAATACTCTTTTCCGGATGGGGCTGCAGCCAGATTGCACCGCCCGGCAGCCAGAAATCAGGCAGCTCCGTCTGCCATCCGTCTACCAGCTTCTGACGGAAAATACCATATTCGTACCGCAGTGAATAACCCATTGCGCTGTAATTCTGTGTAGCAAGACCATCCAGGAAGCACGCAGCCAGACGGCCAAGACCGCCGTTGCCCAGACCTGCATCCGGTTCCTGCTCATAGATATTTTCAAGTTTGATGTTCAGGCTTTTCAGTGCCTGTTCCATTGTTTCTGTCAGACCCAGATTATAGAGGTTGTTCTTGAGTGAACGACCCATCAGGAATTCCATACAGAGATAATAGACTGTTTTGCTGTTCTGCTTTTCCGCAGCAGCAACAAAATCTTTATGCTCCTGACGCATGATATCACGCAGTACAAGGGCTACTGCCTTGTAATAATGTTCATCTGTTGCGTCAGCAGGCGTTACACCGAAGTTATGAGATAACTTAGCGATAATCAGTTCTCTCGCTTCGCTCGGCGTCAGCTTGGACTTTGACATTTTTAACCCCTCCTGAATACCATAACCGCCGCAGCGGTTACTTTTGAAAATGTGAAATGCGGAAAGTGGATTGATATCCCCCTTTACACATCGGCACATCAGAATAAAAGTGCTTCAAAAAACACTTCTCTATTATATACTATTTCAAACACTTTTTCAACCGAAAATTATAAATTCTACCGCAAATCATTGTCAGCTCTTTCCATTTCAGGGGGTTAATTAGCAGTTTTTTTAAAATTTCGACCTATTGCCTAATCACACATCCGATTTTTTGTGCATTATTTCAACCTCGCCTTATGTACACAATTTTCTATTCTGTCCTAAAATCCGCAGTCAGCTTCCATAACACAAAAACGCTGTAAATCATCGCTTTCAGATACCGTCTGGCATTCTAACGTCTGAACAGCAGCTCATGTGGAATGGCGAAGATTTCACGAGTGACAAGATGGGCTGTCAGATAGGCAGCTGTAGGCGCACTGACAGCGCCATGCTCTGCACCCTGACGGTCACAGATAATACCCGCACGGAATTCATGATACCAGTCTGTTACAATTGCCAGACTTGGATTCAGACCGTTTTTCTGTATGATCTCCCGGGAAAAACGGATGTTCTCCTGGGTCGTGGTGGAACGATCCTCACGGAACAGACGACTGCCGTCAATTCCTTTTTCGGTCAGGTAATCATACATACACTGGGCTTCGCTGATGTTTTCACCTTCCCCCTGCCCGCCGGACAGAACGGCTCTGGCAGCAGGGTGGGCTTTCAGATAGTCATACGCTGTGTCCAGCCTCAGCTGCAGGGTATGACTGGGTACATCTCCCTTTACCTGACATCCCAGCACCACCACGGTTGCATCCTCCGCCGGTGCTGACCTGGAACCTATCACCATGATCCCGACAGCCGCGGCTGCATATACAAAAAACAGAACAATCAACACCATCAGCACATCCGTTATGATTTTCATCACTTTATTCCTCCGCCATTTTTTCAGCAGACGGGAAAGCGGCGCCGTAAAAATAGCTGCCAGCATTATCAACGCAAAAATCGCAATGCCGACAACATTGCCGAATGCCACAAATCCCGATATCCGATACCAATATATCATGCCCACTGATAATACAATCAGTACGATCCTGACAACCAACCAGAATGTTTTCGTTCCTGTTTGTTTTTCTTCACTCATTTTTACTTCCTCCTTATGACGTCACATCAGCGGTCACTATTATAATCACCGCAGCGACAAAAGGATACATATTTTTTAAAAAAACACTTGACATACAAGATTGTACAATTTGTAATCGAGATTTCAAATAGTTACAATTTTTTTATATGTTGAAAACCTTTCCACCGTTTCCACCTTGCATAAACCCGCTATTTATCAACTTTTCAACCGAGTTTTCAACAGTTTTACACGGACTTTTCCCCACTTTCAACAGAGTTTTCCACATTTACACTTCGTATAATGCGAAATCGGAATTATAATGTCAAAAAAACAGCCTGTATTAACATTCAGAAATAATACAAATTGTTACAAAATAATGCTTGACAATCCCTGAACACTGCCCAGTCCGGCGGATAGAACGACAAAAACAACAGCATGAAAACCATGCACATAATGGATAACAGCATGGGGATCCACAGTATTTCAATCGGACACCTTGCAGCATACAGCCGATATCCCGTCCACTGAGCAGCTGTCACAGCCACTGCCGCCTCTATCCAGAAATGCCATCCCTGCGCCAACGGCACTATCTGCATCACCATGCCTGTCAGCAGAGCCGCAGCACAAAGCCCATACATTCCGATCACCTTTGCACAGACAAAACGTTTGAGGGATGGACGCAGACAGGACAGCTCTATCAGCATCCAGAATAAATAGACAATCCCGACAGGTTTATACAATTCCCAGGGACTGTCGTTGATGCTCCCCACCAGCAAACTCCAGGCAGCACGATCTGACCAGACAATACAATAATGCAGCACTGCACTGCTGCCGGTCAGCAGTACCGCACCGATGAATGGAAACATTTTTTTCACATGATCACCCATGCATTATATGTCAGATACGGCAAAAAAATGAATGGTTTCCTTTCTGACCACGCAGAATAAAAACCATTTGCTTATCATCAAAAATCGTTTTTCAGAAAAAGGGACTGAGGGATAACCCGTTGTTTGATGGCAAAGGATTATCCCTCAGTGTATATACCCGGGCAATCAAACGTAAAACGCATCAGAACAATGACAGCTTCACGATTGTTTTATTAGAAACGGCGCCCAGTACCCCGTCCATATCCTTGATCGCAAAGGACACAAAGTTTTCGGGATTATTGTAATCCTTTGAGATACCGTCATCCTCATACAGTGTATATTCGATATTAACGTCTGTATAGGCAATGATTTCAAACATAGAGGTATCCATTTCATCCGTATTATGCGAAGTCCGGCAAAGGGGCAGCAGTTTATTTTTGCGTATAAACAACGGTACCTCATTCATGGCGGCCGTTACATAATGCATACCCTTTCGCATGATCTGATATCTTCTGACAGCGGAGGATTTGAACACCACCAGCAGCATATCCTCCGGCAGATAAACATATCTGCCGATTGCATTGGGTTCATAGATAGGTGCAATCATAATGCTTTCTCCCACCAGCATCTGATCCTCTACGGTTCTGGCGAAATTGTCAGACGTATATTCAAAAGCCAGGGGCTTGAACAGCATATCATTCTTCATACAAGCCTTCATATATTCACTGTAAAGATAGGGAATCAGGCTGTAGCGAATCGAAATAATACTTCTGAAATCCTCGGTATCGCCCAGATTATAGCATTCCTGTCTGCGGGTACCGATAGCGGAATGGTTGCGCATCAGCGGTGTAAAGATACCGAAGCCCAGCCATCTCAGCATCAGCTCTCTGGTACAGTTGCATCCGAATCCACCCAGATCCGCACCGCTGTACAGATAACCGCACATATTCAAAGAAGGCATCATTTTGATATTCAGCTTGAGGTGTGACCACCAGGACTGGTTATCACCCGTCCACAGTCCTCCGTAACGGTGGCTGCCGATAGAAGACGCACGGGAGAACAGCAGAATTCTCTTATCCGGTGCCATCTGCTCAAAGGCTTCTCCAGCCGCTCTGGTCATATTGGCACCATACAGGTTATGCACCTGGTCATGGCGGACAATTTTGCCATCCATATTATGGAAAAAGCTCTCGTAATCCTTCCTACGATTAGAAAGACCGGTCAGCTTATCCTTCAATTCAAAGAATCTGGAAGGATCATTGGTCTCAAAATCGAATGACTGTACATAAGCCTTTGCCTCATTCACACCGTCCTCGGTATAGAACATTGCCGGCTCATTCATATCATTCCAGAAGCCTTCAATGCCGCAGTCGATCAGAGATTTGTACTTAGAACCGAACCACATCCTGGCGCCTGTATTCATAAAATCCGGGAAATGGGTTTTACCCGGCCAGACACCGGCAACAAAATCCGTACCATCCGCCTTTTTACAGAAAAGCTGGTACTGCCTGCCTTCCTCATACAGTTCATAACCCGGTTCCACCTTGACGCCTGCGTCAATAATGGGTACCAGATGGATACCCTCCTCCCGCATTTCTTTGACAAAAGCAGGAAAATCCGGAAAACGTTCTTCGCTGACGGTAAAATCCTTATAGCCGTCCATATAATCAATATCCAGATAAACAGCATCCAACGGAATGCCCGCATCCTTATGCTTCTTTACAACCTCACGGATCTCATCCTCATTCATATAGCTCCAGCGGCTCTGCTGGTAGCCGAAAGCCCATTCCGGCGCAATATAGCTTCTGCCGATCATTTCACGGAATTGTCTGATAATATCATAGGCACTTCTGCCCTCAATGACATAAACCGTGAAATCACTTGTACCCGGCTCGATATTCATCATATTGTAGGATGTATAACCGATATCAAACGTAACCTCACCGGCACAGTCTATAAAAAAGCCCACATTAATCATACCCGAAATAACAACCAGATTATGGGCACCATAGAAGGACGCCTTATCCTCTGTCTGATTGGGTTCATCAGTGCAGAAGCTGCGGTAAACAGCACCTCTTTTATTCAGACCGCCGTTTGCCTCACCAAGACCGTATACTATATCATCATTTTCCATTTCATAGTTGAAAATGATTTTTCCGTTCATTTCAATTTCGCTGAGATACTGTATAGGATCGCCGGACACTTCGACAGGGACCACAACAGCATTCGTTTCAATCGGATTACCGTAAACAAACTTTTTGATCATGCGTTACCTTCTTTCTTCCGATACCTGACCGGAGCTATAATTCACCAGCACCTGTACTTTTCTCTGGCTCTGAGCGTACATTTATTCCTGCTTTTACAGTAGACATTTACACAAGGCACATTTTCGGGGTTTTGACGCCCTTACAATTCTATTATAGCATAAACCAATTCTGTTTTCCATACATTTTTTTACAATTTAATCAAACAGCGGCGAGCCGCCGCTCCCTTAACGCGTCAGTCGCTACACTACGTTCCGCTCTGTGTAACCCAAACAAATTCACACCC
>CACZSU010000244.1 GCA_902783855.1 uncultured Ruminococcus sp.
AGATATGCAATAGCAGAAGGGTCAAGGAATACGAACGAGAGCATTGACACCGGCGGCACGCCGGCGCAGCGACTGACGCGTATAGGGCGCAGCTCATCAGGCACTGGCAATGATTTTCCCACAGGCATCAATCACTCTGACAGTTACAGTCATCTGTTCGTCCCCGGTCAGGTCACGGAGCTTCTGCTTTACGGCATCAAGCTGTTCCTGCGCACTGGAAAGCTGACCAGCAATCACTGACTGTCCCTCCTCGGGAACACACTGCTGGAGCTGTACGGATACAGTCAGCTGATGTTCATTATCCGCTGCTGCCGTTACTGCCGCTGTTCCGTCTGCAAAAGAGCTGCCAAACGCATCCAGAGCAGGCTGCAGCAGACCGCTTTCCATAATATAATCCAGCGTCACCTGGTTTTCCTGATCGTCATTATGTTCCATCTCAAATGTTCTGGACTGGATTTCGGTGCCGTCAGCATTCAGCAACCTGGCTGTAATAATAATATTGTCGGTTGTAGTAATGCCCTCCAGCAAGCCGATATAGGTTGAGCCTTTTGCCTTTGCATCCTCAAAATACGCATCAATCGTTTCTGGAGCCAGCTTATCAGGATCAACCTGGTTTTTGAATTTCGCAGCAGCAACAATATTATTTTCACCCTCTACCGTGATATCAATTTCAAAGGTATCACCATCATACAGTTTTTTGGCTTCATCAATGATCACGGATGCCTGGGGGCTTTCATAGAACTCTCTCAGGGTATAGTCCCTTGCTTCTCCGCTGAAATCCACAAAGCCGGTATCGCTTTCATCTTTGCTGCTTTGCTTACTCTCTTTTTTGCTGTTGTCAGTGGAGGAGCTTTCCTGCATTTCACCGTCAGCCTGACTGCTTTCTTCCTGTACGGATACAGTTATCTCTGAACCGGCAGGAACACTATTTGCTGCACTGCTTTCTTCCGCATTGTCCTTGCCGCGGCAACCGCTGATACAAAGTGCCAGGCAAGCTGCCAGCACCCATACACCAATTTTCTTCATACCTCATTCCTCCTTTTCAATGGGCATCCCAAAATCCCTGACATCATTATACCACCTGAAACAGGTAAAATTTCAGATATTCTGTTTCTGGAACATTATATAAAACCGGATGATCAGGAGCCTGCTGACGGTATTCTATCCGGCGCAGCTGAACGTGTGCATCGCTTGCCGCCTCCCGCAGCATTCTTTCAAACAATTCCTCCGTCATAAAATGGGAGCAGGAACAGGTTGCCAGATATCCGCCCATCGGCAAGAGCTTCATTGCCCGCAGATTGATTTCCTTGTACCCTCTGAAAGCACTCTGCACAGTGGCACGTGATTTTGTAAAGGCAGGCGGGTCGAGTATAATGAAATCATAGCCTTCCTTTCCCGTCATAGATGACAGCAGATCAAACACATTTTCGCACACAAAATCCATTTTGTCACTCAGACCGTTCAGCCGGGCATTGCTTTGAGCCATGTCAATGGCTTCCTGTGAAATATCGACCGCACAAACCTGCTTTGCACCGCCTGCGGCTGCGTTCAGTGCAAAAGAGCCTGTATGGGTAAAGCAATCCAATACAGTCTTACCCTTTGCAAGCCTGGCAACAGCCCGGCGGTTATATTTCTGATCCAGAAAAAAGCCTGTTTTCTGACCGTTCTCATAATCTACTGTATAGCGAATACCGTTTTCCACAATTTCCGTCACCGTCTGTTCCGGAACCGGACAGCCCTTCAGCGGATAGAAGCCTTTTCCCTGCTCCATTCCTTCCAGTTCCCGTACCTTGACGTCATTTCGTTCAAAAATCGCACGAATAGGAAATCCATCCTCGGTGAGCACCTTTTGCAGCAGCGGAAAAATCATATCCTTACGCAGCTCCAGCCCCAGTGATAAGGTCTGCACCACCAGTATATCGTGCAACTTGTCCACTGTCAGACCAGGAAAGGTATCGGCTTCTCCGAAAATCACACGGCAGCAATCCAGGTCATCACCCATCACCGTTTTGCGATATGTCCATGCATAACGAATGCGCCGCTCAAAAAAAGCAGCATCAAATTTGTCGTTCGCATTCCGTGAGATCAGACGGATGCGGATTTTGGAATGACTGTTGTAAAAGCCGGAACCAATAAAACGACCTTTGCCGCTGGTCACATCCACAATATCACCATCTGTTACTTCACCATCCAGCGACACGACCTCTGTATCATAAATCCACGGATGACCAAGGTTCAGACTATTTTCTGCTTTTTTAGTAACCTCTGCCACCACAAATGTTCTTTTCTTGAATGCCATAGCTATCTCCTTTTTATATTTCGTCCAGCACCTCAGCGATAATCGCATTGGACACTAAAAATCCTTTTTCCGTCAGCGCAAATCCGCCGTCCTCCAGTACACGCACCAGTCCCGCCGACCGGAGTGCCGGTACCTTTCTGTAATACTGCCGGGGCAGAACATAACCAAAACGCCGGGCAAAGCGGGCAGCACTCAGTCCCTCTGCCAGGCGCAGCGCCAGCATGATATATTCCTGTTCACTGCCGCCATCCCCGTCGCTCACCATCCTGTCCTGTTCAAAATCCTCCATCGAACGGGGACAGTAAAAGCGTTTACCGTCTATAAAAGAATGGGCTGACGGTCCGAAGCCCAGATATTCCTCATCCCGCCAGTATTTCAGATTATGCTTTCCCTGTCTGCCGTTTTTACAGAAATTCGAGATTTCATAATGGGCATATCCATATCGCCGCATCAGCTCACACAGGTATTCATAAAGGTCAGCCGCCTGATCATCATCCGGCAATGACATACTATCCCGCCTGCGGTAAAACAGGGTGTGCGGCTCTATTTTGAGAATATAGGCAGAAATATGCTCCGCTTGCGCCGCAGCACAAAAATCCACCGACTGTTTCAGACTTTCCTTTGTCTGACCGGGCAGCGCAATCATCAGATCCAGTGAAATATTCTCAAACCCGGCGTTTCTTGCCTGACGCACACAAGCCAATGCCTGCTCTGCGGTATGATGCCGTCCCAGCAGACGCAATTCTTCATCCACTGCCGACTGCAAGCCGATGGAAATGCGGTTAACGCCCGCCTGCCGCATTGTTTCAAATCCAGGGTCATTTCTTGTGGGATTGACTTCCACTGTCACTTCCGCTTCGTTAGTGTCAAGCGCAAAGCTCTCACGTACCGCCTGCACAAGGAGGGACAGCCGTTTTCCACCCAGCAATCCGGGCGTACCGCCCCCGAAATAAAGCGTATCTGCCGTATATCTTCCACGATAGACAGAAGCCGTTATTTTCTGCTGTAATGCGGCGGTATAGGCATCATAGAGCGGCTCGCTGCCCTTTTTCGAGTAAAAGTCACAATACGGGCATTTTTTATCACAGAACGGCACATGAACATAGATTCCTGTCTGTTTCATATGCGCCACCATTACATTTTTGAATTCTTATGCAGAATCATCAGCGTTTCAATGAACATAGCCACCAGCGAAGCCACAAACAATCCGACATCAATAATCGAAAACAACGTAAAAGACGATTCCAACAGCTCATAGCTGGGGCGGTCATTCATCACAGCAAAGCAGACTAACTGATTCATCACGCCTGCATCCGCCATCTCTGTCAGCGAATGATCAATGCTGAACGTAGTAAACAAAAAGAAAATCAGTATCAGCAGCAATGCCCCTGCTATCACGGGTACTTTTGGTCTGTTTATAATCGTAATCACAGCAGCAGACAAAAAAACAGCCACTGTAATAACGATCAGAATTGGATTAATCATAATTTCACTTTCCGTTTTTTCAGTCCGTCCGTACTGCCGTCACCTTGCAGCACAGCATTTTATATTCCTTCAAAGAATTCCCTTTTGCACCAGTGCTGACACTTTCAGAACTGCAATCTGGGTTTTTGCATCGGGAATTTCGTGATTCATTACCATTTCAACTGCCTGCTCCAGCGGAATTTTCTCAACATGGAGAAATTCACCATGATCAAGCTGCTGCTGCTCGTAGTGATCTACCCGGCAGAAGTACAGGTGTATGATCTCTCCGCAGTAGCCGGGACTTGGATAAACCTTTCCCAGCGTTATGTATTCTCTGCCCACAGCGCCAGTTTCTTCCAATAGTTCCCGTTTACCGTTCTCAAGCGGGGACTGACCTTTTTCCAGCTTTCCGGCAGGCAGCTCCAACGTAACCTCTTTATAGGGGTAGCGAAACTGTCTGACAAAGAACATCCGGTTTTGTTCATCCAGTGCAGCCACACAAACGCCTCCCGGATGAGCCACAATTTCTCTCGGTGCGGTTTCGCCGTTTTCCAGCTCCACCTCATCAAGCATTACATGAATCACTTTTCCTTCAAAAATATCCTGACTTTTCAGCGTTTTCTCAAATAATTTCATACTATACTCCCATCCGCACAGCGGTATACCCCGTCCTGCTTATCCTACATCACCATCATTATACCCCATTCCCCTCAAAAAGTAAACCCCCCTGCGCCGAGCGGCGAGCCGGCGCTGGCTGAACGCGTCAGTCGCTACGCCGGCGTGCCGCCGGTGTCACTGCTCTCGTTCGGATTCCTTGACCCGTCTGCTATTGCAT
>CACZSU010000245.1 GCA_902783855.1 uncultured Ruminococcus sp.
AAATGAAAAAGAAAATTATCCAGACGGTTATAGCTGTGTGAAAGCCGGTGCTTTCGCTCCCAGACGCAGGAACACCGGGGCAAAAGTCCTAAACCTGTCGTTTCACGGTTAGTATTCAGCACCACCGAAAAATCATCCGTCTGATATTCCCTTATCTTTTCAAGCAGAAGTGTTTTCATCGCCTCATCCATAACCTGAACAAGCGCTATCATCGAAAAAGGATCCGCTTTGTTCTGAAGTACTGAAATGTATTCTGCTATTTCTTCATAAAAGCTATCATTAAGATCATCCATTTTTAATTGGCGAATGTGAAGATTCCGACCTTCATCTTCTGATGGGGTCGTAAACAGTGAACTGATATTTTCTGAAATATCCCTGAGCATTTGATTCCTGCACTTTAATGACAAACAACTGTATTTCACAAACATAGAATCATCAGGACAGGAGCGTATTATTCCGGAACAAAGCTCCGCTATGATATTGCATATCTGTATCATCCTCACGATCTCCTTTCTGATCAGATTTCTTTGCGTATCTATTATTATATATCATAAAAGCACAAATAGCAAAATAAAAAAGCTATGAAATGTCTTTTTAATTCAGATTTTGCGAATTTCTGAACGATATTGTGTGTATTTATTTTATTCAAGTTATTTACTTTTTTAAAAGAGTTTATTAATATGCAAAAAAGTGATATAATGTACGATGAAAAAAATTTTTCATAACAGCTATCCTTTTTAAGTTTGAATTGTCTGTATTATAGATCAAAAAAACGGTCGGATCTGACAGATATGGAGGTAACAATGGAAGTAAAAGAAACGGAAAAACTGGTGCAGAGAACAAAGGACGGAGATACAGCAGCCTTTGAAAAGCTGTATCAGGCAACAAGCCAACGGGTATACTTCATATGTCTGAGCTTCTTGAGAAACGAGCAAGATGCTTCTGATGCTATGCAGGACACCTACTTGACTGCATTCAAAAATATCAGTCAGCTCAGGGCGCCGTCGGGCTTTGGTGCGTGGATAGAGCAAATTGCCGTAAACCGCTGCAAAAACATTCTCAGGAAGAATCAGCCTGTCCCCGTAGACGACGATATCCTTAAAGAAACTCTGCTGACCGAGGATGAATTCACCATTCCCGAGAAGTACATAATCGACAAGGAAAAGCGCCGCATCCTGATGGATATTATGCGGACGAAGCTGACCGAGCTGCAATATCAGACAATAATACTCTACTATTTCAATAATCTATCCGTTGCGGAGATAGCCGAAATAATGGAATGTTCGGAAGGTGCCGTCAAAAACCGTCTTAGCAAGGCGAGAGCAGCTATCAAGAAAGCAATAGAAGAGTATCAGAAGGGCAAGGACGACAAACTCTTTGTATTTGCCGGAGTACCTTTCCTTGCAAAGGTGTTTGACGAGGAGAGCAAGACTCTGACCGCCCCGGCTCTGAATACAGCTATGCTGAAAGGCTCGGCAGCATCATCCGCAGCAGGAACAGCAGTAAAAACAGGAGGAATTATTATGAGCAAAAAAATACTTATAGGCATATTGGCAGGGATAGCTGTGGTAGGAGGAATAACCGCTGCAATCATTGTTGCAGTCTATCTTGGTTCAAATCATACATCCGAGCAAAATACTCTGCGGGCAGATAGCAGTGCTGTTTCAGAGTATGTGAATTCAGACAGTACAGAAAACTCCGACAGTTCAAGTACGACCTTATCGTTCCAAATGACTCCCCATTATAATTTCCAGGATAAGCAAGGAGAGGTTATGCAGAATGGCGGATGCACAGATGCACAATATGACTATGCTGTGTTGAAGGACAATACTGTCTGGAATTTTGATTCTCCAAGCAATAAGTATACACAGGTCGCTACACTGGATGACGGCAGTGACGAGATCGTATCAAAAACGGTATACACCATAGGAGAAGGCGGCAGTCATGTAGTGACCTTCAATACATTGGATGGCAGAACAAAGGTATATGACAAAGAAGGACACTCGGCTGTAATTCCTACAACAGATTTTTCAATGCTGAAAAGCAACACGAGCATGGGTATATATAACACATATCAGATAACAGACGGAAATCTGACTGTCACCGTATATGATGCCGATGGAAATATTCTTACTGACAAACAGGATATGACATTGTACAGCAAGGATCTCGGACACATTACCGCTGATGATATGAAGGGAATATACATTTACAGGGATTCATGTGCTGTTCTCAAAAACAACGGAACAATGTTCTTTTTCACCCAACTGCCGCTGTTTACAGGAGAATCTCAAGATAAGTATGAATTAGGAGTATCCTCATATTTTGATGTTATATATTATGTTAATGAACCGTTAAGCACTAACGATTCTGTTGAGATATTCTATACGGCAATGCATGATGATGAATTAATTCATTATACAAAAACCGTTTTCGGACACAGAAATGATCATTCCGGAACTTGCCATCTGCCGGAAGGCTACAAAGCATCTGATGTAGAAATGATCTCCTCACATTCCGATGTTTATTTGTTTATGAAGGATAAAACTGTATTCTATGCACCGGAAATTACGGAATCCCCATCATGGGAGTCAGTTGACGTCATAACCGATATGAATAAAAAGGGTGAATTGAAATCTTTTCGTAATATCGGTTTGACAAAAAATGTTCTGAAAAACGATGGAACATTTTATAGCTTATGGGTAAAAAAAGAAGAATAAGTACTGATATAAAAAAGGATTGCTTTTAATCTACTGATTATCAGCCTTATTTCAGCCTAATTCTTTCTTTGCCCAGCCTGCAACAGTTCTTTCTGATTTAGCGGCATCCGCTCCGTGAACAGCAAGTCCGTTACCGACTGTTGCACCCTTGCAGTGCTTTTTCAGTGCAGCCGCTGACCCTGCCTGACCGCTGCCTTCGTGTGTCATGACAGGAAATACCTTCTTCCCGGTAAAATCCAGCTTATCAAGCTGTGTAAATATTGCCATGGGATAAGTTCCCCACCAACAAGGTCCGGCTATAACTATGTTGTCATACTGTGAAATATCGGTGAGATACTTTTTCAGTTCTGGTCTTGCATTGCTGCGAAGCTCCGCTTTTGCGTCCTCAATGCACTCGTAGTAATCTGCTGCGTACTCCTTCACTGTTTCTACCTCAAACAGATCTCCGCCAACAGCCTTCTGAATGAACTCAGCAACGATCTCTGTATTGCCCTTTGAAATATTCCTGATACTTCCGTTCCAGTAGTTCTCGCCTTTTCTTGAATAATAGATTATAAGATTTTTTGACATTTTAATTCCTCCTTAGTAGGTTGATGCTATACTTCGTGTGATTTTCCACTTTCCGTCTGTTTTCTTCATGCTGCATTTCTGCTGTAAATGCCAGTTATTGCGCCCTCCGCCAAATACTGCAGCTGCGATATCTGTTCCTGCTTTGCGATGTCTGTCAGAGCATCGTAGGTATATGGGTAATAATCCTCCTGCGGCAATATTTCAAAGCTGTCTGCACCAGTTTTGTCGATAATCATATCAGCTACGATCGCCGTATTGCCCTTGTCGATATTACCGACCCCGTACTGCTCGCCGGTTCTCGGAAAATAGACAACCAGTGTTTTTGTGCTGTCTGATGTATTGTTGTCAGCCGATACACCCGGTTCACTTTTTAAAACGGCAGATCCATCATCTTGGTTTGAAGATTGAGAATTATTGCTCTGTGACACTGTGGACGAATTCTTCTCCGCTGTCTGATTTCCTGTGCTGTCCGAATTCTGACAACCGCCAAGCAGGAAAACACACATGATCAGGATCCGGTTAATAAAATCTTTTTCATTTGCTGCACCTCCGAAGTTTTTGATCTGATATTATTTTATATGATTTGTGTCAAAACATCAATTTGATTATTTTGCTATTTCGATAAGTGTTACTTATTATGCCATGAAAGCCGCTTTCGCAGCATCTCTGCAAATTCTTCTATATAATAATATCCTGTTCTTTCCTCAAGCCAGAACAGACAATACTTTCTTGTCACACGGCGATTTCTGTGGTAAAGCGGAACGCGCCTTATCGCACCGGATACCTCCGGCAACTTTCCGACCGCCTCAACGGGCAGAAAGCCTCTGTTGTCGATCACCATAAGTCTTGCTTCTTCCTGTGTTTCTGCGTAAATAAAATCGTTTACAAATCCCAGGATGTTCCTGTAGTATTCCGCTTCGGTTTCTCTCTGATCTTTGGATGAAACAATGATACAAGAGCTTGTCACTTCCTTTCCCAGAAAGCAATAATCAAACCGATAACCAGAATGAACAGTACAAGCGCCGCATATATCCAGATAGGCGCAAGCA
>CACZSU010000246.1 GCA_902783855.1 uncultured Ruminococcus sp.
CGGCTTCGGCGGTGTAGACCATGTTCTCGCTGCTGGCGAAGATGTCAATATTATGGTATTCGATACCGAAGTTTATTCCAACACCGGTGGACAGGCTTCCAAGGCTTCTCAGATAGGTCAGGTTGCTCAGTTTGCTGCTGCTGGTAAGGCTATCGCGAAGAAGTCTCTCGCAGATATCGCTATGAGCTATGGCTATATCTATGTTGCACAGATCGCTATGGGTGCTGATCAGAACCAGACCCTCAAGGCTATTAAAGAAGCTGAAGCATATCCGGGTCCGTCACTCATTATCGGCTATGCTCCCTGTGAGATGCACTCCATTAAGGGCGGCATGAAGAACTGTCAGGCTGAAATGAAGAAGGCCGTTGAATGCGGTTACTGGAATATGTTCCGTTATAACCCGCTCCTCAAGGCAGAGGGTAAGAACCCCTTCATTCTGGACAGCAAGGCTCCCAAGACCTCTTATCGTGACTTTATCATGGGCGAGGCTCGTTATAGCGCTCTGACCCGCTCCTTCCCTGAAAGAGCTGAATACCTCTTCAAGAAGGCTGAGGAAAAGAGTGTCGAGAGATATGAGGAACTCAAGCTCAGAAGCGAATAATTCCTTGAACCTCATAACTTTGCGCCATTGATCTCACATACAGTTCCGCCGTACAGGATTCCTTCTGTACGGCGGATTCTTTTGTTATTGATGGAAAAATACGGTTGTTTCTGTCATATGATGGTATCAAACTATCTCAGAAAGGAGTAAGATCATATGTCATTTATTTACAAACGAAAAGCAAATTACTACGAAACAGATATGATGGGTATTGTTCACCATTCTAACCATATCCGCTATTTTGAAGAAGCCAGAATTGAATATATGCGCAGCTTCGGCTGTGATGTTCTCCAGATGGAACAGGACGGAATTATTATCCCGAATGTGGATGCCTATGCAAAATACTACGTACCCGTCCGCTTTGGCGAAGAAGTGGATATCCAGGTTGCCCTGACTTCCTTTAACGGAACCAGAATGGAATATACCTTTTCTGTACGCAAACAGGATGGACAGCTTGCTGCTGAAGGTCATACCATGCACTGCTTCGTAAAAAATACCTTCAAACCCATTTCGCTGAGAAAATCCTACCCCGACTACTACCAGAAGCTCCTCGCCCATCTTGAACCGTCAACCTTGTAAATAGCTCAGATAAGCTACACTGGGGAAACCCTTCCTGAGAAAACGTGTATTTTGCTTCTTACCATAGTATCGGGCGCCGAGCCGGCGGCGAATGCCGATACGAAAGCAGCGACGCTGTTCAGAAGCCCTCCGGCTGCTGAACATTTTTATTGGTGCCGGATATGCAGAAGATGCGCAATGGAGGGAATGGATTCTCCCTGCATGGAGGATGTCGGCGACATGAGCGCTCCTGTCGCAATAAACAAAATATTGGTCAACTCTCCTGCGCATAACTTCTGCCATATTTCAGAACAAAATACAGAGGCACAGCATCCACAGCCGGAACCTCCTGCATGAACATCCTGCTCCTCGCGGTAAAATATCTTCTTTCCACAGTCATCATGACGGTCTGCAATTACATAATTCTGCTTCTGCAATAACTCAATGAGCAGTTCTGAACCAATGTGCCCCAGATCACCTGTCAGAATCAGATCAAAGTCAGACGGACATGACCCGGTATCCTGAAAATAAGCTGCAATTGTGTCCGCTGCTGCGGGCGCCATGGCTGCTCCCATATTACAGGCGTCCTTTATCTCCATATCTACAATCTTTCCGATTGTCCCTTCCGTAATTATACAGGTCGGATAATCACGCTCCAGAATGGCTGCACCTGCACCGGTTACTGTCCACTGCGCTGTCAGATTGCGCTGTCCGCCATATTCTATCGGCAGACGGAACTGTCTTTCAGCGGAACAAAAATGGGATGACGTGACCGCCATTACCCGGTCGGCTGCACAGGCATCTGTCAGTATACTTCCCACCAGAAGCGTCTGTGCCATGGTTGAACACGCCCCGTATTGTCCCAGAAACGGTATCTCTAAGGAACGCAGTCCGAAGGTAGATGAAATACACTGATTCAGCAGATCGCCTGCCAGTATAACATCTACTGAGTGGCTGTCCAGTCCCGTCTTTTGTAAAGCAATGGATGCCGCTGTTGTTTGCAGGCGGCTTTCTGCCTTCTCCCAGGTTGCTTCGCCTAATGTATCGTCTGTAAATGTCTGATCAAAATACGTGCTGAGCGGCCCCTCGGATTCCTTTTTGCCTGTGACGGCTGCTGCACTGCGTATACCGATGGTATGCTCAAATCTGATTGTACGTTTTCCTATCCGCTTTGACATAAAATAAACACCTCCGCTTTTCTGCCACTTATTATGTGCAGAAAGGCGGAGATCATACTTCTACGAATTCTTCGTATTTTCCAAATTTTTACAATGTGTTTTTTTTAAATGTTGTTGTCAGGTTTTGGTATTACCGCATTCCACTATATGCGATTCTGGCTGCCTGTATTTCCATATTGCACCCTAACCGATATAATGCCGTCCTTTCGGCAAATTCATTAATCAGCTGCATGGTGATCAGCATCTTCTGTGCGTCTGACGGACGGTAAACCTGCTGCAGCAATATCGGATAAGCCTCCGTTAACTCTATACGCTCTATCTGATTCGTTTCAGACCGCTCCAGTACGGCAACTGCTTTCAGCGGAACACAGATATTACTGCCTATCCGGTGCTTTCCGTTATACGGCGTACCATATACAAATACACCGTCCCTGCCTACACGAATCAGCGGCTTATCATCATTCACCATGACAGCTCGTTCACCCAACAGCTCACGCCATAAACGGGTATGGGTGGATTTTCCGGTACCGCTTCTGGCAGTGAAAAGATACGCTTTATTATCCACCGCAATGACAGAACCATGAAACAAAAATGTCTTGTAATCCAGCATTCTTTCTGCAATCTTCCGATATACTGCCAGTTCCTCCAGATAGCCGTCCGAATAATGTCTTACCTGTCTATGCTCTATCTCATCCTCACGGGCAGACTGCGCTCTTTCAAATGCAATATCTTCCAGCGTTGTCGTTACTCCAAAGTCACTCTCACCATCCCACACGTATTCCTTACAATACGTATGCACTTCCGGATAAAGAGATGTGATTTCAATCACCCTGTCAGCTATCCTATACGTCTTTGTCATTTTTTGCCCCCCGTCCGTCCTGTTCAGATTGCGGGAACAATCGGTGTTTCATTTTCTTCCAGTGATATCTGTTCCAGCTCTCTTTCAATATCTGATTTCGAGCTTTGCTGCGGCTTGCTGGCAGCTGAACTATGCTGTGACGGTTTCGAGGCAGAAGATGTTTCAGCCGGTTTTGACGGTTTACTGCTTTCACGGCTTGTTTCGGCAGATGGCTTGCCGGAGCTTTCTGAGGGTCTGGAGGAAGGCTTGCTGCTCTGACTGCTTTCACTGCTGCTTGTCATAGTCGGCTTACTTACAACAGACTGGGGTACCGGTGCTTTGGAAGATGTGGGCGCGCTTTCATCCATCAGGATCAATTCCTTTGTCTGGGAGGAGCTTTGCTGTTTAGAGGAGCTTTCTGTCTTACTGGATGCAGTGCCTGATGACTTTTCGTCCGTCTTTAAAGATGCTCCTGATGTTTTGGATTCTTCGGCTGTTTCAGATGATTTGGAATCCTCGGAGGATTCTGCCGAAGCAGCGGATTCTGATGCGGCTGAGGATTCGTCAGCGGATACTATCGTACTTTCTGCAACGGACGAAGTCTGTGTGGAGGTTTCTGTTTTCTGTTCATTTTTCTGACAACCAACAATTGACACGGCTGTCAGCAATGTCAGTAAAATTACAACAGCTGATTTTTTCATTTTCATCACCCTTTTACCTTTCCGTTTTTTATATTGCTTTATAGATCAGTGAAACACTGTGGGCTGCTACACCCTCCAGATGTCCTGTAAAACCTAGTCTTTCTTCGGTGGTCGCTTTTATACTGACGGCTGAGGTATCTGTACCCATTGCTTTTGCTATATTGATACGCATCTGATTAATATATGGCCGCAGCTTCGGCGCCTGTGCCACTATCGTAGCGTCAACATTCGATATTTCATAACCATTCTTTCTGAGCAGCTCCGCTACGATACCGAGCAGCTTCAGGCTGTCGGCTCCCTTGTATTTCTCGTCTGTATCCGGAAAGTGCTGTCCGATATCTCCCATCGCAGCTGCCCCCAGCAGAGAATCCATGATCGCATGAACCACTACATCTGCATCGGAATGACCCATGAGTCCTTTGCCGAACGGGATATCTACCCCACCAAGTATCAGCTTTCTGCCGGCAGCATAACGATGCACATCATATCCGTGTCCTACCCTGAAATTCATTTCTGTCACCTCCGCAGCATTTTTTCAAATTCCTTTATCATGATATTTCCCAGAATGCCCTGTCCTTTTTCATTCAGATGGATACCATCTATGCAGAGGTAATCTGCATAATTCCGTATACCTAAAAATGGCATCCGGACATCCAGCAGCGGTACATCCCATTCCCTCGCTGCAAGATCGGCAGCGTGGGAATAACGCTCCTGTGTCCGATAAATAATCTGCTTTTCACGCAGCCATTCCAGCACATGGTCTTCCTCAGTTGCTTCGTCACGGCAGAACCATGCAAAATAACGCTGTGCATCAATCGGCGGCAGATTCATGATGACTGGCATACTCCCTGCCTCACGCAGGCTGCAAATCATCCTGCCCAGTGTCTGCCGAAACACCTCTATATCTGTGTTCGGCGCGTGATCACTCTTGTAGGCAGCTGACACTGCCTTCCAGTTGAAGTCACAATCATTCCCTCCGAATTCTATCAGCGTACAATCCGCTGCCGTTCTTCCCGAAAGCGCTTTACCGAGCATTTCCTCTGCCTTTGTGATGGTATTGCCGAACCGGGAATAATTCTTGAATGCAATCTCCGGGAAATGCTCCGTCAGCATCTGCACGGCACATTGTCTGTACGGACGGTACTTTCCTTCCTGCTCATAGTAGACGATTCCTTTGAGAATAGAATCGCCCCAGATATTAACGCTTCTGATTGGTTTCATCCGCCATTCCTTCTTTCTCATGGTTTGAATGTGTCGGAACAAAATTGACTAAAAAGATGCCTGAACATACCAGTATCAGTGCTGTTGCATTAGAAAGTGTTACCACCTGCTCTCCCAGGAATATTCCTGACCAGATGGTGCCGAATACAGGAATCAGCAGATTATAGACCGCAACCTTGCTGACGGGATGTCTGCGTAAAAGCTCTGTCCAGATCATAAATGCAATTCCTGCCATTGCTGCCAGATACAATAGTATCAGCCATCCGTTCAGCGCTTCAAAGGAAAGGCTGCCTCCTGCCAGCAGACCAGCTCCCATTAATCCTGTACCTCCCAGTGTCAGCTGCCAGCCGGCAATATAAGATGCCGTGCGCTGCGGTGTGGCAATTTTCTTACTGACCAGATTGCCCGCTGCTCCCGAAAGATTGGACAGTATCACCAGTCCGTCCCCCGCAAGCGTAAAGCCGTCTGCTCCGCCGTCATGCACGGACATCAGCACGATTCCCACAACACCCACCGTACAGCCGGCAATTTTCCGTATGGTAAGACGATCCTGGCGGAACAACAGCGGAGACGCCAGGACAGTTGCAAAGGAAGCTGCTGAGGTATACAGTGCAGACTTTGTTCCCGAAACGCCCGATATCCCCAGATAAAGCAGCAGATACTGTAAAAATGTCTGGAAAAAACCCAGCAGGGACAGAGACGGCAGGTCAGACTTTTTCAGCCGCATTGTCTGTCCGGGCTTCCGGCGGATGGTTCCGATCGCCAGCACAAGCAATCCCGCTATCAGAAACCGCAGTCCCGCAAACAAGAGCTTTGCACCAATTGCATGATTCTCTACATGGAACCAGGCATAGCCTGCCTTTATCCCCGGAAAAGCTGTTCCCCAGAGCATCGTACAAAGAACTGCCGGTAAAACCAGTGTCAGCAGCCTGCTCTGTCTGATTGTATTATCCACTGAAAAACTCCTTTATGACGGCTGAACCTGGCAGCGGATGGTAATCGAACGCTGATCCAGCTGCGGCTTCACCAATGTAACCATTTTCGTAAATCCCTCATCATACGGATGAAGAAAATCTATCTGTATCACAAAACGGGAAAACATCCTGTCCGGAAATGCTTCCTGATACAGCTTTTGGTCAATATAGCGAATATACGTATTCAGCTTATCCTGCAGCATTTGCAGATGGGCTGTCTTATGCTTGTCCCAGCGCAGATGATCCGTCAGCAATAATACCAGATCATTACCGTCAGCAGCTGCTGCATCTATCTTATCCGGATTCGTAATCGACATCTTGATCCCTCTTTTTATTTCTGATATAGTTTTTTGCGGATACGTATCTCCATCTTCCGCCGGAGCCAGATGCTGAATCCCTTTTCATCCGATCTTGGCTCCAGCAGAATCGACTGCATCCTTGCCAGATTGGCGCCCAGGACATCTGTATAAATCTGGTCACCTACCACCACAACTGCTTTGGGCTTTTCGTGCAGCTTCTTTTTTGCCCTGTTAAAGCCAAACGGGAATGGCTTCAGGCTCATCGCTACGCAATCCAGTCCTACTGACTGCGAAAAAGGTGTTATTCTCGCATTAAAATTATTGGAACAGATCACAACAGCAAATCCGCTCTGTTTGATCAGATTGATCCAATCCTGCACTCCCTCGTACGGCGTCTGATCCGTCGGCGGCGCAAGCGTATTGTCTACATCCAGCAATATAGCGTCAACCCCCATGCTTTTCAGCAGCTCCGGGGTAATATCTGTTACATTCTTCAATGCGACAGTCGGTGTCAATAATCCCATTGATGGTACTCCTTTTATCAACGCTGTCAGGCTTTTCATTCCTGCTCAGCCATTTTCTGTTCAAACGGTTTATCCCTTGCACCTGTTTTATCTCATTGATGATACAGATAATGCTCCTTGATATATTTCTGCACAGAAGGCGCTACCATACCGGCAATATCCTCCCCTGCCTTTACACGTCTTCTGATCTCTGTGGAGGATACCGTCATGACAGATGCATCCAGCAGCTCTGTACGGGCGCCCAGCGTTTGCAGATATGCCGCCTGCTGCTCTAACTTGTGAATATCATCTCCATTGCGGGGAACTCCGCAGATCGTTGCCAGCTCAAATATTACCTGCGGTTTCTTCCATTCATGTATGGTCATAAACATATCCGCTCCTGTCAGCAAAAACAGCTCGTCCTCAGGATATAACAGATGCAGCTCCTGCAGGGTCAGATATGTATAACTTGCTCCATGCCGTTTCATCTCGATATTGCTGACCTCGAAGCCTTCGATCCCTTTGCTGGCAAGGCAGCACATTTCGTACCGCTGGTCAGGGAATACCGGCTTATCCACAAATTTGTGGGGGGCAATATAGGATGGCATCAACAACAGCCTATCCAGCGAAAGTGCCTGATAAAATGCTTTTGCCAATTCAATATGACCGTTGTGGATAGGATTGAAGCTCCCGCCGAACATTCCGATTCTCATGTTTCATCACTCCGTTCTGATGCTCTATGTCTTTATATACGGCTGAAATCTGCCTGCACCGTCTTACTCTGTTGCTGCCGGGTTATCTCCGTGGTCTGGCAGTCTTCTTTGCCTTCGGCAATTCAATTTTCGGTTCCTCCGGGTTACGGCGGTACAGAACAAATTTTGATCCGATCACCTGCACTACCTCACAGCCGGTAGCTGCCGCAATCTGTTCGGCTGCTTCTCTCGGACTGATATCAGCCGTTTCCAGCACTCTTCCCTTGATCAGTTCTCTGGCGGTCATGGCGTCATCTGCCTGTTTGATGATCTGCTCACTCATTCCACCCTTTCCTACATGAAGGATGGTATCTATCCCCGTTGCTAAAGAACGTAAAAATGCTCTTTGTTTACTGGTTATCATAATCGTTTTCCCTTTTCCTTTCTGACTGCCGCTCAGAGTTCCCTGCGCAGCAGCTCACTCAGTTCTTTCAATGCCTTTCCCCGATGGCTCATAGCATCCTTCTGTGTATCCGTCAGTTCTGCAAAGGTTTTATTACCCTCTACAAAAAAGATGGGATCATAGCCAAAACCATTGTTTCCTCTTGGTGCAAATCCGATTGTGCCGTCGCACTGCCCATAGGCAAATAGCTTTCTCCCGTCCGGAAAGGCACAACAGATCACACACGCAAAATGTGCTGCCCTGTTTTCACTACCGGTTGCTGCCAGTTCGCCGATCAGCTTATTGATTTTATCTTCATCCGTATCAGCATAACGGGCGGAATACACGCCCGGTCTTCCGCCAAGCGCATCCACCATCAATCCGGAATCGTCAGCTATGGACGGCAGTCCGGTCTGTTTCAAGGCTGCTTCTGCTTTCAGCTCTGCATTTTCCTTGAAGGTCTGTCCGGTTTCTTCTACATCATCCAGTGAAATACCAAGCTCTGCAGCTGTTTTGACACTGATACCAAGCGGCTGCAATATCCTGTGCAATTCGTCTGCCTTTTTCTGATTATTGGATGCAATTACAAAATTCATATATAGCACTTCTTTCTGTTTGTCAATTGTCTGTGTTGTTCTGCAGTTTTACGCTATATTTTCCACGGGGCTTTCAGACAGCCGTCTGTTATGACGTTGCATCCTTATTCCCCTCACGCCAGGATTTCAGCCAGTCATCGTCTTCGGCAGAGGGTGCATCACCTGAAACAGCTGTATCTGTACTCCAGTTACGTTTTTTCGCTCTGCTTCTGCGCTCCTCACGCTTTCTCTGACGCTCTTTTTCTGCTTCTTCCTTTGCCTTTTCTTCTTCCAGCTGCTTCTGTCTGAGTGATTCCTCATCTTCTGCAAGAGCCTGCTTTTCTGCTTCGGCTTCTGCATCTATCTGTGCCCAAATATCCGCTGTGGCAGGACGATAGGGAGCCTCCTGCGATGCCGGTTCCTCTGTCGATGCTGTTTTCTCCTGTTCCTCCGCCTGGGCTGCGTCTGTCTGCTTCTGTGCCTCTGCTTTGGCTGCTTCTTCGATAGCAGCTTCGTCTGCAAAGAGTGCCTTCGCAAAATCTTCCGGTACAAACGGCTGCAGATCATCAATCTGTTCGCCTACGCCGATGAATTTTACCGGAACATCCAGCTCCTCCTTGATTGCCAGTACCACGCCGCCCTTTGCTGTTCCGTCCAGCTTTGTCAGCACAATACCGGTAATGCCTGCCGCTGTCCGGAATTCCTTGGTCTGGTTGACAGCATTCTGTCCTGTCGTTGCATCCAGCACCAACAGCACTTCCTTCGCCGCACCCGGCAGCTCTCTGTCAATTATACGGTTAATTTTTGCCAGCTCACCCATCAGGTTCTTCTTATTATGGAGTCTGCCTGCCGTATCTGCAATAATAATATCACTACCCCTTGCCTTGGCAGAGGATATGGCATCAAATACCACTGCTGCCGGATCGGAGCCTTCATTCTGCTTGATCAGATCTGCACCTGAACGCTCTGCCCAGATAGCCAGCTGGTCAATGGCTGCCGCACGGAAGGTATCTGCCGCTGCCAGTGTGACACGCTTGCCTTCCCGGATAAATCTCGCTGCCAGCTTACCAATAGTTGTGGTTTTTCCCACGCCATTGACGCCAATTACCAGAATGACAGACGGCTTGGTGCTGATATCCAGCTCCTGACCGCCCACAAGCATCCCGGTTACCACTTCCTCCAGCAGGCGACGAATCTCCTGCGGGTCGGTGATGCCCTCTTCCTTGACACGCTTTTTCAGTTCCTCACAGATCTTCTCTGCCGTATACATTCCGACGTCACCCATGACAAGCAGTTCTTCCAGCTCATCAAACAATTCATCGTCAATTTTCGTAAAGGATTTCAGCAGCTTGTCTATTCTGCCAAAAAGTGCATCTCTTGTTTTTTTGAGTCCCTCTTTGATCTTTTCAAAAAATCCCATTCGCAAATTCCTCCTCTGACAGCCGGAGCTGCCGTTGATTGTATTGTAGGGTCTTCGCTTTGCTATTGTATCATGCTTTCATGCCCAGCTTTTGCTCTACTTCGCTGACATTCAGCTCCAGCATTCTGGAAATGCCCCTGTCCTGCATCGTTACACCATACAAGACATCTGCTTCTTCCATTGTACCGCGTCTGTGGGTGATACAGATAAACTGTGTTTTATCATTCATTCTTCTCAGGTATTCTGCAAATCGGTATACATTGACGTCATCCAGGGCTGCCTCGATCTCGTCCATCACACAGAACGGTGCGGGTCTTACCTTCATAATGGCAAAATACAGGGCAATCGCCACCAGAGCCTTTTCTCCGCCTGACAGCAGCTCTATATGCGATACGATTTTTCCCGGAGGCTCTACAGATATATCCACACCCGTTGTCAGCACATTCTCCGGATCGGACAAGGACAGTGACGCCTTCCCTCCTCCGAACAATTCAACAAAGGTTTTCGCAAAATTCTGATTGATCAGATTGAACCGGTCAATAAAAATCTCCCGCATCTGTTTTGTCAGGTCATTGATCAAGTGCAGCAATTCGGACTTTGATTTCTCTACATCTCCCAGCTGTACCTTCATGAATGCATATCGTTCGCTGACCTCTTTATATTCTTCAATTGCACTGACATTGATATTGCCAAGAGCCTTGATTTTTTGTTTTAATTCAGACAGCCTTCTCTGCGCCTTTCCCTGGTCTTCAATCGGCGCCGCAGCCTTTTCTGCTTCCCGTTTTGTCAGCTCATATTCTTCCCAGAGTTTCGCCGTGATATCGTCATAGTTCTTCTGCAGACCTGCCCGCCTTTCCTCCAGTCTTGCCAGTTCACTGCTGATCTTTTCACGTTCGCTTGTTTTTTCCCGCTCCGTATTATATAGCTCTGAACGCCGTTTATCAAGCTGCATCCTTTCAGCAGTCAGCGCCGTGATTTCTTCCTTCATCCGTTCTGCTTCTGCACCCAGCCTTTGCGCTTCTTCCTCCAGCTCTCCGATGCGCTGCCGCAGCGCTTCATTCTGCCCGGTCAGGGCAGCTGCCTCCGCTTCACTCTGACGGATGCGCTCGTCTGTATGCAGCAGGTTTTCCTTTGATTGGCTGATTTCCCTTTGCAGCGTATGAATTTCATTTTCTGTATTCAGTATACTCATACGGATTTCCTGCAGCTTCTCGCTGAGCTGCTCACGGTTTTTGATCAGCTCATCCTTGGATCCGGTCAGTTCCCGCACCTTCTGTTCATTGCGGGATATTTCGCTGCGGTACGCATCCAGTTCCTTTCTGGACTGCTGCATCCGCATTGTCAGCTCTTCCATCTTTCTGGAAGAATTTTCCTGCTCCTGTTTTCCGTCTGTCAGGGACTGGCGGATATTTTCCAGCTCTGTACGCCGGCTTCTGATTTCAGCGTCAATCCTGATTTTATCACTATTGACTGTTTGCAGCGATTCATTTCGCTTTGCAGCGTCCGCTTCCAGCTGTTCCAGCTTCTGCACCTCTTCTGCCATAAGCTGTTCGCCCTTTGCAACACGCTGCATGGTTTCCTGTGCCTGCTTTTTCAGCTTATCAATTTCTCCGGTTCTGCTCAGCAGGCCCACGTTTTTGGAAAGGGAACCGCCTGTCAGTGAACCGCCTGTATTCACCACCTGCCCATCCAGCGTAACCACCCGGAAACGATAGGCATATTTTTTGGCAATCGCAACAGCCTGATCCAGGTTTTCTGCCACTACAATCCTGCCGAGCAGATTATGCAGAATGCCCTTATAGCATTCTTCACATGAGCAAAGGGCTGCCGCAATACCGACAAAGCCTTCACACTGTTCCAGACCGTTTTCCATCAGCGTTCTGCCGCGGATGGTAGACATCGGCAAAAAGGTTGCCCGTCCGCCGTCATGCTTCTTCAGGTATGCAATCGCATTTTTGGCATCCCGGTCATCCGTCGTAACAATGTTCTGCATAGCTGCCCCGAGTGCAATTTCTATGGCTGTACTGTACTCTGGCGGCGTATGGATTACGCGGGATACCGGTCCGTGGATACCGGTCAGGTTCCCTTTTTTGGTTTCCCGCATAATCTGCTTGACGCTCTGGGTGAAGCCTTCCAGATTATTTTCCAGATCCACCAGCATTTTCGCTTTTCCGGACAATTGCTGGGCGGATAAACGCAGCTTTTCAATTTTCGCCTTATAGTCATCGCATTTCTGCTTCTGTAAGCGTATAGCTTCCTGTGTCTGCTCCTGCTCCTGCAGAAGCTCCTGGCTGTTTGTTTCACAATCAGCCGACATCTGCTCATACTCCGCTACAATGCCTTCCAGGGTTTCTATCTGTGAAAGCCTTGCCTTGATCGTATTTTCCATGACATCCATCCGCTCGTTCAGCTCGCTGATAGTGCTTTCGGCTGTCATATAACGGATTTTTGCGTCAGATGCCTGTGTACTGAGAGTCGCAAGAGCTGCATTAATGGCTGCCAGCTGATCAGATGAGTCGGTTTCTCCTGTTTTCAGGCGCAGTAACTCCTCTGTATAGGTCTGCTGCTCCTGGTTCTGCTTTTGCAGAAGAAAGGTCATTGCTTCTATTTTCTTCTCTTTGTCTTCGATCCCCTGCTGCAGCTCCTTGCCGGAATCTGCATAGGACTGTATCTCACTGCGGATTCTCTCTGCTGTTTCTGTATTATGCTTGATATCACTTTTCAGAACAGCCGAGGATGAGCGGTTATCCGAAGACTGCTGCTCCTTCTCCGATACTGCATGACGCAGTTCCTCCATGCGGATCGTACATTGATTCTGTCTGGCATAAATCTCCTCATTCTCATGCAGAATGGCTTCCAGCGCTGTTTCTGTATCTTGGTACTGCGCTCTGGCAACCGTCAGCTTATCCTCCTGCTCCCGCACTGCCGTGGCGGAACGTTCCAGCGTTTTCAGCCATAGGGCAATCTCCAGCCCTTTCTTTTCCTGTGCATATGCAAGGTACGCTTTTGCCTTTTCAGACTGGATACGCAGCGGCTCCACTCTGCCTTCCAGCTCCGTCATAATATCCCGCAGCCTTATCAGATTATCCTCTGTCCGATCCAGCCGTCTTTCCGCATCCGCTTTCTTATAACGGAATTTGGAAATGCCTGCCGCTTCTTCAAAAATCTCACGGCGATCCTCGCCTTTTGTCGCAACGATGCTGTCGATCTTGCCCTGTCCGATCATCGAATAACCGTCTCTGCCAAGTCCTGTATCCATAAACAGCTCGTGAATATCCTGTAGTCTTACGGCGGTGTTGTTGATCAGGTATTCGCTGTTTCCAGAACGATAGTATCGTCTGGTAATGGCAACATCATCTCCGTCAAACTGCAAGGTTCTGTCTGTATTATCAAAGGAAAGCGTCACCTGTGCATAGCCTGTTTTCTTCCGCTGCTGTGTTCCGTTAAAAATGACATCTTCCATCCTGGAACAGCGCAGGGCTTTAGCAGATTGCTCTCCCAGTACCCAGCGGATCGCATCGCTGATATTACTCTTTCCGCTGCCGTTTGGTCCGACTACTGCCGTAATGCCTTCGGTAAAATTCAGTTTCGTCTTATCAGGGAATGTCTTGAATCCCTGTACTTCCAATGCTTTCAGTTTCAATCTATCACACCGCTTCTTATTCTTTTTCAGCTGCTGTTCCATCGGTACAGGCTTGTAGTCTGACTTCATATTTTCCAAGCCTGTCATCCGCTGCAAGCCTGACACGATAGCCAGCTTGCTGCAGCATCTGTATATTCGCTTTTTTCTGTCCAGTCATCCTTGAAATACTTTTCGGATGAACAGCAATAATCCATTCCCCTTTTTCGCAGTCCCGCAGCAGATGCAGTGCCTGCTGCACCATCATTCTGCTTTCACAAAGCTCTCTGAATGCCGGATGAAACGCACCTGCTGCCATACCTTCTCTGAGGCTGGCGCTGTCATGCAGACCCAGGCGGATCACCCTGATACCCTGCTGCCCGAAAAACTGCAGAAGCGCTGCACACAGCGGAACGGACTGCTCTGCATCGGGCGGGTTATATTTCCCGCTGCCATACAGTTCATACAGTCTTGTTCCCTTCATCACAACAGTAGGATAAATACGCACGGTATCCGGATGCAGCGCGGCGAGCTTATGTGCCGTCTGAATATCCTTTTCATCTGTACTGCCATACAATCCGGTCATCATCTGCAGTCCCAGCGAAAACCTATATGCATGAATCCGACCGGCTGCCCGGCAAACATCCGAAGCCGTATGTCCCCGTTCGTTCATCCGCAATACCGCATCGTCCATACTCTGTGCTCCAAGTTCAATCGACGTTACACCATATTCCCGCAGCAGCTCCAGAACCCTGTCATCAATCGCATCGGGACGAGTTGAAATCCGTATGCCGCCGAATTCTCCGCTTCTGACAAAGGGTGACGCAGCTGAAAGCAGCTCCTCCATATATCCTCTGTCGATAGCTGTAAAGCTGCCCCCGAAAAAGGCAATCTCTGCACGGCGGGTATCTTCTTTCAGACTGCGGCGGGCTGTTTCTATTGCAGCGGTTACATCCGCAGCCTGCGGCTGTTTCTGCTGACCGGTAATACTGCGCTGGTTACAGAAAGAGCATTGGTGCGGACATCCGTTATGAGGAACAAAAATTGCGATATTGGCGTGTTTCACATCCATTCCTCCCTGATTATCCAGATACTTCATCACCACATGGTCAGCGTTCCCGCACCGTCATTCATTTCTCAATATCCCATCAGCTTGAGCGCTTCACGGGCAGCCTGCTGTTCCGCTTCTTTTTTACTCCTGCCGCCGCCCTTACCGATCACATTATTATTCAGATGCACCTCCACAAAGAAATGCTTATCATGATCCGGTCCTTCCTCTCCTGTCAGAACATAGGACAGCTTTTCCTCGGGATTTTTCTGAATGATCTCCTGCAGGGTCGTTTTATAATCCTTGAATGCCCGTGGTTTCGGATTTTTGATTTCCGGCTCCACGAACCGCAGTACAAATTTTCTTGCCTGCTCCATTCCGCCGTCCAGATAAATGGACGCTATAATTGCCTCAAAAGCATCTGCCAGTATCGAAGGTCTTTCATTCCCCCGCAGATTTCTTTCTCCTCTGGACAGGTGCAGGTAGTCGCCTACGCCCAATGCCGCCGAAAACCGGCACAGGCTTTTTTCACACACCAGTGCCGCCCTCAGCTTTGACAGCTCTCCCTCCGGCAGCTTCGGACAATTACGGTAGATATAATCCGATACAACAATGCTCAGCACAGCATCACCCAGAAACTCCAGCCGTTCATTGCTTTTGACCCCATGTCTGATTTCATTTGCATAGGAGGAATGGGTCAGCGCATTTTCCAGATATGCGATGTTCTTATACGTATAACCAATTCGCTTTTCCAGCTCTTTCATGTTTTACCCCTCTATTTTTTTTGCAATTATGTCAATAGCGCCCGTTGCGGCATAATCCGCTGCTGCCTTGACTGCAGCAGCAATCGCCACTTCATTTGCGCTGCCGTGCGCCTTGAACACAGGTTTATTCACGCCCATTACAACAGCTCCGCCATAACGGTTATAATCAAAATACTGTTTCAATTCGTACATTTCCTTTTTCATCATCAGCGCTGCCAGCTTTGTTTTCAGGTTCTTATAGAATACTCCCTTGAACATACCCACTATTTCCTTTGCAGCACCTTCATACATTTTTGCGATAATGTTGCCGGTGAAACCGTCTGCTACCACCACATCCGCAACACCCGCAGGAATATCCCTTGCTTCTGTATTGCCGATAAAATTGATATCCGTTTCTTTCAACAGTGCAAACGCTTCGTGACGCAGTGTATCACCCTTATGATCCTCAGTACCCACATTGGCAAGCACTACCTTCGGATTCTCAATCCCCAGAATTTTCTCCATGTACACGCTGCCCATAATAGCAAACTGCCGCAGCATTTCGGGACGCACCTCTACATTTGCTCCCCCGTCTATCAGCATAAACGGTCCGCCGGAGGTAGGCATGATCGGTGCAAATGCCGGACGCTTGATACCTTTGATCCGCTTGACAATCATGGTAGCACCAAGTGTGATCGCTCCGCTGTTGCCGGCACTGACAAAGGCATCCCCCTTTCCTTCTGCTGTCAGACGAAGTCCCACTGCCATGGAGCTGTTTTTCTTTTCCTTCAATACAACGCCCGGTTCATCCTCCATCGTCAGCTCGGTATCGGCATGAGCCAGCTCCAGTTCACTGATATCCAGATCATGCTCTTTGGCACATTGTCTGACTTTATCTTCATTTCCTACTAAGACAATCTCTATTTCAGGATGCTCCCTGCGGGAACGCAGACACCCTTCTATCACTGCCAGCGGTGCATTATCCCCGCCGAACGCATCTACTATTACTTTCATTACTCTCACCCTTTATTTACTCCGTATACGGAGCCAGCAGTTTTAATGCCCGCTGTGCATAGGCTGCGGCACGCTCCCGTTTATCCCGTATCTGCTCCTCCAGCGGCGGCAGAATGCCGAGATTGGCTCCCATCGGCTGAAAATCCTTTGACTGAGCATGGGCAACATAATCGGCAAGCGCTCCCATCATGGTTTCCTTCGGCAGAATCAGCGGTGCCCGTCCCTGCAGCCTTCTGGCTGCATTGATTCCCGCCAGCATTCCGGAAGATGCGGATTCCATGTATCCTTCCACGCCGGTCATCTGTCCGGCAAAGAAAAGCTCCGGCTGATCCTTCATCGCATAATCAGCTCCCAGCACTTTTGGTGAATCCAGAAACGTATTTCTGTGCATCACGCCGTAACGCACATACTCTGCGTCATGCAGGGCAGGTATCATGCCGAATACCCGCTTCTGCTCAGCAAATTTCAGATTAGTCTGAAAACCTACCAGGTTATACATTGACTTTTCACAGTTTTCTGTCCGCAGCTGTACCACCGCCCACGGACGGTGTCCTGTTCTGGGATCCCTCAGTCCCACCGGCTTCATCGGACCGAACCGCAGGGTATCCTGTCCCCTTCCTGCCAGTATTTCCACCGGCATACAGCCCTCATATACCTTGGGATTCATTACATCCACATCATGTCGGGGTGCCCGTTCCGCACTGACCAGTGCCGCGTGAAAGGCTTCATATTCTTCCTTATTCATCGGACAGTTGATATACGCATCATCTCCGCCCTTATCGTAGCGGGATGCCGTAAACGCCAGACCCATATCAATACTTTCCGCTGTAACAATGGGCGCTGCAGCATCAAAGAAATGCAGGCTGCCGCCGCATCTTGCAATGATCTTTTCCGCTAATGCGTCACTTGTCAGCGGTCCTGTTGCCACCACTGTTATACCATCGGCAGGGAAATCCGTTACCTCACCGGCAACCACAGTGATCAGCGGATGACTGCATATCCTCTCCGTTACCATGGATGAAAACGCTTCCCGGTCTACCGCCAGCGCACCGCCTGCCGGAACGGCACACTGGTCAGCGCACTGCATCAGCAGGCTCCCCAGACGGCGCATTTCCTCCTTGAGCAAGCCGGCTGCGCTTTCAACGCGGGCTGCTTTGAGTGAATTGGAACAAATCAATTCGCAGAAATGATCGCTCGAATGAGCGGGTGTTTTCTTATACGGCTTCATTTCATACAACCGGACAGGAATCCCTCGTCTGGCAATCTGCCAGGCTGCTTCACATCCCGCTAATCCTGCACCGAGTACATTTATATACATGATCACATCACCATTCATTCAGATATTTCATATGACAGTCTATATTCCAATCTATTTTACCATATTTTAAACCTTATATCAACCGCATTTTTAAATTTCGTCCACAATTGCCGGCGCTGGCTGAACGCGTCAATCGCTACGCCGGCGTGCCGCCGGTGTCACTGCTCTCGTTCGTATTCACTGACCCTTCTGCTATTGCATCTGCCACCTGTGGGCTTGACTTGTATTAGTTTCCGGCGCTACGCTCTGGTTAAAGCTTGTATCCCTTTACACCCGCAAATACATTTGACAGCACACGGCTTTTACGCATCTCATTCAAATTAGCAGCTGCTCTTATCTGGCAACTATTATTTTACACTTTGTCTACAATTCACGCCAACATAAAAGCAGACCCGTATCTGTTCTTATCGGATACAGGTCTGTGTATTTTTTATTCTTCTGTTATTTCTTTTTCAAATCCACATCCGTCACTATTGCAGAACAGCTTAGGCTTCTTTCCTTTTTTCTTGAAAAGCACACTGCCGCAATTGGGACATTTCTCATTAACAGGCTGGTACCAGGAAACAAAATCACAATTCGGATAGTTGGAACAGCCAAAGAATTCTCTGCCCTTCTTTGTCGTTCTGACAATCACATCTCCATTGCATTTCGGACAGGGTACGCCGATCTTATTGACAATCTTCACGATATTCTTACAATCCGGATACCCTGAGCAGGCAATAAAACGACCAAATCTGCCGTATTTGACTACCATCGGTTTACCGCATTTGTCACATACCAAGTCGGTTTTATCTTCCTCCAGCTGAATTTTGACATCCTTCATATCTTCCTTGGCTTTTTTCAGCGTGGCATCAAAATCACCGTAAAAATCTGTCAGCAGCTGAACCCACTCATATTTGCCTTCCTCTACTGTATCCAGATTCTGTTCCATCTGAGCTGTAAATTTGACATTCGCAATCTTCGGAAAGCGTTCCTCCATCAGTTTGGTTGATACCTCTCCAAGCTCTGTAGGAACCAGGGTTTTTGCTTCCCGTTTTACGTAGCCCCTCGAGGTTATGGTACTGATTGTTGCCGCATAGGTAGACGGTCTGCCTATGCCGTATTCCTCCAGTGCCTTGATCAGACTTGCTTCAGTATAGCGGGCTGGCGGCTGGGTAAAATGCTGATTTGGCTTGATTTCCTTGACCTTCAGCGGCATATCCTTTTCCAGCGGCGGAAGTTCACTTTCCTTTTCATCATCTTCTCCATCCTTGCTTTCCACATACAGCACGGTATAGCCGTCAAAATCCACCACGTATCCTGACGCTTTGAAAATATAATCCGCCATTGCAATATCCGCCTGGGTGGTTTTCTGAATGCATTCTGCCATCTGGCAGGCAATGAACCGCTCCCAGATCAGCTTGTACAACTTATACTGGTCATTGGTCAGGCTGTTCTTTACCCTGGCAGGCTCCAGATCAACCATGGTCGGGCGAATGGCTTCATGTCCATCCTGGGCATTGGAGCGGGACTTGAAGCGTCTGTGCTCCTTCGGTACATATCTGTCGCCCCACTTGCCGCGAATGAAATCTTCCGCTGCGTTCAGGGCGTCCTCTGACAATCTGAGCGAGTCGGTTCTCATATATGTGATCAGACCCACGCTGCCTTGTCCTTCTATTTCAACACCTTCATATAATTCCTGTGCCACCTTCATGGTACGCTTGGACTGGAATCCCAGCTTACGGGATGCCTCCTGCTGCAGGGTGGATGTAATAAACGGCGGCGCCGGCTTCTTACGTCGGGTACCGTGTTTCACGTTTTCTACTACTGCGGGTTTATCCTGCAATTCATCCAGAATCGCCTGTACCTGCTGCTCGTTTTCGATCTTGATTTTACCTTCCCGGTTACCATAAAAAGAAGCCGGAAATACTTTGCGGCTGCCCTTCGGAATAAATTTCGCATCAATCGACCAGTATTCCTCCGGCTTAAAGGCACGGATTTTTCTTTCCCGGTCTACAATGATTTTTACTGCTACCGTTTGCACCCTTCCGGCAGACAGTCCCTTCCGTATCTTCTGTGAAAGAAATGGGCTGAGCTTATAGCCTACCAGTCTGTCCAGTATTCTTCTTGCCTGCTGGGCATTTACCAGATCAATATCAATTGTTCTGGGCGCACTCATTCCGCTTTTGACACCTGTCTTTGTTATTTCGTTGAATGTCACTCTGTTTGTATCTTTCAGATCCAGTCCCAACAAATATGCCAGGTGCCATGATATAGCTTCTCCTTCTCGATCAGGGTCAGTTGCCAGATATACATAATCGCTCCTTTTGGCGAGCTTTACCAGATCATCCGCCAGTTTTTCTTTGCCCTTGATCAATTCATATTTGGGTGCGAATTTCTTTTTGATATCCACACTCAATCTATTCGGATTCAGATCTCTGATATGTCCCATTGAAGCTACCACTTCATAATCCGACCCAAGATATTTTTTGATCGTCTTCGCCTTTGCAGGCGACTCCACGATTACCAGCTTTGACATTACGTTTCCTCCGCATCATCATTTTCTCACATATCGGTTCCCCGGGAGCCTTTCTATATAACCATACAGCTCCAGTTCCGTCAGTGAGGATAATACCTCTCCTGCATTCAATCCGGACTTCATCACTACCTCATCCATGAACACAGGTGTTTCCGAAATTGTATCATACACCGTCCGGGCAGTTGCTGTCAACTGTTCCAGATCATTTTCCATTTCATTTTTAGCACTATTGACACTTCCGGCTACATTATCATTTATATTTTGTTTATATTCTACAAAATCTTCTTCATCATTATTCCCGGCTGCCCATTGTTCTACATTCTGCTGCGGCTGGCTGTCCTTCCAGATCGGATGGCGCAGTTGATCAAGTATACTACTTTGATCCAATGCAGTCATCTTTTCAAACAATCCGCCAAGAGAATGATGATCCATCGCAAAGACAGATGGATCAAAACGATACGGATCGCTCAGATCAGACAAATCAGGACAGGCTGTGTTTTCTTCTGATTCTGATAACTCTGTATGTTCCTGCACCATCTGGTTTTCGGCAAGGCTTTCACCGAAAGACGTCTGTTCATGCTGTTTTCTGTCTGAATCTATTTCCATCTCCAGCATCATCTCATACACAGCGACAGGCGGCATCAGTACCTTCGGCTTTCTCCTCATATGCATAAGGTCAGGCTTTGTCATCAAAGCGTTCAGCTGCTGTCTGGTCAGATCCGGATTGATCATTTCGTCATGTATATTTCCATTTTTCCCCTGTATTCCTGACACTACATCATAGCTGCTCAGCGCTGCGGGAAAGCCATACTTCAAAAGCAGATTTGTTCCGCTGCAGAAGGGATGGTTCATATCTCCCGGTACCGAATAAATCTTTCTTTTCTGCTGCAGCGCATATTTAACTGTAATCAAGGCGCCGCTGCCCAGTCCTGCCTGTACAACCAGCACAGAATCCGACATTCCCGATATAATCCTGTCACGTGCAACAAAGGTATAGTTTCTGGCAGGATAATCCGGCGGGTATTCTGAAATGACCGCTCCCCTTTCGGGTATGGAATGAAGGATAAAATCAGATGTTCTCTGGTTCAGCATATTGATGCCGCACCATAAGACACATACTGTTTTTCCCTTTGCTTCTACTGCTCCCTTGTGGGCGAATATATCCACACCATAGGCTCCGCCGCTGACGACTACGCCTCCTTCGGCTGCAATATCATTTCCAAAGCTGTTGGACAGACGTTTACCTGTTTCATCGGGATTCCGTGTTCCCACTATTCCGATATGCATTTCTTTATCATCAGGCAGTCTGCCCAGTGTATATAGTACAATCGGCGGAGTAGGTATTTCCATCAGACGGGATGGATACCGCTCTGTATTATAGCATATTATATCATACCCGAGCTTATCACATTTTTCTGCTGCTGTGTGGGCATAGCTCATATCCTTTTGCAGGAGCTTTTCTATTTCTCTTTCTGTAAACATACCTGCAAGCCGTATTTCCCGTTCTCCTGCTGAATACAGATTCTTCGGTTCAGAAAATAAATCCATTGCAAATTTCAGTTTCTTATTATCCGCTCCCAGACAGCATTGCAGCCATATCCAATATAATACGTCATTATCCATTACTTTCTCCTTTTTATACGGCTCATCCGCACATCAATTGAAACATCAATATGGCAGCAGCAGCAGAAGCATTCAGCGATTCTGCCCGACCTTTCATGGGGATACGAACTCTGTGCGTACATACGTTCAGCGTTTCCTCACAAAGACCGTTGCCTTCATTACCGATCAGCATGATACCGCCATTGGAAAAGTCACATTGCTGGAGATCCTCTGCATCTCTGGGAGTTGATGCATAGGTCTGTATACCGCATTGTCCGCATTGACGGATATATGCTGTAAAATCATCGCATATCATGAATGGCAGGCGGAATACTGCCCCCATACTTCCCCTGACCACCTTTGGCGAATAGATATCGCAGCAATCCGCTGACAGCAGTATCCCATCCACACCCAATGCCTCTGCGGTTCGCAGAATGGTGCCAAGATTGGAAGGATCCTGTATTCTTTCCAATGCTGCATAACGGCAGCCCTTTCGCAGAGGATCACTAAGCCGCATCTGTCCCTGCTCTATCATGCAGAAAAAACCCTGAGGGGTCTGTGTATCCGCTATTTTCCGGCACACTTCTTCGCTGATTTCAAAGCTATTTTCTGCCGCGACCTCTATTTCTGCTTTTTCTGCGGGATGTCTGACAGCGGCTGTTTCTGTATAAAAGAAGCAGCGTATTCCTGCCCCGGACAGTACCGCATCCCGGCACAGACGAATTCCCTCTGCCGCAAATAAACCGCTTTCAGCCCGTGCCTTAGGGGAATTCATTAGTTTTGTCATTTTCTTGACAAGATGATTATCCTTACTGCTGATTTTTTCTGACATACTGATCCTCTCCGAAATAATCCTTCACTTCATCCCGTATCCACAGAGCTGTTTCCGAAATGTTTTTTCCTTCTTCATCCACAATCACATCGGCATATTTTTCATACAGCGGAACACGTTCCTGATACAGCTCCTCCAGCGTTTGTCCGGGTCGGATAGACACGCCGCGGTTATGCAGATCACCCAGTCTTTCCCTGATTGACGCATAGGACAGACGGATATACACCACAACGCCCAGTTCCTTCATATGTGCCATCGCATCTGCACCGTAAATAATGCTGCCCCCTGTGGCAATTACGGTTCTGTCTGCCTGTATCTGGGCATTGATCCTGTTTTCAATCTGATTGAAGCCATCAAGCCCTTCATCATCTATGATTTCACTGAGCAGTCTTCCATCCGATTCCTGTATCACCAGATCGCTGTCCATAAAGCGGTAACCCATCGCCTTTGCCAGCACAACACCCACCGTACTTTTTCCACACCCGGGCATTCCTATCAAAATTACATTATTTTTCATATACACACTCCATCTCATTTTTTGCTCCATCATCCGGACATCCCTATTATAACACCAATCCCCTTCAAAATACAATGCCATGCCGGCAGCGGCAGGCTGCCGCTCCCTATACACGTCAGTCGCTGCGCTTACGCTCCGCTCTGGTATAGCCTGAACATATTCACACCCGCGGAATGCATTCATTGGAACTCCATCTTGTGTCATAGGCAGAAAGGTTACACTCTACCCTCGGAACAAGCGCAAAAGTTTCGCCAGCCTTTACCGGGGAAGTGGCAAGTGGTTAGTGAGCAGTGGTATCAATGCGTAATGCATTTGTTTTACCACTAACCACTAACCACTGAATCATACTGCAAAAATCAGGCTGCTGTATGCTTGTTATCTGTGACCGCCGCCGCCGCCGAAGCTGCCGCCTCCGCCGCCTCCGCAGCCACCTCCGCAGCTGCCGCTGTCGCTGGGCGGGATGTAGACTTTGGTTGTATGCTCGTGCAGGAAATTATCCCTGACTTCATTGAAACGAATCATATTATTAGACGTATAAACAGATGCTTTTTGCAGTTCTCTGAATTTATACTTCCGGCGGATTTTTTGGTTGCTGAAGATGCCAATAATCAGCCCCAGCACAATACCGGCTCCCAGAAAGGCATACCAGTATCTGAACGGCCGGAATGGCTGATCTATAATCTGTCCGAAAAGCACATACCGATAGTTGCCCTTTTCTTCGTTAAAATAGCTGGAATCCCATACCGGACCCCGGTTCTTGTACTTCTTCAGGTCAGAGGCAAATACATTGATGGCGCTTTCAACTGATTTTTTCCGGATTGTGCTGCCGCTTGACGGGAGATAGCGATACATATCCTGTATAATCTTCTCAATTCTGTCGTCCAGTCCGGAATCCGTATAATACAGCTTCGCATCATGGCAGGTACAAATATAGTCATACGACGGATTCTTTCCCTCGAAGTCCAGATACAGAAATACAGAGTCAGAATCCCATTCCATACTGAACAGGGTTTTGATACTCTCAACGGTAAACTTTTCGGTTGTAGAATCACTTCTGTACAATCCTCCGAGGAACACACCGATATGCATTCCGGTAGCGTCTGCGGTATCCTGAATCAGTTTAGAAAATTGATCGAAGTATGCATCATCATTGAACACATTTGCCTCATCCTTATAATAGGCATTCCGTGTACGATAGTATTTCCCCGTCAGCAGTGCGGATTGCATATCCAGATTGCTGTACGAGAAATCGTGTTCAGGATAGGCCACCTTCGGATCCCGAGAAGCTTCCTCCTCTGGTTCCTCCACGGATTCTTCATTTTCTTCCTCGTCCTCTGACAAAAGGCCCTCTTTCAGATAATCATCCGGATCATAGCTGGTTTCTTCCTCTGAGGCAGCTTCACTTATCAAGTTATCCGGATCCTCATCACCATCATCGGCAAATACCTGCATGGGAACCACTGACCACGCAAGACAGGCAGCTGCAATAATCGCAAATATTCTTTTTTTCATAGCAGCAGCCCTCCCAGATAACCAAGCACCATAACAATCAGTGTGGTAACAGCGATTAAGACAGCCAGGTGTATTCTCATCTTATTCTCATCAATTGGCAATTCTCCGGCAATTTTACCCGTCTGACCGTTAATGGCATACTCCCAGACCTTTCCTTTATAGTGGAACGTCATGAACCACACTGGCAGCAGCATATAATTCCATCTCAGATTGGTGACCCATTCACCATACTCTTTTCCAACCATTCTGTCATATCCGCAGGATGATTCAATCGCAGCACGGTTATTTTCAAACATTCTCTGCTGAATTCGACCGTATACCGCTTCCTTATCTACATCATACTTATCTGCCAGAAAGCCGCTCAGGTATGCCATATCAAAATCCTTAGCCTGCCGATAATCAAAAGGCTCAATAGATTCCATCAGGTCATCTTCTATCTTCAATGATCCGTCTGCGGGAACACCGCCGTATTCCACATTCAGGTCACGCACAACGTCAAATACCTTTGTCTGCGTATATTCATAATTACCGCTAGTCCATTTGCGGATGGTTTCACCTTTGGCTGTCATTCTGGAACGGGTAACAGCGTCCGCTACCCAGAACGGCACATACAGTCCGGTCATTTTTTCTATCTGTTTTTCAGATATCAGATCGTTGGGAACATATCTTTTCTTTCCTGCCCAGCCATTGAAGTAATCCACTGCCTTGTCCCTGCCAAAGGCAAAGGGCAATACCTTGGACGGACGATACATTCCCTCTACTCTGCCTTTCAGGATAACGGGATTATGGCAATAATAACAGAAGGATGCTGCCGTATTCATATCGGACACAATCTCTGCGCCGCAGCTGGGACATTGATACAGTCTTGTATTTTCAGCAA
>CACZSU010000247.1 GCA_902783855.1 uncultured Ruminococcus sp.
CGGCTCCACTGTGTGGGCTTGCCGTGTATTGGTTACCCCTCTTAAGGTTCCCCCCTTTGGAAAACTCCCTTCCTTAACTCCCTGCTGCTATCCGCCCGCCTGAACTAATACAAGGCAAGCCCACACGAGAGAGATGCAATAGTAGAAGGGGCAAGAAATACGAACGAGAGTATTGACACCGTCGGCACGCCGGCGCAGCGACTGACGCGTATAGGGAGTGCCGGCTCGGCGCCGCTCACCTCATTTCAGAGGATACTTTACAGTAGCTTTGGGAAGTTTTTTCGCTAAGTCTGATTCTGGTTTATATTAGTTCAAATTGTATGAAGCAAAAAATGGAAGTGAGTTTTGAGAAAAAACAGCAATATCATTGACAGAAATCAAAAGGTCTGTTATAATTTAAAACATATTAAACATATAGGATAAATATAGAAATATGGAATGTCAGATATACTCTTTGATACATATTTAACAGGACATGATAATAAAATGCAGCAGGTGATAAGATATGCTTCTTGACTTCAATGATACTACACTCCGGACATACGGCGCTGATGCTGAATTCGGTCTGGAAAGAGAATCCCTTCGGGTGAACCGTGACGGTACACTTGCCATGACAAAGCACCCCTTTTCCGGCGATGTGCATATAGACAGAGATTTTTGTGAAAATCAGGTTGAAATGATCACAGATGTGTTTACAGATGCGGATGCACTGATCGGACAGGTGAACGGTCTGCTGGATCAGATTGACGATACGCTCCGTCAGAAGAATGAGTGTTTGTGGAACTTCTCCAATCCGCCGATTGTCTGTCGGGAGGAGGATATTCCTGCTGCTGTGTTTGAGGGCGGTATGCAGCACAAAAGCGAATACCGTGCCTATTTAGCGGAAAAGTACGGAAAGAAAAAAATGCTGTTTTCCGGCATTCATTTCAACTATTCATTTACTGCCGCTTTTCTCAATGAAGCTGCCAGACAGGAGCGGGCGCCCGATTATGTTACATGGAAAAGTGAATTTTATCTGCGCCTTTCCAGACGGCTGACGGAATATGCATGGCTGGTGGTCTTTCTTACGGCTGCCAGTCCGGTGACGGATCCTTCCTTTGGTATTGAAAGCAACCGTTATGCTTCGATACGATGTTCCGAACAGGGATATTGGAATGATTTTGTGCCGGTACTGAATTATACCAGTTTTCCGGCATATCTTGACAGCATAGAAGCCTATATCCGCAGCGGTGCGCTGCGCTCGGTGTCAGAGCTGTACTATCCTGTCCGGCTCAAGCCAAGAGGTATCAGCACTCTGCAAGGACTGCGGGAAAGAGGCGTCAATCATGTGGAGCTGCGGGTTATTGACGTCAACCCGCTGACACGTGCGGGCATTATGCGGGAGGATATCCGGTTTCTTCATTTGCTGATGCTATATCTGGTTTCGCTGCCTGATGCTGATTTTGGCGAGGCTGCACAGCTGGATGCTATCCGCAGGGTTAAAGCAGCAGCGGAATTTGACAGCGCAGACATCCGCCGTCAGGCTGCCGATGTACTCGCTGAGATTGAATCATTTGCCCGGGCGTATTTTCCGCATCTGCTGAGTGCAGTCAGCTGGCAGCAGAAAAAGCTGCAGCCCGGGGGACGTTATGCCGATGAAGTCAGCCGCCGCTTTTCACAGGATTATGTCGGACAGGGGCTGCTGCTTTCGGAATCGTACAGGAGGGAGAAATATGTGTGAACTGTTCGGCATTTCCTCGGCAAGGAAATTCCGTGCGAATGAATATCTGAAAATTTTTTTCTCGCACAGCGACCGCCATCCCCATGGCTGGGGGCTGGCTTGCCTGTGCTGCAATAATGTGCAGCTTGAAAAGGAAAGCCAACAGGCATCCAGAAGCCACTACCTGCGGGAACGGCTGTCCGAGCCGGTTTGTGCCGATCTGCTGCTGGCACATATCCGCTATGCAACTATTGGTAATGTGGAATACCGCAATTGTCACCCGTTCTGCGGGCGGGATTACTGCGGCACCTGCTGGACAATGATCCACAACGGTACCATATTTGACTATCCTGCCATTAACGGATATCTGAAAAAACAATGCGGCGATACCGACAGCGAACGGGTATTTTTATATCTGCTGGACCGCATTAACCTTGCACAGCGGAAAAAAGGCGGCAGACTGTCGTTTGAAGAAAAATTCGACCTGCTGGAAACCATTACCAGCGATATGGCTGAAGGAAATAAACTCAATCTGCTGCTGACAGACGGAAAATATCTTTTTGCCCACACGAACTGCCGCCGCACTATGTATTACCTGACAGAGGACGATACGGCGGTTATTTCCACCACACCGCTGGATGGAAAGGAATGGCAGAGTGTACCCTTTACCGCTCTGACTGCTTTCCGGAAGGGAAAGCTCATCCGTACAGGTGCAGCACACGGACACGAATATGTGGAAAGCCCCGAAGCAATGCAGCTGCTGTACAGTATTTTTGCAAATCTCTGAGAAGGTGAAATAATGACTACACAAGACCTCACTCGTTTATTGTATCAACGTTATATCCAACCCACTGAAAACAAACAGGAAACCGATATCGGAGTAGAATTTGAAATGCCGATGGTCAATCTGGAAAAACGGGCGGTAGATTACGATGTTTCCCATGCCCTGACAGCGGCTTTTCTGAAAGCATTCGGATTCCATGCTGCCGGAACAGACGAGGACGGTCATATCTACAGTGCCGTAAATACGGAAAACGGCGATGTTTTTTCCTATGATTGTTCCTATCAGAATCTGGAGCTGTCTTTTGGCAGAGAACGCCGTCTGGACGCCATTGAACAGCGCTTTGTACAATACTATACATTTATACAGTCTTTTCTGCAGCCGTATGGACATAGCCTGACGGGAATGGGCATCAATCCGCTGCGGAAATGGAACCATAATATTCCCATCCAGAACGGCAGGTATAAAATGCTGTACCATCATCTGCAGTCCTATGCCAAGTATGCACAACAGCCTATGTATTTCCATCACTACCCTGATTTTGGTATGTTTGCCAGTGCCTCTCAGGTGCAGCTGGACGTTCCCCGCAGTAAGATTGTACAGGTCATTAATACATTTAACCGCCTGGAGCCGATCAAGGCATTGTTGTTTTCCAATTCCGTATTGCTGGGCGAAAATGAAAACCTGCTTTGCAGCCGTGATATGCTCTGGGAAAACAGCACCCACGGCATCAATCCGCATAATGTGGGTATGTACGAATGTACGCTGGCGGACGAGGACGAGCTGCTGCGGTACCTGTCCACTACGGCAATTTATTGTGTGGAGAGGGACGGCTATTACGTAAATTTCCCGCCGCTGAAGCTCTATGAGTATTTTAACAGCCAGTCTGTGGAAGGTGAATTCATGGACGGCAGCCGGACACGCCGCCTGACCTTCAAGCCCGAAGCAGGCGATATTACTTATCTGCGCACATTCAAATTTGAAGACCTTACTTACCGTGGAACCATTGAATTCCGCAGCGCCTGCTGCCAGCCTGTCCGTGACGCAATGACGGTAGCTGCCTTTCATCTGGGGCTGCTGGGACAGGTTGACCAATTGGCAGCATTGCTGGAAAATGATAAACAGCTGTACCATAACGGCTGCACACCGTCTGAGCTGAGAAAAATCCTCGTCTGCCGTCAGCTGCCTGCTTTTATTGACCAGGATCATCTGTATGACCTGACCGGTCAGGTGCTGGCGATTTGCCGTGAAGGTCTGGAACAGCGCGGCAACGGTGAGGAACAATATCTTGCCCCTCTGTATAGGAGATTAGAGAATCGTACCAATCCTGCTTCTGCCATGCTCACACGACTGGAAAACGGTGAATCCCTTCTTTCCATTATCCATGACTATGCTGCTCTGCCTGCTGGCAAAGAGTAGTTGCAACAGGGGGGAACCCTTTTCTCAAAAACGCATTTCTGGCTTCATACAATAGCATCGGGATGCATACAATAGCCCGCCAATTCAAAGCCGAGCCGGCGCTGGCTGAACGCGTCAGTCGCTACACTACGTTCCGCTCTGGCATTGCCTGAACATATTCACACCCGCGGGATGCATACACCAGCCCCCAATTCAAAGCTGAACTGCTATAAACCAAACCCAGACTTAGCGGACAAATTCCCCCATGCCACTGTAAA
>CACZSU010000248.1 GCA_902783855.1 uncultured Ruminococcus sp.
AAGTCTGCTTTTGATTTTACTGACGGCTGCACCGCTGCCACAGGCGCAAAGCAGATTGATTATATTCTCATCGACCCGGAATGCCAGGTCAGCCGTGTCAAATACAGCTACATTCATATGTTCGCCCCCGGCAGCGACAGCAGAACCGCTGACAAGTATCTCTACCAGAACCGCAGGCTGAATGATACCTTTGTCATCGACCATCTGTTCACGCAGGGCTGCATCATCCATGCACAGGCATAAGGGGGTGTGAAGCATGAAAGCAGTAAAAGGCAACAAGGTTTACACCGTTGACGAGGTAAGCAAGAAGGATTACCTTGCACAGGGCTACGATATCACAGACGACAATTTCAACGTCATTGAGCGCAGCCCTTCTGCAACGGTGCCGTACAGGGAGTACGACAAGGTCGTAAAGGAAAACGAGCAGCTCCGGGCAGAGCTGGATGCTGCAAGCACAGCTAAAAAGAAATAAGGTGATCGTATGGTCTATGCGACAAGTCAGGATTATCTGAATTACTACACTGTCGTTCCGGATGATTTTGACAGGCTGGCGGCAAAGGCAAGCCGGAACATTGACACCCTGACCCGCTGCCGCATTAACGGTATCGGCTGGGAGCGCCTGACGGAATTTCAGCGTGAGGCGGTCACTGAGGTCTGCTGTGATATGGTTCAGTTCATGGACGAAAACAGGGAGCTGCTGGACACGCCGCTGTCATCCTACAGCATCAATGGTGTGTCCATGCAGTTCAGCTTCAATCCGACCGTTTTTGTGCAGGGCGGCATCATCATGCGTCAGAGTACATACGGCAGACTTGTAACAACCGGTCTATGCTATGCGGGAGGGTTGTAAAATGAAATTTCCCTCACTTGTAGACAAAAGGTTCTGCAAAACACCTGTCACTGTTACCCTTTATCAAGAGGGCAATGACGAGGACGGAGAGCCGCAGGAGGCACTTGTTTTTGAAGGTGTATGCAACTATCAGGACAGTGCAAAAACTGTCCTGACGGCTGATAAGCGGCTTATACAGCTGTCGGCACAGGCGTACTTTATCGGGGATATAGCTCCGGGACCTGCCGTCATTTCCGGCGGTGAGGTCACAGCTTTTGGTGTGACACGGCACATTGCACAGGGAATGAAAGCCAGAAATCCGGACGGGACTGTCAATTATACGAGGTTGGATTTAAAATGAATGTACAACGAATCCTTGACAATGTTATAACATTGTATTATAATGTATTCAAGGAGATGATGATTATGTCACAAGCAACGATAAGTTTCAGAATTGACAGCGAAGATAAAAAGAGGTTTGAAAAATTTTGCGATGATACGGGAATGAATGTTTCTGTTGCAATTAATATGTTTATCAAAGCAGTTTTAAGAGACAGCAGGCTGCCGTTTGCGGTTGAAAGCAGAATTCCAAATGAAACTACTGTAGCTGCTATAAGAGAAGGTGAAGAAATGCTTAAAGACCCCAAAACAAGGCGATTTAAAAGCGTTGACGAACTTTTTGAGGAGCTTGAAACGGAATGAAATATGATATTCAGAGAACATCACAGTTTAAAAAAGATTATAAGCTTGCCAAAAAAACGTGGTCTTGATATGGAGAAGCTAAAAACAGTAATAGGTTTGATAGCTGACGGACAAAAACTTCCGCAGGAGTATGACGAACATCTTTTGATAGGAAATTATAACGGATGTCTGGAATGTCATATAGAAAATGACTGGCTTTTGGTTTATAAGATCGACAAAACTCTTATGGTATTATCGTTAAGAAGAACCGGTACTCACAGCGATTTGTTTTAATTATTTGAGAAGCACTCGGAAACGGGTGCTTTTTCATGTCCGGAAAGAGGTGGACATATGAAAGTTACTTCAAAATTCACGATCAATAAAATCCGCTTGAAGGAATTGAATCAAGCAGCAGTGAAAAGCCTTGTGAATACAGCAGAGGAATTAAAGCGTGATATAAAAGATGCACAAGTAATACCCAGAGATACCGGTAACCTGCAAGGTGAGGCTTTTAGCATTGACCTCAGCAATTCTCATCAGGGCAAGGTCAGGCTTGTACATTCTGCGCCGTATGCAAGAAGGGTATATTTCAATCCTGACGGCATGAAATTCCATAAGCAGACATGGACTACAAAAAGTAAGCTGACCGGCAAGGAAATAAAACATGACGGCAACCCGAATGCCCGTGACCACTGGTTTGAGGACTGGCTGCCGGGCGGGGTTAAGCAGGATTTCTGCATCAATGCCTTCAAGCGTTTGTACCGCCGGAATGCAAAGCTGAAATGAGGTGACAAAAGTGCTGTTTTTGAATCAGATCACCCTGACAAAGCTATGGAAACAAATCATTGAGCCATTCTGGACTTATGTACTGAAACCGATAATTAATCAGATTGTCAATGTTGA
>CACZSU010000249.1 GCA_902783855.1 uncultured Ruminococcus sp.
CTTGTTACTGTCTTTTTCATAATCAATCTCTCCTTTAAATTATCGCCGCTTTTGTTTTGCGGTGTTGTTTCTTTGTTGTGACTATATGATATCACAGCCGGAGCGATTGTTCTATATGCAGAATACCCCAGACCTGTAGCCTAAACTACAGGTCTGGGGCAGAATGTAAATTAAACTACAAATTTTCTGAAACTGTAAAATAATCATCCTGTTTTCAGACCGGAAAACGAATCCTTGCTGCAAACCAAATCATCTATCCATCCGGGATAAACCTTACTTTACATTCTTGTTCAGCTTGCAAAGCCTGTTGCGTTCAGCAAGGATACCGCCTGTCTTTTTGCAGAGGGCAAGTGCTGCATTTTCATCGCCGTCCACAATCGCCTTTTGCAGATCTTCCATATTGAAATTCAGCTCGTCCTCCATCTGCTCTGTGGCGCTGCCGCTGACAGGATCACTGTATTTTATGCTTTCAGCCAGCTTTTCCAGCTCTGCTTTCAGTTCGCCGCTGGCGTCCGACTGGGATATCAGCATATTCATTCTGGATTGCAGATCACGCATTCTTCTGACATCCTTAACGATATTTTCATCCTGACGCTGAACCTCGTCGCGCACCGCATCTGCCCCAATCAAGCCGAATGCTGCCGCTGCGAACAAAAGTATGAAAACCACAACCGGTATCCATGCAGGAATATACTGCCCGATTGCCATTGCCGCAACAGAGAGCAGCAGCTGACAGATACCGTAGATAACCCCGATTCTTGCAATCGGGAAACCATAGAACCTGCTCCTGGCATCCTTCGCCCCGTCAAAGGCAAGCTTCATGACGCCGAGCTGCATGATAATGGCAAGCATCCCGAAGCCGTAGGACACCCAGAAAACGGCTGATTTTGCAAACGGAACAACAAAGGCAATCACATTGAATACAACAAGTGTGATGCCTGTGAATACCAGCATTCTTGCTGCATTTTTACTAAGTGTCATGATCACTCACCCTTTCTTTTGCCGCAGTTATTGCAGAACATCCCCACAATGCCTTTATTGCCGCAGTCACAGTCCCAGGTTTTGGATTCCTTTGGCTTTTTTGCATCACAAATATTACAGAAGTTTCCGGTTATATTTTTATTGCCGCAATCGCAGTCCCATGTTTCAGGTTTCTGGGGGCGCTTGCTGCCGCACATATTGCAGAAATTGCCGATGATACCCTTGTTGCCGCATGGACAGTCCCAGGTATCGGATTTTTTCTCTGGTCGGGGCTTGCCGCAGTTGTTACAGAATCTTCCGGTAATACCTTTGTTTCCGCAGTCGCAGTCCCATGCATCAGAGGGCTGCGGCTGTGGTTGTTTACTGCCGCAGTTATTGCAGAACAAACCTTTAACCGCTTTATTTCCGCACGGACAATCCCATGTATCCGATGCAGCATTTACAACCCCCAGCCCGATCTGCTGCGTATTATCCAGCATGGGTGATATAGCGTCCTTTGTCATATTCATAACGCCGCCCATAGCGCCGAGCGTAATGCCAAGTCCGGCAATATCGCCAAGACCGCCGGCAGAGCTGCCGCCGGTGATGCCGTTCTGCATTGCTTCCAGTCCCACCTGGCGGGCAGTTTCCTGCTGATAGGTGTAGCCCTTCATCTTCATTTCCATTGCTTCTGCTTCTGCCTGCATACGGTATGCATCTGCTTCTGCCTGCGCCTTCATTCTCAGCGCCTCTGCATCGCCCTGTGCGCCGATCAGCTTCATTCTGGCGGCAGTCTGGGCTTCAACGAATTGGCGTTCGGCAGCAGCCTCGGCTTCTTTTTTGCGGATTTCTTCCTCACGGACTTTAAGATACTGATCCGCATACTGCTGCTTCATGCGCTTAAAATTCGGATCATCATCGGGTGTTTGCACCGTATTGACATAAAATCCCGGCATTTCCAGACCATATTCTGCTATATCGGCATTAATCCGTTCTTTCAGACTGTCGGAAAGCTCCTGCAAACGATAGTCAATTTCCAGTATGTTGTAACCGTTGTCCTTGATTGTCTGTGCAAGATAGGTTTTCACCCTTGTCATGATCATGGAGCGGAAAAAGCCCTTGCTGCCTTTTGCGCCGAAAATATGATCCTGCTTCATTTCCTGAGCCGTTCCGACCAGCTTCAGCAGCAGCTTCCGTGAATTTATCACACGGATATTGAATTCACCGCTGGCGCCGATTTCCATATGCATACCGGATGCCGGGTCAAACAGGCGCACCTTGCTGTCCGTCCCCCATTTGATGCCCATCTGTGTAGTGAGGTTGATATAGTACACCTCCGAATGGAAAGTACCATTGGTATCCGTAGGCAGTTTGTAGAGCTTTTCAAGTATCGGCAGCTGCTGTGTTTCGAGGGTATATCTTCCAGCGCCAAACAGATCAAGTGCCTGACCGTCCTTAAAGAATACAGCCTCCTGGCTTTCGTGAACAATAAGCTGAGAGCCCATATTGAAATCCTCAATCGGATGCTTCCAGATAAGGGTATCATTGTCGCCCTCGTATTTGATAATGCTTGCAAGTCCATCCTTTTTAATTTGTTCTTGCATGATCTGTTTCTGAACATCATTCACGCAGTCGCAGACGGGACAAGTATATGTATTGGCATTTTTGGCAGCAAGAAGCTTCACACCGCACTGAGCGCAGGAAAACTCTGCAACCTTTGTCTGGTCTGACATCTGATTGATTTTTTCGTGGCAGACGGGGCAGACGGCCGTATCTCCCTTTGACTGGTCGAAAACCACATCATTACCGCAGTGAGCGCACTTTCTGCTTGTCAGTTTATTTGTCTTTACATCAAAGGTATAACGACAGCTGCAAGTAATCTTTCTTGTACCGAACAGCCCCGTACCAAACAGACCTGAGCTTGCCTCGGCATATTTACCGCAGTTCGGACACTCAATTACAAATTTACTCATTTAGATTTCCCTCCATTTATTCAAACGATATTTCCATGTTTTTCAGCGCATATTCCAGGCACAACAGCATAATCTCATTTCTTGTCCTGCCGGAAATTTTCGCAACCTTGTCAAGGTCGGCGATCATATCTTTTGGCAGCCGGGCAGAGATCACAGACGATTCGCCTGTGTAGGCTTTAGGAGTTATTCTCAGTTTTGGTTTTTCTTGTTCGGGCATAGCGGTCACCTCGGTATGTCAAGCTGTTTTTGTTCGATAAAATTCAGAATGTCATTGCACACAGCATCAAAGTTTCTATGTAACTCAAGATTAGAATATCTTTTTACAGTTATCCCAAGTCCGCCGAGATACTGATCTCTCTCTTTGTCAGATTCCATACCTTCATCAGAATAATGCTGAGAACCATCAAGTTCGACCACAAGTTTTGCTGATGCACAATAAAAGTCCACGATATACTTTCCTATAACCTTTTGGCGATTTACGGTGACCGGAAGTTTTTTAAGAAAGTCATACCACAAATGTTTTTCTTCCTTAGTCATATTACTGCGAAGTTGCTTAGAGTTGTGTATTAGTTTACTATTATATTTTTCATTCAACGTTATCAACTGCCTTTATTGTGAGAATTCAAAGGCTTCCCCTTGAGGGGAAGCTGTCGCCGTAGGCGACTGATGAGGTGTGCACGGCTTAGCCGTGCGGTCGGCTGAAAGCCGACTTGAAGGATTGCAGTTTTAGTCAAAGTCATCCTTACGGATGACCGATTTGCTGACGCAAATCACACCTCATCCGCCTGCTCCGCAGGCACCTTCCCCTCAAGGGGAAGGCTTTTCACTCCGTTTTCAGTTTCCAGCCTGATACGTTACATTGACCATCATTCTTACCCATAGCAACCACAGTTCCGTCTGCTTTCAGCCCGACTGTATGATATTCTCCTACCGAAACCGCAATTATATCTTTCCAATCTGATACATTACATTTACCGGAAAGTTTACTTCCTACCGCAACTACCGTTTCGTCTGCTTTTAGTCCAACTGTATGTGTTTCACCTGCCACAACTGCTATAATATTTTTCCAATTGGATACATTACATTGACCATGGGCGTTATCACCTGTTGCAACCACAGTCCCATCTGCTTTTAATCCAATGGTATGATCATACGCTGACGAAATTGCAATTATATCTTTCCAATCTGACCTGTCACTCAGATTTAAACTATTTCCACCTTCTGAAGCCACCGTTCCGTCTGCTTTCAGTCCCACTGTATAGTATTCGCCGCATAATATGTATTTTTGTTTTTGCAGGATAGCCTTCTCATCTTCATCAGAAAGTGTAACAAACCCTGATTCTGCTGCTAAATCGGCAGAATCTCTATAATCTCCCAATTCTTCAAAAGCTGTCTTTGCCTGTGCATAATTGCCGCTGTTCATTAATTCTACTGCATGATTGTATTTTGTTTCCGAGTTTATATAGGTAATTGTAAATATCGCACCGGCAGCCGCTAACACTGCAACAACAGCAATGATGGTCAGTATTTTCTTTCTTTTCTTTGCTTTTTCTGCCGCAATTTCAGCCGCCTGCTTTGCGGTGTTTATGTCAATTATTGCCTGCTCACATTCTTTTTCCTTTTCCTCACATTCCTTTATCCGCTCCTTTGAATCCTTGAAGCTTTCTACCTGTCGGAATAATTCCTTCGCTTCCCAAAACATCTTTCCGGACTTGGTAATTTGCTGTATGTCCTTGCTTTGTGTACCCTTACTGAATTCTTCCTTCGCATCATCAAGCCGTTCCTTTGCATTGCTGTGTATGGATGATTTTTTGGCTTCCTCTATCCGCTCACGCAGCTTTTTTGCCCGTTCGTCTGCGTCCTTATATCCGGGCATTGACTCAAAGATCTCCGCCGCCATTCTGAAACACGTGGTCTGACTGATTGACCGGAATAATGTTACTGCTTTCTTGCCGTCATCCGCTGATTTACCTGTGTTGGTCGCCGGTTCAAAGACATCCTCTTTGTCAAATCCTTTGGATGATATATAATTATCTCTGGATATTCTGACAGCTCTCTGATACTCCGCTTCTTTTAATCTGTCCTCATATTTCCGGACATATTCATCCGCATCCTTATAGCCGGAAAGGCTTTCAAACGCTTCCTTTGCCTTTGTGATATCTTTCTTTTTGGAGCGCCGGTCATTGTACACGGTCAGCGCCTTCTGATAGACATCCTCTTTTTGTTCAAGGAGCTTTCTTTCTTCGATAGCCGCAATATATCCTTTTACGACATCTATAAGCTGTTCATCACCATATCGGATGATCTTCTTATAATTTGTATTGTTGTCAAAAGGTTCTTTCAGATTTTTAAGATCATCCTGTTCTCTTACACACTTTTCCGCCATCAGCTTGCCTAAATATGCCCTGCCGTTTTCGGGGTCAAGGTCAAGCACCTTTTCACAGTATTCATCCGCACTCTGTCAGTCGCCGTCCTCAAGAAATATGAAAGCTTTTTTCAGCAGAGATTCAACATTTGCATTCCCCGCCGTGACCTGCTTTACAACCGTCTGCACGGGCTTCGGCTCATCCTTCACAATGACCTTTTTGATACCGCGCACAACATCATTGATAAAACCGATCTTACCCATATCCTGTGCCTGCAAATGTGCAAACTCCTCCGGCAGCTCGTAGGCATCCATATTCTTATAGCAAGGAATCAGCAGCTTTGTGCGGTCTTTCTTCATCATTTTCAGGAATCTTGACCATTCATTCTTGACCCATACAGCACCAAAATACTCGGGCTTTGTACCGATGGCAAGCATCACCTTTGCACTGTTGAGAGCCGCAAAAATGCACGGCTCATAGGCAGATCCCAGCTTATCCTCCAGCGTAATCGCAGCATAGAACACCTTGAAGCCCTCTGTTTTCAGCTGATAATATATATCATTGGCAATCACGCTATCCTGTGTACGGCTGCCGCTGTCGTCCGTTTCCTTGTAGCAGATGAACACATCATAGGGTTCTTCCTTGGCAGACAGCGCCAGTATTTCCTTTTGAATACGGTCGATCTCCTTTGCTTCACGCTGATAGACCTCACGCTGCACAGAATCGGCGCAGCGAAGGGCTTCCTTGTAATCCTCGTCTGCAATGATCGAATCAAAGGATGTACGGTGACAGGTGGGGATACGCTTGAAGCTCTGCGGGTCCTCCACATACTCAATACCGAATTTGCAGAGTATCAGTCCCCAGTGGGCTTCTGCATCATCCGGGTTATTCTGCACCAGCTTTTCATAAAGCTGTTCTGCCTTGTCAAATTCGCTTTTCATGCGCAGGATATTTGCGCGGTTAAACAGTGCCTGCATATTTTCGTCTTTTGTGGTTGTAATGGTTTGCTGAGTTCCGCAGTATTCACATTCACACACGGTCATTCTCTCCATTACTTCCAGAGCGCCCCCGCACATTTTACATTTCAGAACCGCCATAATCATTTCCTCCGTTATTTTCACAGTCCGTCACAGCTGCGGCTGATTATTATCCGACTACAATTATACTACAAATGTATTCTTATTTCAACACTTTCAGATAAAATATTCTACCATTTTAACATTTTTTATATGCACCGTACACAATCAGAAAAAAATCCGGGGAAACCCTTTGCTGCGAACAAAAGGTTTCCCCCAATATAGCTGACCGGGCGGATATCCCCTGCCCCGGTTGATTTGATTTTGCGTTACTGTTTTTTCAGAAGACGGATGATTTCAGAGAACCTTGGAGGATTGCCGTACATGAGAACGCCGATCTTATAGATAGCAGCTGCCAGCAAACCGCACAGGTAGATCGTGATCATCTGCAACACAACAGAAACGGCGATTTCCCATACCGGAATATCAATCAGTGTAGCACGGACAAACATCGCCATTGGTGCAGACAGCGGAATATAGGATAATACCGTCATGGCAGTGCTGTCGATCATGTCGCCGGTACACAAGAACACAACGGCAAAATAGACGCCCATCATGACAAACAGAACCGGGGTCGTCAGTCCGTTAAGATCCTCGGATTTGGATGCAAAGGATGCCAGTGCCCCCAGCAGAAAGGCATAGATAAAAAATCCCAGCAGGAAAAATACCAATGCCAGCAGCAGTGTTTCTGTGGGGAAGCTGATGAATTCCTTGATCTCAGGCGGAATCTCGCCCCACGGCGCCAGGTTGATGGAACAAGCAAGGGACAGGAAAATAACAGCCAGCTGGGTCAGACCTGCCAGCCCGGCACCGATCACCTTTCCGAACATCAATTCAGACGGCTTTGCACAGGTAATCAGCAATTCCATTGCACGGGTATTTTTTTCGCTGACAACACTTTGTGTCACCAGCTGACCGTAGAATGTAATGGATACAAATAAAATGCACATCAGCAGATAGACCGGCATATAATTTTTCGTAATATCCGCACCTGTCGTTACTACCTCGGAGAAAAAGCCTGCGTGAAGAATTTTGTCAGCCTGTTCCCCGGAAATGCCAAGTTTGTTCAGCTCTGTGACAGAATACATATCCTGCATCAGCTTCATTACAATCTGATCATCCGCATTGTACAGTGTCTGATTTTTGGTAATATATGTAAAGCTGTTCGGCGCTGTGATATCCACTGCAAACAGATACTCACCGCTGTCAACCTTCTCTTCGATAACCTTGCGCTGTTCATCGGTGATCGTAATATCTGCTGCCGGATAATAGGGAGAAAACTCCTTGCGGATCAGCTCGTCATCGTAGCCGCTTTTGGTAATGGCAATAACCTGACGGCTGCTTTCATCGGACGATGCGTCATCCTCTGACATAGATTGCATGATACCGGGAATCAGTGAAAACAGCATGGATGCACAAACCATGAAAACTGTAATAATAATAAATGCTTTGTTCCGGATGCAGGTCAGATATTCAAATTTCAGTATTTTTAAAATGTTTTTCATATTCCGCCCTCCGCATATTCTACAAATATATCATTCAGTGTCGGTTCCTTTATCTGAAAGCCGTCTATGTTCAGCTTGCTGTCGATCAACAGGCGGAGCAATCCATCCTTGTCAGATTCGTTTTGCAGCTTTACGGTTACACAATGCTCTTTTTCATCGGGATGGACGGATTCTGTCCGGTCATGGTACCGGGTATTTACAAGCGCAGCAGTTTCTGTGAGTGCTTCGGTATAGATATTGATGGTATTTCTGGGATAGCTGCGCTTGATATCACGGATATCTCCTGACAGGACAATGCTGCCGCCGTTCAGGATGCAGATGTCATTGCAGAATTCCTCAATATAATTCATCTGATGGCTGGAGAAAATGACAGCCGCACCGCCGTCAATGCTTTCCAGAATAACCTCCTTGAGCAGCATGGCATTCACCGGATCCAGTCCAGAAAACGGTTCGTCCAGAATAACCAGCTGCGGGTCACAGAGCAGGGTAGCTGCCAGCTGAATTTTTTGCTGATTTCCCTTGCTGAGCGTTTCGAGTTTTTTGTCCTTGTATTCGCTCATGCCCATGCGGTCGAGCCATTTAACAACAGCGGCTCTTGCCTGCTGTTTGGTCTGACCCCGCAGCATACCGAAATACACCAGCTGCTCGCTGATTTTCTGCTTGGGGTACAGACCTCTTTCCTCGGGCAGATAACCGATTTGCAGATGATCACGGTCAATTTTCTTTCCGTCCACCAGAATATCGCCGCTGTTCTGATAGAATACGCCCATCAGAATACGGATGGTAGTTGTTTTGCCGGCACCGTTGCGCCCCAGCAGACCGAGTGATTTTCCACTTTCAGTTTCAAAGCTGATGCCCTTCAGTACTTGCTTTTCTCCGAAGCTCTTGGTAATGTTTTCTACCGAAACCTTCATCAAAATCGCCTCCTATGTTAATTGTTATTTTTTGAAACAGGATATGGTTTGTTCAAAGTATATATCCTTTTTCATAAAGCCGTCTATATTTTCCGGAAAGAAGTTGACTGCCAGCAGCAGCTTGGCATAAGCACTTTCCGTGCCGATATCATACAGCGGCAAAGCCCCTGCGTTCAGCAGCATATTGCCTGTTTCGTAGACAGCCCGCGCACTGCTTTTCAGCGAACAAAGATAAAACGGAATCTGTTTATCCCGGCAGCGTTCCAATAAGGATACAGCCTGTCCGGAAATCGTTCCGGAATGATAGGTAACGTGCAGCACAGCGCCCACGGTATCATCCGACAGAATGGCTGTATAATCCATGGACGGATAGGGATGAATCAGACGGACAGATTTTTCAAAATGCGGATAAGCAGGCAGAGAGAACCGTTCACGCTGTTCCAACGCAGCTACACTGAGGGGATGTGCATATTCCCGCAGCTGCCCATCCGGACGAACAGCGGCAAAGGAAAGATCGTTGGTACTGTAAAAACAGTCGTTGATGCGGTCTGCCTCCTTCAATTGTGTGGGTATAAACACCTGAGCATATTGCTCGGCAGGATTGCGGTAAATGGTAAATACACCGCTGCGGGTCTGGGCAATCAGATCAACGGCTGCTTTGAAGTTGGTCAGAGCATTGCTGCGGGGGTCATCCGGCACATAGTCAGACGCCGTGACCACCACAGGTACCTCCAGTCCATGCAGACAAAGCCCGAGCATGGCAGAGGTATAGGAAAGCGTATCGCTGCCGTGTGCAACAATCACTCCGTCAAATCCATTCAGATTGTATGCCAGCATAAAACCAAGCAATTTTTCCCAGTGCCCGGCACAAAGATTTTCACTCAGCACAGAGTAGGGACTTTCCGTCACAAATTCTGTATCATCCTGCGGAAACTGCCTGCGGTATAATTCGACAACACGACATTTTTCCAGACATACCGAAATAACGCCTTCATTTTCCGCACTCCCGATCGTTCCGCCTGTCAGAACCACCAATATCTTCATCTGATCCGCCTCCTTTATTCTTTCTATCAGCATATCACACCCGTCCCCACCTGTCAACTCCGGCGCCGAGCCGGCGCTCCCTGAACGCGTCAGTCGCTGCACTACGTTCCGCTCTGGTTAAGGCTTATATTTCTTTACACCCGCGAAATGGGTTTAGTTACACACGGCTTTACGCAGCTCATTCTGGTTGGCAGTTATTCTTTTATCCTGCTACTATTTTACACTTTATCAATAAGGGGGCTCTCACACAATACAAAGTATTAAACGGAGCTTCATCGGATCAGGTTAAAGCGATTCGTGTTATAAACTCCAGTGAACAATCAGATTTCTTTAAACGCCATAGAAAACAATAATCAGCGGTCAGTGATGCATGGTTCTTGGATTCCAACCACCGCTCACTAACCCTGACCGCTAATTGTTTAATAACGGGAATGACGAAAAGTTCCTTTCAAAAGCCTGAAAATTAAGGCTACTGCGATTTGTTGACTTTTTGATTGCAAAGATAACTTCTTCAAAAGCTTTTCTGTATCTGGTTTGCAATAATACTTCTCTGAAAGCATCTGCAACGATCTGAGGTGGATTGTTAAAAGCGCCGCAACCAAATGCTCCCAGAACAAGCACCTCTACTTCATTGTCAATCGCCGCTTCAAAGATATTCTGAATTCTTCTCATAAATATATGCTGTAAATCCCCATCCAGAATCAAATGTTTTGATTCTTTGAAAAAGGGAGCCGCACAGGTTATCACATCCAGACAAAAAGGATGCTTCAGATATAATTCCTTACTGACATTCATATCACCTTTTATAAATTGAATTGTGTTTTTCAAAACCATGACATTCGGTGAGTATATAACTTTATCCGTTCCCAGAAACATACTATCAAATTGATTTTTCTTCTGAATACATTGATTCGATTGATAATACGCATATGCGTTTTGCGAGGTAATGGACTTATAAAGATTGGTTGATCTGCATGAGCTTGCTTCCTGACTTTTAGCACCTCTGGTCACTCCACCTCCAGGTGAAACCGGGTTAGTAAAACTCAGGATAGCGGTATGCCTCCCACGTGCAGCCGCTTCTTCAGCTGCCAGGAGCATAAAATTTTCCTGAAAGCTCACAAGGGTCAGCTTTGTCATATTGAAATGACCGTTGAGTTTGTCACTAAAAAAAGATTCATCGTACACTCTTGTATGATTCACCATAGTTTCCGTACACCGGTGCAACTCGTCATCTCTGTCAATATAATCCATCAGCTCCGAAAAACCGGTTACCCTTTCCATCTTCTCGCTTTTTTCTCGAAAATCCAAAAAATCATTGGAAAACAGGTTCCAGTTATTGCGCACACCCATAGACTGTAATTTTTTCCAGGAATAGGGTTCACGACAATTGATAAAGCACACATAGTCGATGAACACATCCTCCGGACTTACAATAAATGGTATATCGTATTTTCCTCCTAGCCGGATACCAGCCGTCTCAATAACTGCATCCATCTGTAATCGATCTTTTTGAGAACGTACATATGCTGTCATCTGGAAATAATCCGTACCAGCATACAAAATATTAAACTCAAACCCATTTGCACTATATAAGACACCAGTATTAACTTTTTGATTAAAAATTTCTGTCACAGTATCTTTTGTAACTTCAAGTACAGATATATATAAATCCCGCATCCTGTTAACCTCCTGTTCTATTGCCCCACCGGAAATCAGCTTTTATAAATCGAAATATGGTTTTCTTTTTGTATTCACAATCTCAGGTTCAGTATGTAAGTTCAGAGTAACCGAAACGTATTGTATTTCCCCACAATCTGATTGCTGTCATCATTATACCATATAATCATAGGAAAGCAAGTCAAATGGCAGATGAATTCTGAATATATTCAATAATGACAGAAATGAAATATCATTTCTTTAGCTTTTCAACAAAAAAGAGCCGGGCATTGCCGACTCCTTGTATGGGAACTATTTCAGGTGCCTGCGCCAAGCCGCCCGCACGGCAGCAAATGTGTCGTGCGGGCGGGGCTATAGGGTTACCAAAAAATTAGTCGTTATCAAATTAGTTTTAGTGGAGTTTTGCTGTATTGTGTTGATTACCATAATAAACAGTAATTACACTATAATTGTGTTTTCAATGAGCGCTATATCTTCCTTGTCCCTGTCTGTCTGCTGAAAATCGCTTCTTGTAAGCAGGCTGTGCATTTCTTCCAAATACATAACAAGCCTTGTTCTGTCCTCAAGCGTTAATTCAACATTCAAATCGTTGATAGTACCGCAGCAGGCTTCTATCAGCTCGTTGATAGCTTCTCTGCGCTGATCTGTGGAGTCAACCTTATATCCGCTGTACTTTTCCACGACTTCATGTACTTTCTTATAAAACCTGTTTTTGGTTTCCTGTTCTGCGTCTGACACCTTATGAGATGCTCTGAAATCCTCCGGATACATCTCATAATCACTGTCATTCAGGCTGTCATAGACCTCTGCATATATCGCATTATATTCATCTCTGAGCTGCTTTCTCATTTTACCCTCGGGCGTATTTTCATCCCGGGACGTACCGTAGCTCAGACTTGATTCACTTGCTTCTTTTCGGTAGTTAACTTTTCCAGAGCTTGTGGGCTCTTCTGCGTTGCTGTTCGCGATAGCAATCAAAGAAGTGCCGACCCCCAGAACGGCAGCTATCAGAATCCCACACACAATAATGGACTTCCTCATATAAATCTCCCCTTTATTACAAGCACATTTCTGTTCACTTTTGTTGCAGCTCCGCTCGCACATCAGCAAATGCATCGTACATATAAGTCTATAGAGTACCAAAAAAACAGTTACAAACGTGTTCAAATTCAGCCTTCAAGAGGTCTGTAACCGCACTCTGTTAAAAACGTATTCGATTCGTAATCACGTGTTTCGTAAACACAATCCGGCGTATTATCCTTATGCTGATAAATATAGGTATTCAACGTAAGAACGGAGTTTTCAATAAAGCCCAATATCCTAACACGTTCGTAATCAGAAAGGTCATAATCCGGATCGTTATACGCATTACAGGTCATCTTAATCAGGTCACAATATCTTTCGATATTTTCTTCGCTCCTGAAATCTTCATCCTCGAAAATGAGATCTTCTGTTCCATAACCATCGTCAGCGATTTTCTTAAAAATCTCTGTCAATTTCTCATTGTCATAATTCCCATATTCATACATCATGTCAATCTGTTGTTTTTCTGAGAGGTCGTCACTGCCAGCATCAAATCCGTATTTTTCAGAAATAATCCTGCCTACTTCCTCTTCACGTTCTGCGTTTACCTGATTCTTTACTTCATCTAAATCATTCACGAGACGTTTTGCAGAAGAAAACCGCACAGAAACATGGGCTTCATTTTTAGTTTCGGATGAGTTTGCTCGTGGTTCGGCAGATTCATCCGTGTCTTTTGCCAGTGCGATACTAGATGTTATCATAGCAGCACTTATCAAAAATGCGCATATAAGCAATACAGATAATTTTCTTTTCATGATAATCCATCTCCATTCAAAATCATTCAATTCATTATAATAACCGTGGGCTTATTATTTGACGATTGATAATTATCAACCAAATACTGGCATAGAGAGTGTGTTTGTCCGCCTGAATCTATATGAAAACTAAATACACTATTAGATAGCGGAACATTTTCTTCTGAAATATAACCTATTTTATCATAATAAGTTATATTTCCAGATATCTGCCTGATTATTACAATACTGCCTAATTCAGGTTCAATGCTACCATAATTGTTATTAATAATATCATCGTAAGAGTATTCTGCACTACCACCGGTAGCAACTTGCCAAGTGTTAGTAAATGTATAGGGCTTGTACCAACTGTTAGTTATTTGCCAATGATTAGCCAAATCTGTAGTACTAAAAGATGTTGGTTGATAAAAATCATTTTTATTACAATACCATATGTTAGAACTGGTTTCATAATGGTATCCACTTGCACACATACATTGAGATACAAAATTACATTGTTGATATAATAGTTTTATATCACTACTAGCTTCATACTTGTTAAAGTTAGGATATGTCATTATTCTATAAGCAACTTGAACATCAGCGTAATCCTTTCCAAGATTAGGATCATAGTTCACAGGCTCTATCAAGAATTGATCACTACCATTTCCTACCTGAGAATACTGAATAAGCTTAGCGTTATCATCTACACTTGCACCATTTATCTCCAGCACCTTGGTGAAATTGCTGCCATTGGTAACAAACCTTCTGGAACTTGTATAGTTCTGCTCAATTCGGAAATATTGTCTGGTTATGCTTGACTTCGTAGCAAGTCTTGCCTCCACACCATTAGTACTTGACGCGGTAACCATCTGAATAGCCTTATTAGTATTATTATAAGGTACTATCTGATATTCTCCACCGTATGCCCCTGTATCGCCAAAATACTCAAAACGCCACTTCTGGTTATTACCTGCATTGAAATGCCACTGGACGATAAGGGTATTATCAGCGGTGCTGTTGTTTTGCAGAGTAAGATACTTTCCGCTGCGTACATTTTTGATGTAATAGTAATTTCCACTTATTATAGAATTTCCTAATGTATTTTGTGCCGCATCAACCTTGACTGAGAGATTGCCAAGGTTCATAAAAAAGGACAATATTTTTTTTGTGCATAAACATACATCCTTTCTATAATATTATTTTTCTCTGTCCGACAATATCCCTCCTTTCCTCGCAGATCACAGAGAATATCTGCCTATTCTGTATATCACAACGGCAGTAACCGGCAAAAAGACTCACCTTCCAAGCCTTTTATTGCTGATCCTGCCGACCGCCAGCGAAAGTGCAAGCACACACCATGCATAAACAATACAAACTGCATATATATGATCGAAACAGAAAACGGTGACAATCACCGCTGCAACCTCAACGGTCAGCAATATAATCAATCGTTTCCTGTATTTTTTTCTCTCATCCTCAGCTATAGGCTTATATACGCTGTCCACCGGGGACAGCACGGCAATCACGGGCAGAGAAACAACCGAGCCGATGCAGATAAAAGCCGTGCCGTCACCTGTGAATTTCAGCGGAGGATAAAGTAACGATACTATGATACAGGATATAAACAAGCAGCGAAGGAAGGTCTTTGCGTGAAATCCCCCTGCGTACTGCCTGAGCAGCGCAAACGCTGCCATGAAAACGATAAATTCCCATAATATGCCAAGAAGCGCAGCTATGATAAAAAACACGGCAAATGAAAACAATGTTTCCAACAAAAGCTGCACTCCAAAACCATAGACCTCAATTTCATCCTGTTCAATAATACCATTTTCAAGCATTAAGCTGACAAGAAAATTTCCAGCTTTCATTTCTTGAATTTCTCAATGCCTTTAGGTGCTGTGGGCTGGTGCGCATAAAAACTCGAGGTTGTATTTGCGCTCTTGATAATTGTTTTTTCAACTATCTTTTTTACTGACCTCAGAATCCTGCTTTTCATGCTGATAACTCCTTTCTTACTTCTCTAAACAATCTGTTGTGACAACTTTCCTGATTATTTAGTGATAAATTCTTTCTGCAACTATTATAAAACATACATACTATTTTTTCAATAGTTCAGGAAAAAACGGGCAGTTTCAGGAAAAAACGGGAGGTAACCTCACAAATAATTTTATCACCTTTTGTGCAACATTACCGTAATATGAAACTGTTTTTTATCCTTATCGTATTCATAGTCCATATCGCCATTATACTTACTGATTGTCCTCTTCACGCTGTACATACCTATACCATGTTTGATTTTTCCTTTTTTACTTGTTATTAAATGACCGTTCGATACAACAGGCTTTTTGTCACAGCTATTTTCAATACTGATAAAATAATTTCTATGTTGACCGTCATTATGAAATATCATTCTAATCATTTTTTCTTCTGTATTTTCCGCTGCTTCTATGGCATTATCAAGAAGATTGGAAATAATACAACAAATATCTGGTTCTTCGACAAATTCAAAACCTGTATTATTCCCCTCAACTTGAAAATCAATATTTTTACTTATGCATATCTCCGACTTCTGATAAACCACTACATCCATAATTCTATTCTTTGTCAAAGGCTTGTTGCTATTAAAAAACTGGCTTTTGCTCCAGGCATCAAGATATTCCTGTATTTTCTTTACGTCACCTGTCTGTGATAATTGTTTCAGAACTTCAATATGATGTTTCAGATCGTGGATAGAAGCACGTGAATCCTCATAATTCTTTTCGAGTATCGTATAATACTCGTAGTCTATTGCTTTCTTTTGTTCCAACAGTTTCAGCCGTTCTGTTTCTTTTGAGGTTTTTACATAATTCTCATGTACCATGAATATAACGGTGTTAATCACAATAAACGATACAATTGTTACTAAAAATACCAAGTCATAATTATTCTTTTCCATATCTGAAGAATACAACATTACTATGGTATGTAATACTACAATACTGAGCAAAGGAACTATAAACAAATAAATACTTTTAGTCTGTATGATTTCCTTTTCTGCTATATGTTTAACAAGTGTACAAATGAAAAACATCAGCAGCTTGGATACAGTCGACATCAGTATTTCGCTGGACTCCTGATGAGTTTGAAGATAATTATCCTGTATTAAATAATTGGCAAAGGGAAGTACAGCAACCTCTGTAAGCATTAACATACTTTCAAGAATGAAACAATGCAAAACAATTGTCCCGATGCGAGCAGAATAGCATATGCAGCATATGATGATACTAAACAAGGAATAGACTATCACATTGTAAACGAAATTTTGCATTGTTTCGTAAACAACAAATTCAAGTGTTGATGCTATAAAAAAAAGAATGATCGCAACCTGTGGTGTTTGTTTTCTTTTCAATAGTGCAGAAACGTATATAAACTGACAATATCCCTGAAAAAGGAACTCCAAGTATAGTACCGCCTTAAACAATATGGTCATCTGTATTCCTCCATTTTTTTAAAGTACTTTTTCTTAAACTCCCCGTATTTCCTTTTCGACGGATAAACGGGTATCTCTGTTCCGTTTCTGCATCGCAAAACAATCCTTTCACTCGTCAATTCTAATATATAATTCAAATTGACTATGTAACTATAGTGAGGAGAGGCAAAAGAATTATTCTTGTCAAGCATAATCAGCCATTCCTTAATATTTAAATCTGTTTTCAATTCCTGCCCTTTATCCGTAATAATATTGGTTTTTCTTTGAGAGGAATATACACATACAATATCATTTTCGTTTATTTTTGTTTTGCTTATAGCGTTATTTCTTAAAGGTATTTCTAAGGATGCTCGCTCTCTGAATCTTATATCCATCGCACGGAAAAACCTGTCCTTATCCACCGGCTTTTCGAAAAAGCGAAACACCCTCAGATCCATGGCATCGTCCAGATAGGTTGCATAGGCAGTAACAATAATCAATGCAGCATCCGGATGCCGCTTCAATATTTCATATCCGGCGTCTATCCCATTCAGATGATCCATTTCCACATCCAGAATAGCTATATCTATCTGCCCGGTATACTCCGCCAGCATATGCTCTGCACAGTCATAATATTTTACCAGAGCCCTTGTTTTTCTTTCGGATAAATATACATCTATCAGACTTTTTATTTCGATTCTGTCATTGCTGTTATCATCGCAGACTACAATATATTTCATATCCATCACCTGTATTCCAAACCGGTTGATCAGGTTCCCGGGATCTGTCGGAGGGAACCGCTGTCTTTTTCGGAATGATGACCTGTTTTTCTTCATTTACTTTGTGAGAATATTGTACCACACATAACAGAAAAAATCAACGTACAGTTTGCTCGCCGAGCGATAATGGTATGTGTCAAGTATGCGTTGGCAAATAGAATGACTGCCAACCAGAATAAGCTGCGTAGAAGCAGTGTGTTACTGAATATATTACGCGGGTGTGAATTTGTTCAGGCTATAACCAGAGCGGAGTGTATGCGTAGCGACTGACGCGCTCAGCGAGCGGCGGCTCTCCAAAGTGTAAAATAGTAGTTGGCAAATCAAATAACTGTCAATTTAAATCAGCTGCGTAAAAACCGTGTGCATCTGAATGCATTACGCGAGTGTAAACAAATACACGCCTTAACCAGAGCGGAGCGTAAGCGCAGCGACTGACGCGTTCAGGGAGCGCCGGCTCGGCGCCGCGCCGCCAAAAATAGCCGGGTTGAAAAACAGCCGGAGAATGTGGTACAATAGAACGTGTAAAAGACAAATTACCGAAATGATGTTCAGGCAGGAGAGAAACATAATGGGTTTAAAAAAGAATGAAGTATATACAGCAGAGATGATAGACTATACAACAGAAGGAAGCGGAATATGCAGAATTGACGGGATGACCGTGTTTGTTCCTAATGCGGCAGTCGGGGACAAAGCAGAAATTAAAATATTGAAAGTGTCAAAACGGATTGCCTATGGCAAAATTGAAAAAATCATTCAGCCATCACCAGACAGATGTGTGCCGGACTGTGGAATATTTCAAAAATGCGGCGGATGCACATTCCGCCATATCAGTTATGAAGCGGAACTGCGCTTCAAGCAAAAAAGAGTAACCGATGCCCTGACCAGAATCGGCGGCATTTCGCCCGGCATCGTCATGCCGATTGTGGGTGCGGACATAGTGGACGGCTACCGGAATAAAGCGCAGCTGCCTGTAACAGCAGATAAGGACGGAAGAATACGGGTTGGTTTTTTTGCTCCCGCCAGTCATCGTGTGATACCGCTGGACGAATGTGCACTCCACTCCCCCATTTTCAACCGGGTAATATCCGTTTTTCTTGAATGGGCAAATGCAGAAAAGCTGTCGGCATACAATGAAGCAGATCATAGCGGCGTACTGCGCCACCTCTATCTGCGTCATGCCAGAAAAACGGATGAACTGATGGTCTGTGTTGTCATCAATGCAGACAGCGTAAGAGGTGAAAAACGATTGACCGAAATGCTTTGCAGCCATTTCGATAATCTGAAAACGGTAGTACTCAATATCAATAAGGAAAAAACCAATGTGATTACAGGCAAACAAAACCGTATCTTATATGGTGACGGCTATATAACAGACGAATTATGCGGATTACACTTTCGTATATCTCCCTTGTCGTTTTATCAGGTGAATCGTGACCAGGCAGAACGGCTCTACAGAATTGCATCCGATTTTGCCGCAATGAAAAAAGGCGAAACCCTTCTGGATTTGTATTGTGGTACCGGTACAATAGGACTTTCAATGGCGGACAAAGCAAGCGTATTGATCGGGGCAGAAATTATTCCCCAGGCAATAGAAGATGCTAAAGAAAACGCAGTATTCAACGGAATCCAGAACGCAAGGTTTATTTGTGCAGACGCATCCTGCGCAGCTAAAAAACTGCATTCAGAAGGCCTGCACCCGGAATGCATCATCATTGACCCACCCAGAAAAGGATGCGACCCTGCGCTGATATCAACTGCTGCCGAAATTTCACCTGAGAGAATTGTATATGTGTCCTGTGACCCCGCCACCCTCGCCAGAGATATCAGGCTTTTCCAAGAAAAAGGTTACTATGCAAAGAAGGCAGTCCCCGTAGATATGTTCCCCAGAACCTCCCATGTTGAGACAGTGGTATTGATGTCACGCCCTCTGACCGAGCACGAAAAATACGGCGAATACTTCATGAATAGAAGCGTTTCTGA
>CACZSU010000250.1 GCA_902783855.1 uncultured Ruminococcus sp.
ATCTAAGCGTGAAGCCGACTCCAAGATAAGATATCCCATAGCAAAAGCTAGTAAGACCCCTTGTAGACTACGAGGTTGATAGGCTGCGTGTGTAAGCGTTGTGAGACGTGTAGCTTGGCAGTACTAATAGGTCGAGGGCTTGTCCAAGTGAACTTGGAACTTTGTCAATGCTTTATTCAGTTTTCAGGGTGTGAGTGAAACCAGTCCGATCGGGCTGGTTTTTTTATTTGTAAAATCCCTTGCAAATCAATGATTGAAGTGATAAGATAATAATACAATACGCATATGGCAATGTTGGTTTATACAGGGAGGATATTATATGAAATATATACTGAATGGAAAACAAATGAGTACCTGCATGATCGGTACATGGGCATGGGGCAGTGGTCAGAATGGCGGTAAAATCGTTTTTGGTAATCGCTATTCAGAACAACAGCTTATTGAAACTTTCGATACCGCATTTGCACATGGTTTTGATTTCTGGGATACGGCGGAGGTTTACGGCAACGGAACTTCGGAGTTACTGCTTGGCGGTTTGATCAGAAATAAAGATGTGATGATTTCCACCAAACATTTCCCGCATCTGCGGTATAAAAAAGGTGAAAACCGCATTGCACTGACGCAGAGTCTCTCCCGCCTGGGATTGGAAAAGGTTGATCTGTATTGGCTGCATTCTCCCAAAAATCTGGAGGAGAATATGAAAGAGCTTGCAGAACTGCAGAAGGAGGGACTGATTGGCAGTATCGGACTGTCAAACGGTGATGTAACCCAGATTCGTCAGGCTGAAATAATTCTGAAAGAAAATGGATCAGCTCTGACAGCTGTACAGAATCATTATAGCCTGCTGTCTATGGAAAGAGAAGCAGACGTGCTGGATTACTGCACCAGAAATAAAATTCTGTTTTTTGGTTACATGATACTGGAACAGGGAGCATTGTCGGGACATTATGATGCAGAGCATCATTTCCCACTAGCTTCCGTGCGTGGATTGAGCTTTAATAAGGCAAAATTTCGCAGAATACAGCCGCTGATTGATTATATTCGTTTACTGTCAGTCAGATATGATGTGGATCCTTCGCAGATTGCAACGGCGTGGACCATACAAAAAGGTGTTATTCCCATTGTGGGACTGACAAAGCCGGATCATGCCCGTGCGCTGAGTAAGGGTATGACGATATCGCTTGAACCGCATGAAGTCCGCCGTCTGGAAGAGTTGGCGCATTGTTCAGGAGTAAGGTGCAAGGGATTCTGGGAATAATTAAGATTTGTTTGTGTGCAGAATGCGGGACAGGCTGTCGGGTTTGTCCCGCTTTTCGAAGGAGGTTATAATATGCAAATAAGAGCATATCTGCCGGAGGATCTTCCTGCAATGACTGCAATCTGGAATGAGATTGTGGAGGATGGAATTGCCTTTCCTCAGGAAGAATGCCTGGATGATCAGAGCGGGGCAGCTTTTTTTGCTGGTCAGACTTATACGGCTGTAGCAGATGATGACGGCAGGATTGTGGGATTGTATATTCTGCATCCGAATAATGTTGGCAGATGTGGTCATATTGCCAATGCCAGCTATGCTGTCAGCAGTGCGTTCCGCGGAAAGCATATCGGTTCTTTACTGGTACAGGACTGCATTCGTCAGGCAGGTTTACATGGGTTCCGTATTCTCCAGTTCAATGCAGTGGTTGAAAGTAATATTCATGCCCGCCATTTGTATGAACGTCTGGGTTTCCGGCAACTGGGCACGATTCCACAAGGATTTCGCATGAAGGACGGGCATTATGAAAATATCTGTCCGTATTATATCTGCTGTGGATAACAGTCGGGAAGAAGGGAACCAGGAGGGGAACAATGGCATCGTTGTTTAAAACACCGGTTACAGCCTTGGATAAAATCGGTAAGAAAAAAGCAGCGCTGTATGAAAAACTGGGGATCCATAGCGTGGGTGATCTGCTGCGTTATTATCCCAGAACCTATGAGGATTGGAGTCAGCCATATAAAATTGCCGATTCTCTTGAGGGAATGCCTTGCTGTGTAGGTTGTTATGTGGAAAGGGTACATTCACCAGCCCGGATCAGAGGCGGAATGACCCTGCTGAAAATGATTGTCTGTGATGGAATGGATCACATGACAGTGACGTTTTTTAATCAGCCATATTTATATGAACGGTTCGCTGACGGCGGTGATTTTTTATTCTACGGGATTGTAAAGCGGAATGGACGGTTCTACGAAATGAATGCACCGTCTGTTTCGGATGTGGATAAGGCAGGGATTCATCCGATTTATCCACAGACGGCGGGCTTGCCTACTAAGCAGATAGAAGAGGCTGCTGCCCAGGCAATCCGTATGCTGCCGGAAAGAATGAATGATCCGATACCAATGGAAATTCTGGCGCAATATGACTTGTGTAGTCTGGACTTTGCTATTCGTCGTATTCATTTCCCTGAAAAACCGGAGGATATTGAACTTGCCAGAAAACGTCTGTCCTTTGAAGAACTATTGGTGCTCCAGCTTGGAATGGCCAAGCTCAAGGGTGGCAGACAAACAACGTCCTCGGTGCATTTGCTTGGAGAGGATTTTACACAAGCATTTTTTGCATTGCTGCCTTTTGAGCCGACTGGTGCACAAAAGCGTGCCGTTGCAGAATGTATTCACGATATGTCCTGCGGCAATGCGCCGATGAACCGTCTGATACAGGGTGATGTGGGCTCTGGCAAAACAGCAGTGGCTGCTGCTGTCTGCTACAGTGCCGCAAGGAATGGAATGCAGTGTGCTTTTATGGCACCGACAGAAATACTGGCTTCGCAGCATTATCGTTCGCTGACAGAATTGCTGGAGAAAAGCGGCATCCGGACGGCTTTGCTGACTGGCTCGGTCAAGCCTTCTGAAAAGAAGAAAATCTATGCTGCGCTGGAAACAGGAGAGCTTGATCTGGTTATCGGCACCCATGCACTGATTTCGGAGCAGGTGACATTCCATAATCTTGGACTGGTTATCACGGACGAACAGCACCGCTTTGGTGTAGCACAGCGTTCGGCATTGATTGCCAAGGGAACAAGTCCTCATATTATGGTCATGTCTGCGACCCCGATACCGAGAACGTTGGCATTGTTGATATTCGGCGACCTGGATTTGTCTGTTCTGGATGAGCTGCCGCCCGGCAGACAAAAGGTGGATACTTTTTTGATCGACAGTGCCAAACGGGAGCGGGCTTATGGCTTTCTGAAAAAACATATCAATGACGGTCAGCAGTGTTATATTGTTTGTCCGCTGGTAGGACAGAGTGAAATGGAACTGGAATCCGCTGAGGAATATGCCGAAAAACTGCGGACAACGGTGCTGCGGGATTGCCGTATCGGTCTGCTGCATGGGAAAATGAAACCAAAGGATAAGGATAGTGTGATGGCAGATTTTTCTGCCGGAGCAATAGATATCCTCGTATCAACCACAGTCATCGAGGTTGGTGTGGATGTTCCGAATGCAACGATCATGTTTATAGAAAATGCAGAACGCTTTGGCTTATCTCAGCTGCACCAGCTGAGGGGACGTGTGGGCAGAGGCAGCCAGAAATCCTACTGTATTATGGTGTCTGATAATCAAAGTGATGTGACCCGTCAGCGTCTGATGGTCATGTGCAGGACAAATGACGGATTCAGAATAGCAGATGAGGATCTGAGATTGCGGGGACCAGGCGATTTTTTCGGTTCCCGACAGCATGGACTGCCGGAGCTGAAAGTGGCAGGAATGTCCGATATGGAAATGCTCGACCGTACACAGGCGGCTGCTGAAAGGATTTTGCGGGATGATCCGATGCTGATGAAAAAGGAGCATAGAGGATTGCAATTTGAAACACAGCGTTTGTTTGCTAAAGCAGGCGGCGAACAGCTGCAATAAAAATATTTGGAGGTATCAGGAGTATGTCTGATTTTGAAACAGTCAAGAAGAATCTGATTGAAACAAATGAACAGAATTATGGTCAGGAAATCAAAGAGGAATACGGTGAGGAGGTCTATGAGGCGACCAACGATATTCTGAATGGTCTGACAGAGGAAAAGTGGGTTTATTCCGAACAGCTGCGGGCAAAAGTGGAGAGTATGCTGAAGGAACTGGCGCCCAGGGGCGACTTTGCCAGTGAGCAGGCACAGGAGATGGCAAGACTGCACGGCGAATGGGCAAGAACCTTCTGGGCGGAGGGTGTCTATTCACCCGAGGCGCATCTGGCACTGGTACAGATGTATACAGAGGATCCTCGTTTCAGCGAGTACTATGATACCATTGTTGCAAATGGCGCTGCATTTCTGAGGGAAGCCGTAGAATATGCAGTTGAACACCATAATCTGGCGTGATTGATACGATAGAACCACTTGAAAACGGGTAATCTGCAATTGATATTACCCTGCAGCTTTTTATGAAAGTATTTCTCTGATGTATCTTCTCTGAACTGAAAATGGCACATTCTGGCGGAGGTTTGCATAGACTATAGCAGGCAGTGAAAATGCCAATGTCAGAAAGAGAAGGTGACTGAAATGAAAGAAGATTATGAGCTGTATGGTGCAGCGGATTGTATGAAACCGGATAAGATGGAAACAACGGTCAGACATTTTGTGGAAGTCAGCGTGCCGGTGGATTTTTGTCCGGAAATGAAAGTTGGAAAGATTGAAGCCGAATTGTGCGGCGACCCTGTTGTAATGTGCGATGAATGCAAAAAGAATCCCGACGGCTGCCGTCTGGTGATTGCACAGAAGGTTGGTATCCGCATACCCCTTCAGGTGAAATTCTGCGCAGAACCAGGTGAGAGCATCACTGATTGCTGCGGCTGTATGGGAATGTAAGTGACGCATCCGCAGGATGAAGGATATTTTCGTCCTGCGGATGCTTGATTTTTTCCTGAAAACTGTTCATGTAAAAAATCAATACAGAAATTTGTTGAATTTGCGTTATAAAATATGCAGAAAAATATTGATTTACTCGTTAATATTTAGTATAATATGAATATAAATTGATTGGAATGGAGTCTCTTTCATGTTCCAATAATTGTCAGGTGTTTTGATTTTCCGTCCTGCAGGTTGCCGGGACGTTTTTCGGAACATCTTTATTTATTCATTTTTACTGTATTTTGTTTTATATGAAAGCAGTTTTTGGTGGTTTTTTGATCGGAATAATAAAAAAATAAATAAAATATATAAAAATTTCGTCATAACTATTGAAAATTCATTTAAAATTTAGTATAGTATTATATGGTAGCTCCTGAACGGTTTTTGTGTACCAGAAGGGGGCTGACGGAGGAATGATTGCGGGAATGTTTCCGCATGATCGGTTTCTTCCACGGAAGGAACCGTTACCATTTTCATTAAAGATTTTAGAAGGGAATTTGAAAGATGGATCAGAAAATCGTTTTTGAAATTCCACAGAAGGCGGTGAGAATAAATGCAGTGTAAACATTGCGGAAGTGAATGGAAAACCAATGCCCGTACAAATGTCATTATACGTTGTCCGTTCTGCGGCGCCGAGTTGGAGCAGGAGAAAGAGGATAAGCTGACCTTCCAGAATGCAAAGGAAGCACTCAGGTATATCATCAAGACATATGGCGTAGATGTCATTTTTGACGGTTTGCAGCTGAAAACAGCGCTGGATGAGTTTATCCCCGATCTGAAGCAGGAGCGCAAGGTATTCATGGATGCGTATGAATATGGAGTGTGCAATGCGCTGTATCTTGCTCATGAGGAACCCGAAATCGACAAATGTATTGCGATTTTGCAGTCGATCAAGGTGTTGACTCAGGAAGCGTGCATGGCTGAAAAGTGGGCGTGCTATGTTGTAGAAACTTATGTTTATGCATTGAACTGGAATGTGCCGATGTTCGGTATCACACCGAATATACATATGTACCAGATTCCGGAAAGCATTCATGAGTCAGGCGATAACGGCAAGGGCGACCCGATGATGATCCAGTCAGGCGGTGTCTGGGAGGAACAGGGATCGGCTGATGACGGAGATATGTGGAATTCGTCTAATGCGAAAAAGGGAAAGAAGGGGAATTTTGTTCTTCCGAGCAAAAAGCCTAACCAGCTTCCCGAACCTGCACCAAAGCCGGTAGAGCCTGAAAAGCCCAAGGAGGAAGTGCCTGCACCGCAGCCGGTTGAGGAATTCAAGCCCGAATCTCCTGTATTTGACTTTACGGATGACGGCGCAGATGAGAAGCCTGCTGCACCGCAGCCGGTTGAGGAATTCAAACCCGAGTCTCCTGTATTTGACTTTACAGATGACGGAGCAGAGGATAAGCCTGCCGCACCGCAGCCAGTTGAGGAATTCAAGCCCGAATCTCCTGTATTTGACTTTACAGATGATGGAGCAGAGGATAAGCCCGCAGCACCGCAGCCTGTAGAAGAATTTAAACCCGAATCCCCTGTATTTGACTTTACAGAGGAAGCAGAAGAACCCAAGCCAGAACCGCCGAAGGCAGAAGAACCGAAGAAGGAAGAGCCGAAGCCCGAGGAACCGAAGCCGGAAGCACCTGATAATATGAATAACCAGCCGCAGCAGAACCAGCAGATGCCCCAGAATCCCTGGGGAGCTAATCCGTGGATGCAGCAGCAGCCGGGACAGCCGGACGGACAGCAGCAGATGCCGTGGGGATACAACCCTTGGATGCAGCAGCAGCCCGGACAGCCCCAGAATCCGTGGATGCAGCAGCAGCCCGGACAGCCCCAGAATCCGTGGATGCAGCAGCAGCCCGGACAACAGCAAAATCCGTGGATGCAGCAGCAACCCGGACAACAGCAAAATCCGTGGGGACAGCCTCAGCCGCAGCAGCCGGAGCAGAATCCGTGGGGACAGCCCCAGCCGCAGCAGCCGGAACAGAATCCGTGGGGACAGCCACAGCCACAGCCGCAGCCGGAACCCAAGCCGCAGCCTGAGCCTCCTGCACCAAAGCCAGCTGCTCCTGTACAGGAAGCACCGCAGCCGTCTGTGATTCCGTCCAACGAACCGATTCCGGATGAGCCGGTTCCGACGATTCCGTCCAATGAGCCGATTCCGGATGAACCTGCACCGCAGCCGGCAGCACCCGCAGCACCTGCAAGTGCAGAGGGTGGAATACCAGCCAATGCAAAGGTATTTACCAGCAACGATGCCGCACAGCAGCCCGGCAGCCATGTTTCAGTACCAGAAGGCTATCAGGTGATTGATGATTGTGCATTCTCCGGCAATAGTGTAGTAGAAGCAGTTGATCTGCCGTCTACGCTGTTGAAGATCGGTGAAAGAGCATTTGAAAACTGCACGAAGCTGATTACGGTCAATATGCAGGAAGGTATTATTGATATCGGCAGAGGAGCGTTTGTCGGATGTGTCAGCCTGCCGAAGGTAACGATCCCGTCGACGGTCAAGAGAATCAGACAGAATACATTCAGCGGATGTGAAAGACTGAATGAATTTGTGATTCCGCCGACTATACAGAGCCTCGGTAAGCAGGCATTCCAGAACTGCGAGTCGCTTAAGGAGGTTGTAATTCCTGAAGGCGTGGAAGAACTGCCTGAGAATGTATTCAGCGGATGCCGTGGGCTTGTGAAGGTAGTGGTACCTGAAAGTGTGCATGATATCAGAAAGAACGTATTCAGCTGGTGTGAATCTCTCTCTACTGTGAATATTCCTGAAGCCGTGACTGTTATCGGCGCAGGCGCTTTCACAGGCTGTGATTCGCTGACCACCGTTAATATTCCGGCAAATCTGGAAGTGATTGAGTATGGTGCGTTCAGTAAGTGCAGCAAGCTGAGAAGCCTGATTCTTCCTGATTCGGTATCAACGATTGAAGAAAATGCATTTAACGGATCCAACAGAACTCTGGTTGTACGTTGCTCAAGAGAAAACTCTTATGTAAGACATTATTGCAGAATGAACAGAGTTAAGTGTAAGGATATTGAATGATGATCTGATAAAGCAAAAGCGGCAGGATGTGTGTCCTGTCGCTTTATGCCTTTTTGGAAAAGGGGTGACAGAATATGAGGTACTTTACAGATGAGAAGATCCAACAGATGAAGGAAATGGCAAAGCATGAACTCAGTCCCCAGGACAGAACCCTGTATCTGGCGTATATCAGCAAGATTGAACTGCTGGATAAACGCAATGATGCAGCCGGCGATTGCAGAGAACAGCTGATGCAGGCGATCGCAGAGCTGGAGCAGGTTTCAGAGCGTTATGTGCATCGGGGAAGGGCAGATCCGAATGACGAGGACGCTGATGCCTTTGAGTATGAAAACTATGACTTTCGTCCCTTAGAGGACTGACGGATTATCACGAAAAACGCTGTACGCAAGGTTTTTCGTGATTTTTTTGTATTAAATTGACAACATTTCAGGATTTTAACGAATGGTGTTGACATATGGAAAGGTAAAGGGTAAAATAATAAGGTAGTATTGGAATATTGATTGATTCCGGTGATATACGGGATTGTGGCAGGAAAATAATCCGATGCTGGGAGGAAGTTAAAATATGAAGATGGTGAAAAGGATAACCAAAATTCTTCCGCTTTGCGGTGTGTTGGCAGGTGCCTTGGTCTGGATGTGTGTGGGAGGTCATTTTTTATCCCGCAGTGCATCTGAAGACGTGCAGGAACAGTCGTCTGCATCGGTTACAAGCGCAAAAATGACTGCAAAAGCCACTGCTGCACAAACAGCGGCTGCGGATCGGCAAAAGGCTGAGGAACAGCAGAAGCGGAATGCGCAAAAGCAGGAGGAAGAAAAAAAGCTGGCAGAAAAAAAGAAAAAAGCCGAGGAACGTGCCCGTGCATATGCCAATATGACAGAAGAGGAACGAAAGGATGCGGATCTGTTCTGGACGGATGACATGGTAGATGAAAAGTGGTTTGATGATGCGATTTTTGTTGGTGACAGTATCTCAGACGGTCTTTCCTATTATTGTGATAACGGTGTAGTCGGTGACGCAGCATTTTTATGTAAGCCCTGTCTGGGTTATAACAGCGCCTTGTGGGATCTGAATGATCCTAATGCGATCCATCCGACATGGAAAGGTAAAAAAGTGACGGTGGATGAGGGTGTGCGCCTTTCGGGCAAAAAGAAGGTTTTCATGATGTTCGGTATGAATGACCTTGGCGTGTGGGGCGTTGATACTACGGTAGAATCCATGCAGAAGATAGCACAGCGGATTCTGAAAAAATGTCCGGATGTAGAATTTTATATTGAGGGCGTTAACCCTATGCTGCCGGAATATGAAAAAGAAGAGTTCAATAACCGCATGATTGCAGAATATAATCTGAAGCTCAAAAAAGCCTGCGAACTGAGAGGTTATCATTTTATAGATTTTACGCCGGCAGTTTGTGATGAACAGGGAAATCTTGCTCTGGATTATTGTATGGATCCGGATTATATGGGTCAGCATCTCAATAATGACGGCTGTGAACGCTGGGTGAAATACCTTAAGGCACACGTGCTGGATGAAGATGTGCAGCATCCCCATGCGGATGCAGACATTCCCGAAGAAGAACCGGTGGATGAAGGTCCTACCTTTGCCGCTGGCGTGGAGGAACTCCCTGCTGTAAATGAGGAGCCGTACAGCGACGGAGAACAAACGGAAGATCATAGCGATGAAGATGACGATTCTGAGAATAATGATTATACAGATGATGGTTATGGCTATGATGAAAATGGTTATGACGGTGATTCTGAATATAATGGCTATAGTGATGATACCGATTATAATGACTATGATGACCAGACTTACGGATATGAAACGTACGATCAGAATGATTACAGTGAAGAGTGGTAAAGTAAATGAAGATGAAGAAAAAATGGTTGCTATTATGTCTGACAACGGCGCTTCTGTTGTGGAGCGGCTGCTCTGGTCAGACGGAAGAATCGGCAGTATCCTCATCTGTGCCGAATGCGTCGTTGGAGATATCGGTTGAAAGTGAACAGGAGACAGCGTCTGCTTCTCAGCTGTCGGAAGAACTGCCGCCGCAGGAAGCAACTTCCGCAGAATCTGCGGCGGAGAAATTGGAAATGTCGGCAGCATCAGAGGGATCTTCTTCTGCGGTCAGCCAATCCGCTTCACAAAGCAGTAAACAAACAAGTGAAAAGCCGCAGCAGTCATCCAAGACTGTATCACAGGTATCCAGATCGATTACGCCTGTCCGGACACAGCCTGTCCAACCGGCTGCGGCATCCAGTCAGCCGGCAGCAGCTGACGTTCAGGTGAGCTCCATTTCGTTGAACAAAGCATCAATGACGCTGACGGTCGGCGCGTCTGATCGTCTGACAGCTTCTTTGCTGCCGCAGAATGCATCCAACCTACAGTTTACATGGAACGTATCCGACAGCAGCGTGGTGAGTATTGCATCGGATGGTACGGTTATGGCAAGGGCGGTCGGTACGGCTGTTATTACAGCTGAAACATCTAACCATAAAACTGCTTCCTGTACCGTAACGGTAAAAGAAGCACCTCAGCCATCTGTGCCTGAACAGCAGCCTCAGCCGCAGGTCCCGGTGGAAGACAGCGGCAGCACCGTTGGCGTGGATGCCTCGTGGTTTGATGATGCGGTGTTTGTGGGTGACAGCGTCACATTGAAGCTGTCCTATTATTCGGATAACGGTTCACTGGGTAATGCGAAGTTCCTGTGTGCGGGCAGCCTTGGATGGGGCAATGCACTGTGGGATCTGTATCAGGAAGGAAATGTACATCCTTCGCTTTACGGCACAAAATATACAGTGGATGAGGGTATCAGAGCCAGCGGACAGAAAAAAGTCTTTATCATGCTGGGAATGAATGATATCGGTTTGTATGGTATTGACGGTTCTGTAGAGAATATGAAGACACTCATTGGCAGGATATTGGAGAAAAGTCCCGATGTACAGATTTATATTGAATCTGTGACGCCGATGCTGTACAATATGCAGCGCTCGCAGCTGAATAATACCACCATTCCGCAATTCAACAGCCGTCTGCGGCAGATTTGTTCTGAAAGAGGATTTTATTATATGGATATCTATTCTGTTGTGCAGGATGGATATGGCAACCTGGATCCATCCAATTGCAGCGACCCCACCGGAATGGGGATTCATTTTACCGATGCCGGGTGCAGCAAATGGGTCAATTATCTCAAGCATCATGTACAATAAATATATAGAATCAAAAATTTTTTAAGAGGTGTAGTTATGAAAAAGCTATTGACAGTTTTATTGGCAGCAACCATGTCTTTGTCGCTGTGTGCCTGCGGTGAGGGAGATGCAGAAGAAAGTTCCGCAGCACAGGAATCCGTATCAGCAGCCGCTTCGGAGGATGCAGCAGGCAATGCAGAGGGGAACGAAAGCACAGGTGAAGCCGTGCAGCCATCTGCCGAAGGCGGTGAAGCATCCACAGATGCACAGCCGGTAGAACAATCGGAAGATGAACCGGCTGATATGGTAGACAAGAGCTGGTTTGACGATGCTATTTTTGTTGGCGACAGTGTAACGCTCAAGCTGTCCTACTATGCAGAAAACGGTGCGCTGGGAGATGCGGCATTTTTGTGTGCCGGCAGCCTGAGTTATTACAATGCTCTCTGGGATATTGATGAGGAGAATAACGTACATCCTACCCTGAACGGCACCAAATATACGGTAGATGAGGGTGTGGCAGCTTCTGGGAAAAAGAATGTTTTTATTATGCTGGGCATGAATGATATCGGTTTGAATGGTGTGGATGATTCAATCGAAAATATGAAGGAACTGATTGAACGTATTCTGAACAAATCACCGGAAGTAGAGATTTACATACAGTCCGTTACACCCATGCTGGAGAATATGCAGGGGGATATGCTGAATAATACGACAATTCCGCAGTTTAACGAGAAGTTGCAGGAGGTATGTGAGGAAAGAGGTTTTGTGTATCTGGATGTAGCTTCTGCTGTATCGGATGAAGCAGGCAATCTTGTACCGGAATACTGCGGTGATCCCGAAGCAATGGGTATTCATTTCACCGATGCCGGCTGTAAAAGATGGGTACAGTACCTGAGAAGCCATGTGGAATAATGATATGATGAAAAAATGTATGGCGTTGTGTCTGGCAGCTGCTCTGGCAATGGCACTGTGCGGCTGCGGCGGCAATATGCCGGAGCAGCCCTCTGCTGCACCGGCAGCTGCGTCTGCCGAAAGCAGTGAGAAAGAACAGGCAACGATAGAAAGCAGTACAGAACCGCAGTCGTCTGTGGAAGAATCATCGGAGCAGGAATCCTCCGCCGCATCTCTGGCGGAATCATCGCTGGAATCTTCGGAACCGTCAAAGCAGGGCGAGATGTCGGAAGATTCAAAGAAAACCAGCTCCCGACCGGCTTCTTCCTTATCAGAGGTATCGAAGACAGAGCAGTCATCCCGGCAGACTGTTTCAACCCGTCCTCAGCAGCAGACTGTCACGGTGCCTGTACAAACCACGCCTGTACAGCCGCAGACTGCAACGTCTGTACAGACGTCTTCACAGCAGACAAGTCGGGTGCCCCAGACTGTGGGACTGAATGCGATTGGACTGAATACAACGAGTGTAACGCTGACAACCGGACAAACCTGCCAGTTGTCGCCGATCTTTTATCCGTCCAATGCTTCCCGCAAGGATTATTCCTGGAGCTGGTCGGACAGCAGTGTTGTTTCTGTTGCTTCCAATGGAGTGGTGACTGCACTGGCGCCGGGGTCAGCAACGGTAACGGTCACATCCTATGACGGAAAGACAGCAGAATGCCTGGTAACGGTGCTTGCACCGGAGCCGCAGGTACCGGTTGAACCGGTGCCGTCAGATGTTTCCGATACGAGTGTAGGTTCGGAATGGTTTGATGATGCTGTGTTTGTGGGCGACAGTGTGTCGGTAAAGCTGTCCTATTATGCGGAAAACGGCGAGCTGGGCAATGCAGCATTTTTATGTGCTGTCAGTCTGGGGTATAATAATGCCCTGTGGGATCTGTACCGCCCGGGCAATGTGCATCCCATGTGGAACGGCACCAAGGTGACGGTGGATGAGGGTGTGCGCCTTTCCGGAAAGAAAAAAGTCTTTATCATGCTGGGCATGAACGATATCGGCGGCTATGGTGTGGAAGGTGCTATCAGCGGTATGCAGAAGCTGACGGATCGTATACTGCAGAAAAGCCCCGATGTACAGATATATATTCAAAGTGTAACGCCGTTGATCAGCAGTATACAGCGTGGGGATATGCTGAATAATACCAATGTGGCAAAATACAATGCCAGAGCAAAAGAGGTTTGCCACGAAAGAGGATTTATCTTCGTGAGCGTTGCGGAGGGCGTCAGCGATGCCTATGGCAATCTGAAATATGAGTATTGCGGCGATCCCGGATATATGGGTCTGCATTTTAACGAAGCAGGCTGCCGCCAATGGGTCGCATATCTGAAAACGCACGTTGAATAAAAAGGAAATACAAAGGAGCGTTCTCTATGAAAAAACGGCTGGCGGCTGTTCTGACAGTCGTTCTGGCAGTCGGGTGCTGTGCCTGCGGCGGGGAACCGTCAGAAAGTGTTCCCGTCGTATCAATGATAACAGCATCTTCTGAAACCTCTGTTGAAGATTCGTCCGAGGGGATTTCCGCACAGGAAAGTCAGGTATCACCGGAGGAACCCCCGGCATCGTCTTCTGAAGAATCGTCAGAAACCACCTCTGTTGAGGAATCGTCTGAGGAATCTGCAAAGGAATCCTCTGCTTCGGAGTCATCGGTTAAAAAGGAATCCAAAACGGCTTCCTCCAAAGCAGAGCCTCCAAAGGATATTACATCGGTTGAACTGAATGAAACATCTATTTCCGTGAAAATGGGTGAAACCTTTCAATTAAAGCCGACTTTAAAGCCGGATAATGCACAGCGGCAGGATTATACCTGGGAGTGGTCTGACAGCAGCGTGATCAGCGTGGATGCAAGCGGACTTGTTACTGCCAGATATCCGGGTAAGGCAACGATTACGCTAAGGACGTATAATGATAAAACGGCAACGTGCAGCGTAATGGTACCCGAACCGCCTGAATCAGAACGGATTCATGTGGTATCATCTGATTATTCGGATGTTATTGTAGGTCCCGAATGGTTTGATGATGTTGTGTTTGTAGGGGACAGTGTGACGGTAGGATTGTCCTACTATGCCGAAAATGGTGAACTGGGTGATGCAGCCTTTCTGTGTTCGGTCAGCCTGGGGTATTATAATTCCATGTGGGATTTGAATCAGGCAGGAAATGTGCATCCTGTATGGCAAGGAAAGAAGGTTACGGTCGAGGAGGGTATTCGTCTTTCGGGTAAAGGCAAGGTCTTTATCATGCTGGGGATGAATGATATCGGCGGTTACGGAATTGATGGTACGGTCAATGGTATGATCAATCTGACAGACCGTATTCTGGAAACGAATCCAGATGTACAGATCTATATCCAGAGTGTGACGCCTCTGATCAGCGGAATGCGCCGTGCTGATCTGCTGAATAATTACAATGTGGCTGGGTTCAATGAAAGAGCCAAAGAGGTTTGTCATGAACGTGGTTTTGTATTTGTCAGCGTCGCCGAAGCCGTCAGCGATCCATATGGTAATCTGATTTATGATTATTGCGGTGATCCGGGGGATATGGGACTGCATTTCAATTTCCTGGGATGCAGCAAATGGGTAGAGTATCTCAAGGGTCATGTTGCATAAATAAAAGCTTCAAGAAGAAAGGAATTGTCAAAAATGAAAAAAGTATTTTTAGCACTCGTATCAGCAGCACTGGTTGTTTCTCTTTGTGCCTGCGGCAGCTCGGACAACAAGGATGCAGCATCCTCACAGGAAAGTACACAGACAAGTGCCGCAGCCACTGCGGACGCATCGGAGCCGGCTCCGACAGACGATGCTTCCGCAGCAGCCGGCGATTCAACTGAGGCAGCTGCCGGCGGTCTGAAGGATATCTATGAAAAGGTAAAGGCAGAGGTACAGCTGCCTGAATCCATGAGTGATTTTTCAGAGAAAAGACTGGAGCGTGTACTGGGCATCACCAGCGAAGAAATAGATGACTTTGCAGGCGGCGTCTGCACAGACGGCGTTCAGCAGGATCAGATTATCTATGTAAAGGCAAAGGATGAAAGCCAGGTCGCATCTCTGCAGGAAAAACTCCAGAACAACTGGCAGTCTATCTATAATGTTATCCAGAACTATGATCCGAAGCAGAAGGAAAACATTGAAAATGCGAAGGTAGAAACCAACGGCTTGTATGTGTCATTGGTTATCTCTCCGGATGCAGAAAAGATCAAGAGCATTTTCAGCGAGAATCTGGCATAAAGCACGAATAGATTTGTACAGAATAACCTCCCGAAGCATGGTTTTGAGAGGTTATTTTGTGCTGTTCGGACAAGAATTCAAATTTTATGGTGGTGAGAACACTTGGTATTTTCAAGTCTGATTTTTTTGTTTTTATTTTTGCCGATCGTATTGGTATTGTATTACCTGACGCCAAGACGGTTCCGGAATGTGACGCTGTTTGTGGTTGACCTGGTATTTTATGCCTGGGGCGAGCCGATTTTTGTAATTCTGATGTTGGTTTCGATTCTTGTCAACTACATAGCAGGCGTTCTGTTGGGCAAGTACAGGGAAAGAAAAAAGCTGTCTAAGTGGATTCTGATTGCTGACGTGGTAGTGAATCTGGGTCTGCTGGGATTTTTCAAATATGCTGGGTTTATCGGCGAAACGCTGAATTTAGTGCTGCCGTTCCTGAATCTGCCGGTGATAGAGGTAGCCTTGCCGATTGGTATTTCGTTCTATACCTTCCAGACAATGTCGTATACGATAGATGTTTACCGCAATACGGTGAAGGTGCAGAAAAATCTGATCGCCTTCGGAACCTATGTATCCTTGTTCCCGCAGCTGATTGCCGGTCCGATTGTGCGTTATGAGGACGTAGCAGCACAGATGATGGACAGACGGGAAAGCCTGGCGCAGTTTACAGAGGGCGTAAAGGTATTTCTGGTTGGTCTGGCAAAGAAGATTCTGATTGCTAATGAAATGGGTAATCTCTGGGATACGATCCGCAGCAGCGGCAGCGATAGCGGTGTGCTGGGGGCATGGGTAGGCATTATTGCCTATACCTTCCAGATTTATTTTGATTTCAGCGGATACAGTGATATGGCAATTGGTCTGGGCAAGATGTTCGGATTTGAATTCATCAAGAACTTTGACTATCCGTATATTTCCAAAAGTATTACCGAATTCTGGAGAAGATGGCATATTTCATTGGGCACATGGTTCCGTGAATATGTGTATATTCCGCTGGGCGGCAACAGAAAGGGTTTGCCAAGACAGATTCTCAATCTGGCGGTTGTCTGGTTCCTGACAGGTTTATGGCATGGCGCCAGCTGGAATTTTATTCTGTGGGGATTATATTTCGGCGTTCTGTTGGTGATCGAAAAGACCTTCCTGCTTAAACTGCTGAAAAAGGCGCCGGCAGCGATTGCACATTTGTACTCCCTGCTGTTAATTGTGTTGGGATGGGTTTTGTTCTATTTTGAAGACCTGGGACAGCTAGGGGAATTTGTCGGTCGTCTGTTTGGTGCGGACGGACTGCGTATGAGTGATAGTGTGGCTGCGGTTGTACTGAGTTATATTCCGCTGCTGATAGTGGCTGCGGTTGTTTCCACTCCGCTGATGAACACGCTGTACCACAAGATTAAAAACAATGCAGTGCGTCTGGTGGCAGATAATGCTGGTTGTATTTTGTCGCTGCTGCTTTGTACGTCAAAGCTGGTCAGCAGTGCGTACAATCCGTTCCTGTATTTTAAATTCTGAGGAAGCAGTGTTAGTCTGACTGATACATTCTGATGAAAGAGAAGGATATGATGTAAATGAAGAAAATGATCAATTATCTGCCGACATTTATATTATGCGGATTTATTTTTGTGATGATGATATTGCTCTTTTTCCTGCCGAAAAGCGATTTTTCAGTGCAGGAAAAGCGGCAGCTTTCTGATTTTCCAGAAGTGACGGCTGAAACGGTATTCAGCGCAAAATTTCAGAATGAGCTGGATACGTATCTGTCTGATCATATTCCCGGCAGAAACTTTTTTGTCGGCATGAGTGCCGGGCTGGAGCTGGCGGAGGGAAGGAACGGCTCCAAGGGAATATACCTGGGCAGCGGCGGCTATTTGTTCCCGAAACCGTCCCAGAAAACCGAAAATCTGATGAAAAATGCAGGTTATATCAAGGAATTTGCTGCTGAAAGCGACATTCCGGTATACATGACGGTCATTCCGTCGTCAGGGTATATCAATGGCAGCAAGCTGCCGCCCGTACACGAGCCGTATCAGGATGGCGAGCTGATCAATGATTTTCAAAGTGCTTTGGGGAGTGATGTAAAGTTCTGTAATGTCAATGCAGATTTTCTGATGGCAGCTGACAGCGAGCAGCTGTATTACAGAACCGACCATCACTGGACCAGCACAGGAGCCTATGAAGCCTACACACTGCTGGGTAAGACGATGGATTTCAAGCCGCTGCCGGAGGACAGCTTTTCCAAGGAAAAGATCAAGGGCTTTTATGGAACCTCGTATTCCAAGAGTGCGTTGTGGATGCTGGAGCCTGATACGATCACGTTATGGTCGAATAAGAACCAGCCCCAGGGAAGTCTGTTGGTTGAAATCAGCGATGGTCAGGATAAAAAAACCAGTACGGAGTATTTTTTCCTTGACCAATTGAAGAATGATGACAAATATCCGGTCTTCTTAGATGGTAATCACAGTCTGGTCAGGATCACGTATAATAATGTCAAAAGCGGTACGCTGATTTTGATCAAGGATTCCTATGCGCATACCATAGCACCGTTTTTATCGCAGAATTACAGAGAGATTATTATGGTGGATATGCGGTATTACAAGAAGGAAATTTCAGCATTGGCAAAGCAGGAAGCGGCAGACAGCATTCTGATTCTGTATTCGCTTGACAACCTTTCCGCAGATAATAACCTTGCCTATCTTTTTTAATTTGCTTCTCTGCTTAATGGCAGTCTGATTGATAAACAAAAGGTAAGTTCTGTTTTTCATGCCTCCGGCGAGCCAAAGGCTCTGCCTTTGGAATCCGCCAGGGACGCTGTCCCTGGACCCTGCCAGGTGCAAGCGGCACCTGGACCCGCAATGATGTTCTTTTTGAGCTTCTTAGCTGCTGTCGCTTTTGATAACATTCATTTGCGAAAATCCAGTTTTTTTGGAAGGAAGTCTGGGGGATAACCTTTTGTTTCAACAAAAGGTTTCCCACAGGGCGGCTGAATGAGCTGACTATAGAAATAGGAGTGACATGATGTCGGAATTAAATCATAATGATGATATCCCTGTCCATGACCCCATGCTGGCGGGGCTAGATGATAATGATATAACCATACCGCCGTCGGAACGGTTTCGCCGGAAAATTTTTAAGATGGTGTCTGTCGGCGTTGTGGATGTGTTTATTAACCAGTTTTATGATGTACTGAGTACGTCCATGCTGATCATTAATCTGATCATTACTGTGCTGAATACGTACTCTGAAATCAGGGCGAAATATGGGTTTATTTTTGATGAGGTAGAGCTGGTGACAGTCATATTCTTTGCAGTGGATTACGTACTGCGTCTGTACACCGCCAAGTGCCTGTATCCGAATAAAAGCCATCCGAGGGCTGTACTCAAATATATTTTCTCGTTTACAGGTATTGTGGATTTTTTGTCATTTTTCCCGTATTTTCTGCCAACCTTCTTCCCGGCGGGAGCGGCTGTCTTCAAAATGTTCCGGGTAGCGAGGATTCTGCGGCTGTTCCGTATCAATGCCTACTATGATTCGCTGAACGTAATAACAGAGGTTCTGCTGCGGAAAAAACAGCAGCTTATGTCGTCTATCTTTATTATACTGGTCATGATGCTGGCGTCCAGCCTTTGTATGTACAGTATTGAAAACCCTGTTCAGCCCGAGGTTTTCAGCAATGCTTTTTCCGGTATCTGGTGGTCGGTTTCCACACTTCTGACAGTGGGCTATGGTGATATTTATCCTATTACAACGGCTGGAAAGTGTTTTGGCATTGTGATTGCCTTTTTAGGCGTGGGCATAGTAGCGATACCTACCGGTATTATTTCCGCAGGCTTCGTGGAACAGTATTCCCGGCTGCAAAGTATCGGCAACGGTGAAGAGGAAGATGTGCATTTTATTAAAATCCTGCTCGAAAAAAATGATAAATGGGTCGGTAAGCGCATTATGGATTTGTCACTGCCCCATGGGATGATTGTTGCAGTGATTCAGCGTGGGGATGATACCATTATTCCCCGGGGAAATGTGCGGCTGGCAGCGGGGGATTATCTGGTGATTGGTGTGGATTCGATCAAGGGGGATAAGCCCGTTTATCTTAAGGAGCTTACCATACGCCGGGGTCACCGCTGGAATGGACAGATGCTGCGTGATCTGGATATATCCAGACAGACCTTTATTATTATGGTCAAACGGGAAGACAAAACCATTATTCCCAAAGGTGATCTGATTTTTCACGAAAATGATTCTGTCATTCTTTATTCCAAGGTGAAGGACAGAATTGACGATGATGAAAAAACCGAGGAAATCTGAATATAAAAAATACCGCTGATACATTGCCGTTCTTTGTATCAGCGGTTACTTTATTACGAAATGTATAATAATACAATCTGTATAATACTATACGGTTCCGTTTTCTATGGCTTCTGACAAAGCTGTATTCTGTCAGGCTTTCGGGTGAAAATCGCCTCTTCGAATGTCATAGCATCCATGCCTGTTATGCCTGAATAATTTCGTCATACGCCTTCTTCAGAGCGAATACCTTGTGTGCAACACGATCAAACTGATCGGGTGTCAGGGACTGTGCGCCATCGGAAAGGGCGTGTTTGGGGTCATTGTGTACCTCTATCATCAGACCGTCAGCGCCTGCTGCGACGGCTGCCAGTGACATCTGCTCTACCAGAGCAGATTTACCGGTTGCATGGCTGGGATCCACAATCACGGGCAGGTGTGAGAGCTTTTTGACAATCGGCACAGCAGAAAGATCCAGCGTGTTGCGGGTAGCTGTTTCATAGGTACGGATGCCCCTTTCACACAGAATGACCTGATCATTGCCGCCAGCCATAATATACTCTGCACTCATGATCCATTCTTCGATGGTATTTGCCAGACCTCTTTTCAATAGGATAGGTTTGTTGGTTTTGCCGAGCTGTTTAAGCAGCTCGAAATTCTGCATATTTCTGGCGCCGACCTGAATTACATCCACGCTTTCAAACATATCAATATGAGCAGTACTCATGATTTCTGTGACGATCGGCAGCCCTGTTACCTTTCTGGCGCCCTTGAGCAGATCCAGTCCCTCTGCTTTCAGCCCCTGGAAGGAATAGGGCGAGGTTCTCGGCTTGAACGCACCGCCGCGCAGGAAGGTGGCTCCGGCTGCTTTCACTCTTTCGGCTACATAATTAATCTGTTCTTCTGATTCAACAGAGCAGGGACCAGCCATAATACAAAGATTGCCGTCCCCGATCTTCTGACCAGTGGGCAGTTCAATGACGGTATTATCCGGGTGGAATTTACGGTTAGCTTTTTTGTACGGTTCATGTACACGCTTAACCTTTTCCACGATTTCCTGGGCATTGACCCAGTCTTCGTCAACGGCTGTCGTATCACCGATCAGTCCCAGTACCGTAGAGCCGACACCATGCCAGGTGTTGACTGTAACAGCATACTTTTCTTCCAAAGCAGCCTTGAATAAAATCAGTTGTTCCTTGGTTGTACCGTCTTTTAATACAATAATCATGTTTTTTACCTCCAGATGGAAATGTTGTAGGGTTGATAAGCGGTTGATCTTGTTGGCTTATTCATCACGCTGCAGTCGGAAAAATAAAACAAAAAGACGGAACCCTCTGCGGATCCCGTCATCAAGCAATCATCATAATAGCAATATCTTGTCAGCTGTCACTGACCGTTGCAGACTGTTTGCCGGGAACGCAGCACGAAAAAGCCCATGTAAAAAACTCACATGTGCCAAAAAAGTAATATCTGCTAAATCGTGCAACCTGCATTTCAGACATACGGACTGCTCCTTTCATTGTTTTTATCAACACAACCATCATAACACCGGATTTTCGATTTGTCAAGGCTTTAAAGCGATAAATTAAAAAATTATGCGATTAAATCGGCAATTGCCATCAGGTATTTTTCGTCCTCCGACTCAAAGATTTCCTCGCCTTCCA
>CACZSU010000251.1 GCA_902783855.1 uncultured Ruminococcus sp.
CAGCGGGTGCGCCGGCTCGGCGCCCCTCTTGTGGTTCCCACCTTTGGTCTACCAACCAGCGGCTGTCATCAAAGCACTCCGGCGAATGCCGATACAGAAGCAGCGGGACTATTGCGTAAACTCCCCTTACTCAGTAAAACACTCTTTGCCGAAAGCTGTTTAATTTTCCACTTTCCACTTTCCATTTTCCATTATACAAAAGCTGCGGCGCCATTCCGTAAACTCCCCTTAGCCACTAAAACACTCTTTGTTGAATGCAATTCCTAATTCCTAATTCCTCACTCCTAATTCTTTAACTTCCAGTCTTTATATCAGCCCGTACCCATACGCAATATCGGGATAGGGTATGCTGCGGCTGCGGCGGGCAAGCAGACGTATTTCTGCTTTGACCTTTTCGCCGTACATAAACGGCGCATTGCCGCAGACAATCCCCCATTCCATCAGCTGCGCCGCCAGCCCTGTTACCTGCGGCGCAGCAAAACTGGTTCCTGTAAAGCTGCCGATACCACCGGAAAGCGTAGGCGCCGGTACATCGACAGCAGAGGCTGCCACATCCGGATAAATCCCCTCCGGACACGAGATTCCTTTGCCGGAAAAAGAGGCAATGGCATCTGTGCGCCGATCATATCCCCCTACCCGCAAAATTCTGTCAGCAGTGGATGGAATCGTCATGGTCAGCTCCTCGTCCGGATTGACAAAACGGGTTGCAGTGGTCACCTGTTCTGTAGTTGGCAGCCAGACATCGACCCTTCCGCTGACAATCTCCTCCGCTGTCAGACGCAGCGTCCATAAGGCTGCCGGAATCCTTCCCTCCAATGGACGGATATCAAAGAATATCTCCTGAAAAACGCTGCGCTGGGTAGGCTGACCGTAAAATGCCGTTACAAACAGCTCTCCCGCACGGATACTGGTACGGCTGCTGAAACGATTGATTACACCCGTGCTGCTGCCGTCAGGCAAAAGCAGCTCTGCTGAAAGCCTGTCAGTATAATTCTTCCAGATAGACAGGTAAAAACTGCCATTCAGTGCTGCTGTAAAAAACGGAATACTCTGCACCTCACCGCTGCGCATGAATCCGGAATAATGATGCCCGGCAGACGCCTCGTTTCCCAGTGCAACTGTAATGGTGGTTTTCCATTCTCCTGCAACTGCTGTCAGATACCGTTCAAACAGCGAATCCCCACGGTGAGAGCCTTCATTCATACCATAGCTGATATTCACCGCAACCGGTTTGCGCAGCCGTCTGGCGGTATCAATGACATAACGTACTCCCCGCATCAGACTGGTAGTAAGCGTCTGTTCGGTGCTGCTGCGGCTGACACGCACCACAATCAGCTCTGACTGGTAAGCCCGTCCAAGCGTACTGCCTGCTGCAATGCCAGCTACAGCCGTTCCATGACCGCTGGCATCTGTTCGTGCAATATAGGAAAAGGGATTGCCTGACAAAAGAGCTTCATTGATCTGCTCCTGTACGTATTCCGCACCGGACAAAAACCCCTCCGGCGCAGTCCCCGCCGCAGTCTGATCCCACAATGCCGCTATCCTGCTTTTGCCGTCCGCTGTACGGAACTCTGATGAGGTATAATCCACCCCGGTATCAATAATTCCCACCAGTACACCTTTGCCGCTGAACCGCTGCGCGCGGAAAACAGCACTTTCATTGCAATTCCCGGACAACCCGTCGTCATTCAGAAAAATTTCTCTGGGCATTTCGATATCTTCAATAGCCGGAACCGTATACAATTGATCAGCTGCCCCATCCCAGTCCACAATAGCATATCCCTGTCCAAGATTTTCTGCCCGCAGCGTACCCAGCTGAGCTGCCTCTGATAATAAATCCACAAAAGCCCCGCTATATTTCACAATAATTTCCATGTGTCCTCCTTTTTACACCGGCAAGCTACTCTGGTGGAAACCATTTGTCCCAAACAAAGGAAACGAATACAGGTCAATCCCAAATTATATGGAGCTATAATTTGTCAATATCCTGATAGGAATACAATGCATAACCGTCTGCGCCAGCTTTTCTGGCATAGTCAATCTGAGAAGAAATATTATCCTTTTTCAGCAGCCATGTACCATTATCGGCATCTGTACCGACCTTATACAAAGCCAGGCTGATATACAGACGGGTATCCGGACAACAGACAAGGCTGCGCCATTGGTCAACGGAGCTGTCAAAAGGGAGATATGGATGGGACTGACTGACGTAGGTCTGTGGAGAAAGGTAATCGGCATAACCGTTGATTTTCCCCCAGCTGACCACATCTGCGCTTATTTTTTCGTTATTGGAAAGATTGCACTGCGGCGAGATACCGAACTGGCAATCAGCCCGGGTAAAATGGACAGCACTATACATAGCAGAAACCAGTGTATTGATATTCCCCTTCCGCCAGTTGGCTTGTGAGAGGTAGGTTTCCCCTGCTGCATCACAATATAGATCATATTCAGCACGGTCGCATTCCATGTCATCCGGCGGATAAAAATAATCGTCAATCACCACTCCGTCAATATCATAATGGCTGACCAGCTCCCTGACCTCATCTGTAATCAGACGGCGCACAGCCGGATAGGCGGCATTAAGGTAGATATTGCCGTTGCTTTCAAACGTATAGCGATCATTTGCTATGTCATCATCATTCTGCCATTTCACATAGGGATTGTTTTCTGCAAAAGCGGAAGGCGTCTGGTTATAGCTGACCCGCAGAGGGTTCATCCATGCATGGAGCTTCAGCCCCCGTTGTCTGGCAAGGGTCACAGCGATTGCAAGGAAATCATAGCTAACGTTCTTTCCCTGCTGACCGGAAAGAAGATGCGAGGAAGGAAACGATTTGCTTTTATACAGTGCATCACAGAAGGGATGCACATGAAGGAAAACGGTATCAGCGCCGGCAGACCGGATTTTATCGAAGATTTCTGTCAGTCTTTTGCGTGCAGCCTGTTCGGTTCTGTCGGTACCGGCGAGGTTCAGGCTCATAAAGGGAACCCAGACAGCTTTTACAAATGACTGAGTTTCAGCAGAAACCTGTGAAGGTGACGAAACCTCCGGCGGCTTTCCTTCAGGCGGTGAAACGGGCGAAAGTTCCGTAACGGCAGGAGATTGGGAAGATATCAGACCAACACTGACAGCAAGAACGAGGACAGACAACAGCAAAGCGGTCAGCTGTTTCCGGCTGATATGAAAATGTGTCATGTTAAAACCTCCGAATCAATCAAATTACCCTTCACGCTAATCATCGCCTGCCGGCTTCGGAACTCCGCCCAGTGGCAGAGGCGCCGGCGTGCCGCCGGTGTCGTGCACTCTCAGTTAAATTTAG
>CACZSU010000252.1 GCA_902783855.1 uncultured Ruminococcus sp.
CAGGACTTATAGGGGGTAGGGAGTTTGCATCCCAAACTCCCTACTTTGCTGCCAAACTCCCTACCCTGAGCACCAAACTCCCTACCCCTTATGTAGGCAGTGCAACCTGAGTTTATGGATATTTTTACCACAAAACACCTTGTTAGTCACTGATATCTCTCTGCTGAAAGCAGTTTCATTTTCCACTTTCCATTTTCAATTTTCCATTTTACAAATGGCGGGCGCTTAGCTTAACTGAGAGTGTGCGACACCGATGGTGGCAGGATTTGGGCAAATTCCCAAAGATAAGTCATATTTGACTGCGGCGGCGCATAAGATAGTATCGGTACCTTGTGGCGTGGTGAACAGAAAACGGAGGTGTGCTTATGAAGCAGAAAGAGAGAAGTTTACACAAATGGGGACTGGGAATTTCATCCTGCCTGCTGATAGCATCGGCAGTAGCCTGTACGGTTGTACGTATCGGTATGGAAGACCATGGAGATCTGTTCCAGCAAATGGCAGCCCAGACCGCCCTCCCGTCAGGCAATTATCAGTACAAGCCTGCCGCCGCACCTTCGCCCGGACAATCCGAAACCGATACATCAGCGCCTAAAAAATCAACGCCCGCTATTGGCAATGATACCCATGTAGGAGAAAAAAATCCCCAGCCTGATACATCGTCTGTAAAACAGGAAAGCGGATTCGTGTATCATACGCCTACAGATGCCGAACTGCAGCAGTATGATGCACAGCACGAGGGAGAGGAACAATATCCTGTACTGGAATTCACTTCCATACAGGGCAGCGAAGCCTTTGAGGGAATACAGGTAAAGAACATTTCATCTGCTGAGCTGGATATTGAGGAGGAACTGTCAGGAAAGCTGGGCTTTGCAATCGAAAAAAACGGAGAGCCGCAGGTACTGATTTATCATACACATACCAGTGAGAGCTTTCTGCCGTTTGATACGGGGTATTATTATGAAAGCTTTTATCCGAGAAGTGCCGACCGTACACAGAATGTCTGCGCAATCGGCGAAGAAATCGTCAAGGTGCTGAACCAGAACGGCATTAAAGCGATTCATGATATGACGGTACATGACGATCCCAGCTATAATGAAGCATACGACCGCAGCTATGAAACGGTCATGAAGAACATACAGAAATACCCGTCCATCAAGGTGGCAATTGATATTCATCGGGACGGTTTAGGCAGCGAGTACCAGCGTTCCAAGCCTGTCTGCATGGTGGACGGCAAAAAAGCGGCTCAGTTTATGATACTGGCTGGTTATAATTACGCTGATGACCCTGACTTTGCCGATTGGGAGTACAATCTGCGGTTTGCGCTGCAGATTCAGAAAAACGCAGTGGAAATGTATCCTGATCTTGCCCGTCCGTTGGATTTCGGAGATTTTACTTATAATATGGACGTCAATACCGGTTCCCTTCTGATTGAGGTCGGCGCTGATTCCAATAGCATAGAAGAAGTTCGCTACACCGGCTATCTTCTCGGAAATGTACTTCTGCGTACTCTTAACGGAACTACAGGCGGCAATGAGTGAATGGTTCCATCTCTATGGTATATCAGGTGCCATAATCCGACAGATTTATATAAAGTGCAGCAGGAAGTGAAGGGATTTTCGTTAAAATGACGATTTATGACCGCCGTGTTTTTTGATATAATGGAAGATGGAATATTTTTGGATGTACGGCGGTGATTTCAATGTATATAAAAAATGCTGCGGCTTTGCTTGTGGCAGCAGTCCTGGCACTGGCGGGAACACTGACGGTTTTTGCGGAGCCTTCGGAACCTTCTGCGCCTGTATCACAGGCAGCGCAGGAAAGCGTCATACCCGGCGAAAGCAGCGCAGGGGAAAGTGCTGAGGCATATGAGCCTTCTACAGAGGTTTCAATGCAGTCCTCTGTGGAATCTTCTTACGAAAGCAGTACGGAAGAAACCCATTCCTCCGAAGAAAGTACAACAGACGAATCTGCACAGGAAAGCTCCGGCGAAGAATCCGGTTCCGAAAGCAGCACAGAAAGCAGC
>CACZSU010000253.1 GCA_902783855.1 uncultured Ruminococcus sp.
ATGCTTATCAAGACCGTAAGCATATAAAGCACCACCAATAAAAAGCAGGTCAACAGGCTCTTTTATATCTGCCTCCGCTGTATCAACGGATACTGCCTTTACTCCGACCGCTTCGGCAATAGACTCTGCAACGGCTTTTGTATTTCCCGATTTAGAATAATATCTTACTGCTATATTCATCAATATCCTCCTTATCTGATATTGTTCTGAGCCTTACCTTCGGCTATGATTTTTTCTACTTGATTACGCTTTTCATACAGTGTGCAGCCGCCGATATGATCTTCAAGAAGGTATCCTCCGTCCCGGAGTTCCCTGAACAGTCCGGAATTAATTGTTTCTCTGAGAGAAGTGTCACGTACATTGATATCCGAGAAAGGCGAAAACGGACACGGTTCTGCACCGCCATGGGAATTGATATGGAAGAAGCCCCGTCCTGCTGCCACACAGCCGCCTGTGTCTTTTTCGTCGCCGGGGAAGGAAATGTATACCATTTCGGTATGCTCTTTTCTAAGACAGTCAATTCGGTCTTTGAGATACTCCCGTTCCTCATCGCCGGGTGCCAGTTCCATACTGTCATCCGTTACAGGAACATACTCCACAAATATTGCCGCCTTGCAGCCCTTGGCAGAAAGCTTGCCCAGAAATGCGTCAGAGGATACCTCCCTGATATTCTGCGTTGTCACAGTGATAGATGCTCCGAATATCAACCCCCGATGCTGCAACTCGTCCATATTGCTCACAAGCCTGTCATAAACGCCAGTGCCCCGTCTTGCATCGGTAGTTTCCTTTTCTCCTCGATATACAGCATCAGCGAATACTTGTCAGAGAAGTGGTTATAAAAGGTTTTCAGCGATAACCCGCTTTCTTCGACTATTTTTTTGACAGTGATTTTGTCTATCGGCAGTTCACGGCTCAGCTCCAGAAAGGTTTCCGCAAAAATCTGTTTGGATGTTCGTTTCTTCATAAAGATTTCCTCATATCTGCATCTGATGTATTGTAATATATAATAACAGAAAATGGGTTTTTTGTCTACCATAAAAAATTACTCCGCACAGGATGTAATTGATGGTCGGCGGGAAATAACGGTTTCCTGGTAGTAAGGGCGGTAACTATAGGTACATAAAGGCTCCTCACCAGCGGCACAGTGTCGGCAGTGAGGAGCCTTTTTCAGTTTCTGAATAATTACCTTATTTCTCATTCACAGCGATCCAGATTTCTCCGTAATAGTCTGGATCATCCGTTTTATCCGATGGATAAACCTCAATTTCAACTCCCTCTGCATATTCATATCGTTCGCCGCCCGGAAAGAATTCACTTACGATCTTTCTGTAAGTTTCAATGAAGGTTTCTGGCATCTTGCCCTTGAATGGAAATACTGCATAGGTATACTCCGGAAGTTCGATAATCTCAAGTCCTGATTCAGCTGGTGCACTGTTATACTCTACACCGATTCCATACGGAAACGAATCTCCTTGTGTTTCCAGCGAAAAGCAAATTCCAAGCAGTCCGGTCAGCCTTGGTCTTTTAGGAATATAGCTGCATAATTTCTGGATTGTTCCATCCTGACCGCATTTTGTCCAAAATCCGGTAATGTCCGGTGTTCCCGCACCAGTTTCAGGTTTGTGGACACATTCCCTCTTACAGATAACCTTAATTGCACCCGGTTTCTCGATTCGATAGTTCATTTCGTTTCCTCCTGTCAGAATTAGTTTTACAGACAGTTTTGAAAAGGTTTTGACCGTACCGCCGTTTCTGGCTTCGGTAGGTGTAATGCCGTGAAACCGTGAAAAGGCCCGGGTAAAACTCTCCGGCGTTTCATATCCGTATCTGAGAGCAACATCGATTACTTTATCATCGCTGCCCCTGAGTTCATCTGCTGCAAGCGAAAGACGTCTCATCCGGATATAATCACCAAGTGTAAAACCACACATAATGCTGAATACTCTCTGAAAATGAAGCGAGGACGAATAAGCCTCCTTCGCCACAGCATCATAGTCGATTGCATCAGCCAGGTGTGATTCTATGTAATCAATTGCTCTCTGTATGCCTTTGATCCAGTCCAAATCCGATCCCTCCTGTCTTGTGACTTTTATTCTAACAGAAATAAGTATCTGATTCTTGATTCTGAGTGCTGAGTGGTGTCAGATATCAAACACTACCTACTGATTCTATAATAGCAGAAGCGCTATTCAAAGGCAAGTTTTTCAGAAGGAAAATTATTATCCCTTGATTTTTTTATCCGGTATGGTATACTTTAATCAGGGAAGTATAGAATTAAAGGAGTGTCTCCCATGGGAGAAAAAGATACAGTAACAAAAACACTTGAATCATACGCGCCGGTATTTGCTGATATTCTGAATGTTCTGCTTTTTGACGGTGAAAGCGTTATAAGTGCTGATGAACTGTCGTCTGCTGACAAAGAGTCACAGTATAAAGTCAGCGGAGAGATCAGAAGTCAGCAGTGGGATGTTTCAAAGTTCTGGCATAATGCACATATCAATTTAGCCTTTATCGGAATTGAGAATCAGGTTGACCCGGACAGACTGATGCCGCTGAGAGTGATCAACTATGATGGCTCTGTTTACAGGAATCAGTACAAGGCTGCACAGGAAAAGACGGATAAAACCTGCTATCCGGTCATTACATTAGTTATTTACTTCGGAAAGAAGGAATGGACTTACGGTAAGAATCTCCATTCCTGCCTGAATATCCCTGATGCCCTGCTGCCTTTTGTAAATGATTACAAAATGAATTTTTATTCTATCAAGGATATGCAGCCGGAGCAAATACAAAAATTCAAGTCTGATTTTCGTGCTATTGCAGAGTTTTTCTATGCACTGAACAACGGTATAGAATACCATCCCACCAATCAGGTATTGGAGTATCCGGAAGAAACACTTGATATGATAAGCGTATTCTCTGATGACGAGCGTTTCAGAAATGAATTCAACACCTTAGCAACCGACAAGAAAGGAGAGGTCACAATGTGTGAGATTTATGATAAGATACTGATGGAAGGTGAAGCAAGGGGTGAAGCAAGAGGTGAAGCAA
>CACZSU010000254.1 GCA_902783855.1 uncultured Ruminococcus sp.
CTATTATACCAAAAAAGCAACCGACTTCCAAGTATCAACTCGGAGGTCGGTTGGCTTTTTTCTTGGGACTTTTTTCACAGCCCCTTCCCCCAGGGGAGTGCTGGCAAAAATTGATTTCCGTGCCTAGACGCGTCAGTGGGTTGACAAATGGGGAATGGTGGGGTATAATGGTTTAAATATGACTTGTTTTGGCAATAAATGAGTGATATTGACAATTTTTGGTTCAGGTTTTTATGCTATGTTGGAAAAAAGGATGAAATTGACAGTGAGGTGTCAGAAAGAATGAAATTGATTAAAAAAATCGGTATGGTGGTACTGACAACAGCTGTGCTCGGAACAGGTGCTTTTTTTGTCCTGTCACAGTCAATGGGACAGAATGGCACTGATCAGACCAGCTCGATAGATGCCTCCAGTATCGAAGAAAGCAGAAAAAATGTAAAGGAATATTCCAAAGGGGCAGAGGATGAGGAGTCTGAGAAAAAAGCAGAGCCGATCCGTCTGGAAAAAACGACTATTTCTCTCGGCGCAGGTGAGTCCTATACGCTGAAAACGATTGGCAGTGCTGTCAAGTGGCAGGCGGATGATACCAATATCATTAATGTACAGAATGGAACCATTACGGCTAATGCGACCGGTGAAACCAATGTTGTTGCACTTGATGAAGATGGCAACCGTGCGGTTTGTAAGGTTACGGTCAAGGCTGCGCCTGAATGGGTAAAACTCGCTAAGACAGACCTGACACTCGGCGTGGGTGAAACCTACGACTTCAAGGCGATTTTGCCGAAGGGAGCTGCGGCAGCTGACAGAAAGTTTTCGTCAGGTGACAGCAGTATTCTTGAAATGACAAAAACTGAGTGGGAAGGTAAGGTTAAGGCTGTTAAAACCGGTACTACCAATGTCAGGGTCAAGCTGTATAACGGTCAGGAGGCTACCTGCCGTATAGTGGTAAAAAATGAACCGACAAAGGTGAAGCTCTCCAGTGAAACCGTGATTCTTGGCGTGGGCGAGCGTTTCAGCCTGAGTGCTGGTATTCCCAAGGGCAGCGGCGCTGCGGGAAGAACCTTCTCGTCTGCGGATGAGAAAATCGTCAAGACAACCAAAAAAGACTGGAGAGGCGAGTTCAAAGCCGAAAAGGAAGGCGATACGACTGTATCAGTACGTCTGTATAACGGTCAGGAAGCTACCTGTAAGGTCATTGTCAAAAAGGAGCCGGAATCTATTGAGATGGCAAAGACAACTCTGACGCTCAAGGTGGGTCAGAAATATGTTCTCGGCAGCAATGTCAATGATGGTGCGGCTGCTTTGGGCAGAACCTATACCAATAGTGATGACAGCGTTGTAAAGCTGACAAAGAATACATGGGCAGCGGAGTTTGAAGCTATCGCTCCCGGTACGACCTGGATTAAGGTTGTGACCTATAACGGTCTGGAGGCTACCTGCCAGGTAACGGTAGAAGGCACGGTGAAGAAGACTACAACCGACACGACAACTAAGAAAAAACAAACCACTGATGATAAAAAGAAAGCAGAATCAGATACTCCCCCGACCTTCCAGCCTGGTGCGCCTACCGGCGGTCATGTGACTGCGGCAGACGGAACACCGTGGTCAGCTGAAGCAAAGAGTTTCAGCAGAACCCTGGTATATGCTGATGACACTTCGGTTCGTCTGACGAACAATGTGGTTAGTATGTATGTGGGCGATAAGTACAATATTGATGTTGATGGTGTTGAGGATAAGAAGTTCTATTATGTCAGCGCTGATCTGGGTGTGGCAACGGTTGATAAATTCGGTACGGTTACTGCTGTCGGAGTCGGTACAACAGATATTACAATCATGAATCCGAAGGGTATCGGCAAAAAGCTGCAGGTCATTGTGGCAAATGCAGATAAGGAAAGAGAGTATGCACAGTCCGATGTAACAGAAGTATATCTGAATTCCGTTTACCTCTATCCGGTACAGACCAATTATCAGGAAATTGATGAAATGGCAGACCAGTTCATCGGAGAGGTCGTCAATGATTCTATGACCTACGCTGAAAGAGTCAAGGCGTGCTATGCACATCTCGTAAAGGAATGTGCCGATGATGATAGTTACTTCCGCACCAAGGCAGTATCGATTGAGGATTACCTCAGCGATGAGGATCGTGAAATTGCAGAATTCTCCTACAGCTTGTTCAGGGATAGAGTCGGCACCAGCGAGCACTTCGCAGCAGCATTTACGGTTATCATGAGAAAGTTTGGCTATGAGGCTAACATGGTTTACGGCGAAGTCGCAAGCGGTGAAGGCTTTGAGGGACATTTCTGGGTAGATGTTGAGATTAACGGCAAACATTTTATCTTTGATCCGGATGTAGAACAGTATCATCTGGATGAAAACGGAGAGGTTACCTACAGTTACTTTGGAATGAAGCCCGAAGATAATGAGGGTGTATATCGTTATCGTTATAAGACCTGTGTCAGCGGTTTTGCCCGTGGATGATTCAGAATGAAATTTGCCCGCCTGCATCTTGTGTGCAGGCGGGCAAAAAACACATGAAGAAGCGAATGTCCGTTGAAAAAATCGGTTAAATCGGCAAAAATGCAAAAAAATTGTTGGCGTCATGGGGTTTTTGTATTTACTTCAAGAAAAAAATCTGTTATAATCAAAATAGCTTGCTATACAGTGGTGAATAAAATGGCTGCGCCGGAACCGCAGCAAATACTTGTGAAAGGGAAGAGAGATTATGAATACGATGGACATGATGGATACCACGATAGTCAAACCGAAACGTGAGTTTCCCATCAAGCTGAACCGAAAGTCGATTCTGATTATGATCGCTGTAGCGGTTGTCATTATCGGAGTAGTAGTTATTATCCTGTCGGTTGACAAGAGCAACCATGATTATGTAAACGGACAGCTGGATGCGGCGGAGGAATATCTGATCAGCAAAAAATATGACAAGGCTCTGGAATGCTGTGATAATGCAAAGGGTGTATTCAGCGATGAGGAAAGAGTATATATCATCTCTGCTGATGTGTATATTGCCCAGGGAGATAAGGAAAAAGCGAAAAAAATCCTGGAGGAGGGTCTGAAAAATACCAACTCCAAGGAAGTTAAAAGTAAACTGGAGGAGGTCAAGATCGACATCCAGTATGATGAATTCCTTGTAAAGGGTCAGCAGTATCATCTGCAGGGCAATTATAAGGAGGCAATCAGTACCTTCAACAGTGCGATTGCTATTAAGTCAACGGACGAAAGAGCGTAGCTCTACATTGCGGAAAGTTACATTCAGAATGGTGAAAAATCCTTTGCCAGAGATATTCTCAAATTAGCTTATGAAAAGGCTGGTTCCGAAAAGGCAAGGGCAAAGTATATTGAACTGGAAGCAGAGCTGCAGTCAGCCGCCCACCAGACAGATGCCCAGAATCAAGCAGAGAAAGCAGCTAAAGAAGCAAAAAAGCTGTCTGATGATGAAAAGCGCCAGAAGGAACAGGCAGAAGAAAAGGCCATGGCAGATGCGCTGGAAAAGGCAAAGCAGACAAAGGCTTCCACCAAAAATACAGAATGGAAAAGTGTCTATAAGGCAGTGCTGCTGAATTACCTCAAGACCCAGAAAAGTCCGGAGTTTGAAAATCCGTATATCCGCGAAATAGACGATCTTCTGCCCAAGAAGAATACCAGCGGCGATGAAGATGAGGACGAGGATGTAGACGAGGATGACGAAGACGCCGATCTTGATGAAGAAGGCGAAGAAGAAGAGGAAACTGCCGAGGGTGAAGAAGGCGAAGAAACATCCGAAGAAACCAGCGTAGAGGGTGACGAATCCGGCGAAAGCAGCGGCGATGAAAGCAGTGACGGCAGCGGCGACGAAAGCGGCGACAGCAGCACCGAAAGCTCCACAAAGAAAAAGGAAAAGAAAAAGGAATATGCATTTGAGCTGTATGATATGGATATGGACGGTATTCCGGAGCTGATTGTTTCTGACGGCAGCGGTGATATGGCTGTGAATGAAATCTATACCTATGCTAACGGCGCGGCTATTCCGTTTGAAAACAAGAGCTTTATCGGTAAGATTGCCAAGTGTGAAAAAGAAAAGCTGATCCGTGTAACAGCATCTGAAAAGGGTATTCGTCATATTGACTTCTATCGGAAGAATGGTATCAACCTGGATCCGTTTATTTCGTTCTTTGACGGTACAGCATCCGCAAATGATTCCCAATCAAGTGTACCATATACAGACGGCTCACAGGCAGAGGGCAATGAAGGATGTACCATCAATGGTGTGAAAACACCCGAAATGACCTACCGTGCAGAGCTGAGAAAGTATAATTCCTATACCTGGAAGACGCTCGGAAGAAAATTCACACTGAATAAGAAAACGATTATCAATGCAATTAAAGCATGGACTGTTTGATCCTGTGAAGTGTGGAGAGCAGTGTGATGCTGCACTAGTTCCTTTGATATTTTGCAAAAATCCGCCCGCCTGTTGTCCCGAAGGATGATAGACGGGCGGAAATATAATAAGGAATGGGTTTTTCCCGGCGCAGCTTCCCTGGATGGAAAATATTGGAATGATGAGGGAGATTTGTATGGAATCGGTGTACACAAAATTGACAATTGCTAATGTGTTTAAAGAGCTGATGACGAAAAAGCCATTTGAGAAAATCACCATATCAGATATCACATCTGCCTGCGGATTGAACCGACAGACTTTTTATTATCATTTTCGTGATAAATACGAGCTGTTGAACTGGATTTTCTATAATGAAGCCATTACGCCGTTTATTGACAATCTCAGCTTTGATAACTGGAGTCGCAAGCTGTGTGATATGCTGAATACGATCTATACAAACGGGCGGTTTTATACCAATGCTATGAAAACCTCCTACGGAGAAGAATTCAGGGAATATATGCATAAGGTCAGCACCAATGTGTTTTCAGCGGTGATTGATCATGTGTCCGGCAATTACGAAATTCAGGATGATGATAAACGCTTTATTGCGGAGTTTTTTTCCTACGGTGTAGTGGGTACCATTGTGTCATGGGTGCAGAAGGGTATGCGGGAATCTCCCGAAACAGTGGTGGCGCATATCGAAAATCTGGTCAATGACAGCCAGCGGCTTGCTATCGCCAGATATATGCTTCCAAAAAATAAGACGGTGCAGGATTGATCTGCACCGTTGATTTTTTTCAGGGATGCCGCTTTTTCATAATCAGGTCGATCGCCTTCGGATGGTTGACAATATGAACTGTATTGCCGCCTTTTTTGTGTTCGCCGTCTACTGCCCAGTCCAGCTTTTCTTCGGAAATGATGCGGATATCAGATGCGCGGAACAGCTGTATATTTTTGTGCCCATAGGTTTTATTGAGCATGGACATCAGTATCATAAAAGCGGTGAAAATGGATTTCGGACGGCGGATCAGCATGACTTCGTATTGACCGTCTGCAAAATCCACTTTGTCAGGCTCGAACCGGAAGATGCCTGCAACAGAGGTGGAATTGGTGACAGAGCCAAAAACATAATCCCCTTCTACTGTCTGGGTATCGCTTTCAACTCTGACATGATAGGAACGGATTTTCGGCATAAATTTCATAGCGCCAAAAAAATAGGCTAACCTGCCAAACAGATTCTTGGCTTTCTGCGGAGTTGCATAGGATACCTCCGTAAAGGCGCCGAAGGATGCAATGTATACAAAATTGCCATCGTCAAAGCTGCCGATATCCAGTGGACGGGCAGTCTGCCCGATAATGACTTTGGCGGCTTTTTCGGGTTTGGTAGGAATACCAATACTGTGGGCAAGGTCATTGGTTGTGCCTGCCGGAATATAGCCGAGAGGCTTGTGTATACCGGCTTCCATCATGCCTGTAATGGTTTCGTTTACAGTGCCGTCACCCCCGCAGCACGCAATAATGTCAAAATCCTTTGCGTGTTCCTTTACCAGAAAATCTGCATTATATCCAGGCGCAGTAAAGAATACGCCGACTTCCATATTGTTCTCCGAAAACATTTCAGCGATTTTTCTTGCTGAAAAGCTGGGACGGAGCTTTCCAGAACGAGGGTTGACGATCATCAGGACCTTTGTTCGTTCTTTTTTCTTTTTTTTCTTCAAATTCCCACACGCTCCTTTTGTATTGGCATTAACCGATGGATGCGCCTATGGTTTGCGGCTGACCTTATCTGCGTTTGTTATTTTCATGCCGGGGGAAGCACTGGAAGAACGATTGGTTGTTTTCAGGAAATCCTGGGTGGTTCTGTGTGTCATGTAAATCAGGTTGCCGATGATGGCCCAGCGGATAAAACGGATCAGGCAGATCAGTGTCAGAAGCAGCAGCACGGCACATACCACAATTTCAATTATGGCATTGTTTTTCATTGCTTCCATCTGAACCATAAAGATGGTGTCCTGTTCAGCCGGACTGACGGGCGCAGAACAGGTTTGGAGAATACTAATGGCATTTGCAAGACGAAACCCCTCAAAAATGCCGCTGAATAACAGAACAGCTGCTGTCAGAAAATCAAACATAATGGCTTTCCCCTCCTTCATAGTAAATGTTGTCCGTCCGGGAAAATCGGACGGACAAGGACAAACTTATTTTGCCAGAAATCCTATTTTCTTCATGGCTTTGTCAAGTGTACGCTGTGAAATCTTTTCAGCAATTTCTGCACATCTGCGGTATTGTTCTTCCAGATAGGCTTTGTCGCCGATCAGTTTTTCAAAACGTTCCTGAATAGGACGAACTTCCTCAATAACAGCTTCTGCAACGGCAACCTTGAAATCACCATAGCCTTTGCCTTCAAATTCAGCTGTGATATCGTCCGCCGACTTACCGGTAACGGCGCTCATGATGCCAATCAGGTTGTTAATGCCATCTTTGCCTTCGCCCACGCAGACCCTTGCTTCGCTGTCTGTAACGGCACGCTTGAATTTCTTCATAATGGTGTCGGGCTGATCCAGAATGGCAACCCATGCATTGGCATTCTCGTCTGATTTGGACATTTTTTTGGTCGGATCCTGGAGAGATTTGATGCGTGCGCCGACTTCCGGAATATAGCCGTCTGGTACGGTAAAGGTCTTGCCGTAAATGCCGTTAAAGCGATCGGCAATATTACGGGATAATTCAAGGTGCTGCTTCTGATCGGCACCGATGGGAACCAGATCAGCCTGATACAGGAGAATATCGGCAGCCATCAGAGAAGGATAGGTGAACAGTCCCGCATTTACATTATCTGCGTGTTTAGCGGATTTATCCTTGAACTGCGTCATTCTGGAAAGCTCGCCGAATTGGGTATAACAGTTCAGAACCCATGCCAGCTCTGCATGGGTATGCACGTGGCTCTGGATAAAGAACAGGCTCTTTTCAAGGTTAATGCCGCAGGCAAGAAACAATGCATAAGCTTCCAGAATATTTTTGCGGAAAGCCTTGGGATCCTGTCTGACAGTGATAGCATGGAGATCGGCAACTGCAAAAATGCAGTCGTAATCATCCTGCAGCTTGACCCAGTTGCGCAAGGCACCCACATAATTGCCGAGAGTGATGGTGCCGCTTGGCTGAATGGCGCTGAAAATACGTTTTTTCTTTTCGGGTGTTTGAATGATTTCTTCGGGCATATTAAAGTACCTCCGCTGCTAATTGTCCGAGAAGACGAATGCCCTTTTCGAGCTGTTCGTCTGTCGGCGTAGAGAAATTAATACGGAAGGAGCTGCACTGCCCGGCTTCGTCTGTCAGAAAAGCATTGCCGGGAACAACACAGACCTTGTTGAGTACTGCCTGCTTGCAGAATTCGGGCATAGATATGGCAGCATTGTCCGGAAGTCTGCACCAGATAAACAGACCGCCCTCTATCGGCTGGTAAGTGATGCCGGTGGGTACCAGATACTTGTCCAGCAGCTCCATACAGAAGTTGGCTTTTTTGCGGTATATATCACGCAGACCGGAAAGATGTGCTTCAAAATCATATTCGGTCATGAATTTGTGTGCTACCATCTGCGCCCACGAATTGGTGTGGACATCCTCACCCTGTTTGCATACAACCATTTTCTGGATAACAGGCTTCGGAGCAATGACATAGCCCAGACGCATTCCCGGTGAAAGCACCTTGGAGAAGGAACCGGCATATACTACCAATCCATCTGTATCCAATGCCTTGATACACGGAACATCTTCGCCGCTGATACGC
>CACZSU010000255.1 GCA_902783855.1 uncultured Ruminococcus sp.
CATATCGCATAGGGTCGTCGGCAGCTGATAGATCAGTCTGGCAATACCAAGCTTGTCGTAGCTGACGATAGAGCGCTCTGTATCGAATACCTTTCCGACCTCCAGTGCAACCTGAGCCTCCTTGAAGGAACGGGCAAGATCCTTGATACCTGTTACAGGTGTACCGATACCGATGACGCAGTGGGTGTAGAACTCACCTGAAAGTGTATCGACAATAGAGCTTGCGAGCTTTTCAAGGTCTTTGGAATCAATATCCTGCTTGATTTCCTTGACAAGCGCAATATCAGTTTCGTTAATATTGATAACAAAATCCTTCACCTTATCCGGGAAAAGATTCTGCACAACGTCATACGCAGAAATATCAGTTTTGGCAGAAATCTTGATCAGCATACAAACTCTGGTAACATCAGAATTGAATTTCAGCTCTCTGGACTTGAGGTAAATATCACCGGGCAGAATATTATCAAGAATAACATTCTTGATAAAATTACCTCTGTCATATTTCTCATCATAATACTGCTTGATACTTCCAAGAGAAATGGAAAGGATCGATGCATACTTCTGAGCAGCGTAGTCGTTACCTGCTACAAAAACAGCATATTCACTTCTGGGCTTACTGCCGAAGGACTTGTATGTATAGCCGTTCAGCACAAACGGAGCCGCTGAGGTCAGCATCTCTGAGGTAATATGTTCGTTGACCTCACCGATTTTGCCCAGCTCGCTGCAGGCGATGACAACAGAAGTTTCATCAATAACGCCGATCGTCCTGTCAATCGCATCCTTCATCTGATGAATAACTCCCTGAAACAATCTGTTAGACATAATATGTTCCCTCACTTTATAAATAGTAATGATTTCTATGATCCGGAAAAACGATTCGGTGCCGGATTTTTTGTGTATAATGCCACAGCCCGAATACCTCTATATACATTTTACACAAATTTATTTTAAATTGCAACAGTTTTATCGAATTTTTCTTGTTTTTTTATACAAAAATTTTTGGAAGAATCCTGTCTGGAAGAACGAAACAACAAAATTGAATATAGATTGAAACAAAGTGTATTTATTCCATCACAAAGATTCATATTACTCTCCGGATCAGCAGTCGGAAACAATACATAGAGAATCGAATAAGTATGAAGGGTCAAGGAAAACGAACGAAATCACCGACCCCGGCGGCACGCCGGAAAGAAAATGTGGAATGTGAAAAGTGGAAAGTGGAATTCCTTTCAGCAAAGAGTGCTTTAGTGACTAAGACACATTTACAAAACAGCCCTGCAGCTTTTGTATCGGCATTCGCCGGTCATGATCTGGTTTTGTTTTATAGCAGTTCTGCTTTGAATCGGCGGGCTATTGTATGCATCCCACGGGTGTGAATTTGTTCGGGCTAGAACCAGAGCGAAACGTAGTGCGGCAACTGACGCGTATAGGGAGCGCCGGCTCGCCAAAGTGTAAAATAATAGTTGGCAAATAGAGTGACTGCCAACCAGAGTAAGCTGCGTAAAAGCCGTGTGCATCTGAATGTATTTCGCGGGTGTAAATTTGTTCAGGCTATAACCAGAGCGGAACGTAGTGCAGCGACTGACGCGTCTAGGGAGCGCCGGCTCGGCGCCGCCGGTTGACGAATGATAATTTTTAAGGTATAATGTAGAATAAGGATGTTTGTATCATGCCACAGCGGCAGAACAACATACGATAGTTCAATAAAAGGGATGCGTTTGTATGATACATATGAAAAATGTTTCAAAGGTCTATCCGAACGGAACAGAGGCGCTGAAAAATGTCAGTATTGATATTGACCGGGGAGAATTTGTTTTCGTTGTCGGTTCCTCCGGTGCGGGAAAAAGTACCTTTCTGAAACTGCTGTTTCATGAGGAAAAAGCCACATTCGGAAAAATCATGGTCAACGGCTATGATCTGACCAAAATCAAAAAACGTCAGGTTCCTTACCTCAGAAGAACAATGGGCATCGTTTTTCAGGATTTCCGGCTGATTGAAAAAATGACTGTCTACGACAATATTGCCTTCGCTATGCGGGCAATCGGCGCTCCCGAAAGGCTTGTCCGGAAACGGGTCAGGTATGCCATTGCTGCAGTTGGTCTGGAGGGAAAGGAAAAAAGACGTCCCGGCGAGCTGTCCGGCGGCGAACAGCAGCGTGTAAGCCTTGCCAGAGCACTGGTCAATAAACCGGAAATAATTATTGCTGACGAACCCACAGGTAATATTGACCCTAAGATGTCTTTTGAACTGATGCAGCGTCTTGTTGAAATCAACAAACGGGGAACCACTGTTATTATCGTTACACACGAGCTGGAACTGGTGCATTCCTTCGGCGGCAGAGTGATACAGCTTGACAACGGCGGCGTAGTGGATGACAGGGTACTTCCGCCGACCATTGACTATGAAGCAGCAGCAGAATCTTCTGCCAGCGAATCCTCCGCCGCAGGACAAACAAAGGAGTTTGAACGGCTCTCCGGTAAAACAGATACAGCAGACGACAACCAAAAGGAGGGATAACAGCAATGAAATTCAACAGCAGCGGATATCTCGTCAAGGAAGGATTCAAAAATATCTGGAACAATCGCATGATGTCATTTGCCTCTCTGATTGTACTGGTTTCATGTCTGGTCATCACTGGCGCAGCCATTCTGATTTCCGTCAATGTTACCACGCTGATTTCCGGCATCGGTGATGACAATCAGATCAATGTCTTTCTCGATTATGAAATGTCTGACATAGACTCAATTAAACTGGGGGCTGCCATCAAAAAAATCAATAATGTAGATGAATGCACCTATTATCCCAAGGACGAAGCAATCAAAGAATATAAAACCCGGCTGGGTAATCTTTACGACAGCCTGCAGGGCGAAAAGAATCCTCTGGGCAATGCCTACAAAGTCTGCCTGAAGGATTTATCCGATTACAAACAAACTATCCAGGAAATTGAAGCCATTGAAGGTGTCTACACAGTCAGCGACCGGGGCGATATAGCACGAACTCTGACCAAGCTGAATTATTTTGTTGCCATTGTGGGCTTCTGGGTGGTACTGATACTGGGTGTGGTCACACTATTCATCATTTCCAACACCATCAAAATGACTATGTATTCCCGGAGGTTTGAAATCAGCATCATGAAATCTGTGGGCGCTACCAATACCTTCATACGCATTCCGTTTATTGTGGAAGCAATGACAATTGGTCTTGCCGCGGGATTTATCGCCTCTGCTTTCCTGATTGCAGCCTACAACCCCGTCATTGAAACTGCCGGAAAAATGATCACCCTGATCAGAACATCTACTATTCCGCTGTCCTCTATCTGGCTGAATATTGTTCTCGGATTTTCCGGTGCGGGCATTCTGATCGGTGCATCAGGCGGCTATATTTCCATCTCAAAATACCTGCGCAGGGAAGGAGGAGAAATCATTGGCTGGTAATCATATTATCAAAAAAGCCCTGTGTATTCTGACGGCATTGCTGGCAGCAGCTGCTGCAATCATGCCCGATGCGCTTGCTTTTGACGAAACAAGCAATCAGACCCAGCAATCCCGTCTGGAACAGGAAAACCAGAAAAAACAAAATGAGCTGCAAAAAACAGAACTTTCTATTACAGAAAAAGAGGCATACAGTCAGCAGCTCCAGAAGAAAATTGCTGATCTCTCACAGAAAATTCAGCAAAGCAACAATACCATTAAGGAACTGAATAAGCAGATCAACGAAAAACAGGTTCTGATTGACGCAAAGACAGCCCAGATTGATGATAAACTGGAAGTTCTGAAAGAACGGCTTCGGGCAATCTACACAGCCGGTGATATTTCCACCCTGGAAATTATTTTGCAGGCAAGGGATTTTTCAGACTATATTGACAAAATGGAGCTGGTGTCCAGCATCACTGAATCAGACAATAAGCTGATCAGAACACTTCAGGACGAAATGGATGTCATTACAGACGACCAGAATAAGCTCAAAGAAGCCAAAGCCAAAGTAGAAAAGGAAAAACAGGAACTGGAAAAATCAAAAAAACAGGTCAATGATCTTTCTGCCGAGAACACCAGAATTATTGCCGAGCTGATCAAAAAGAAGGACAACAAATCTGCTGAACTGGAAGACATCCAAAGCAGACAGCAGGAACTGGAGCGGGCGATGGAAACATACTATGCAGAACAGGCTGCCAAAAAGTCAGCTGATACTGCTGCAAATAAAACCACCACCAATAAAGCCAAATCAAGCACCCAGAATAACACAAGCAATACCCAGAAAAAGGAATCTTCCACTCAGGAAACATCTCAAAACAATACATCCAAGCCTGCCGGCAGGCAGAATAATCAGAACAATACCCAGAATAATCAGAACTCCGAAACCAGCACACAAAACAGCTCCTATCAAAACGACAATCCTTCTGAAAACGACAGCGATAACACCGGCAGCCAGAATAATGACACCAACAGTTATATTGATACCAGCGGCAGATTCGTATGGCCGTGTCCCGGACATACCTACCTGACCTCTCTGTTTGAAGAATGGCGGGGTGCATCCAACCACGGCGCGTTGGATATTGCAGACGGCAGCGTATACGGTGCTTCCGTGATTGCCTGCCAGAGCGGTACCGTTATGTATACCAATGAATACTGCCCGCATGATTACGGAAAGTTTGAAAGCTGCGGCTGCGGGGGCGGTTACGGAAAATATGTCATGATAGACCACGGCAACGGAAAAATGTCTATTTACGGGCATCTGAGCGATGTAGTAGCCTACCCCGGACAACAGGTATCGGCTGGTCAGCTGATCGGTTATGTTGGCTCCACAGGCTATTCTACAGGACCGCATCTGCATTTTGAATTGCGCAAAGACGGTGTACGCTACGACCCGCTGTCGGAGTACGATTCCATTTATTGATTAAGGAAGGTTTTTTATGGATCCGAAATCCTTTTTGCTTTTTATAGTAATCGCAATAATTATTGAGCTGCTGCTCATCATACCTACCCGCATAAAAGCAAACCGGTATATCCATACCAGACATAACATTTACGAGGATACAGTACAGGCAATCAGGGTAAAAAGCAGTGGATATAATAGTTATGACAATCATTGTTACAGCGAATATGAGTGGGTATATAACGGAAAAAAACACAGACACATTTTTGCGGATATAAACTATGAATCGATCGTTGTGACCGTAGACAAAAGAACAGGTAAGTTCATAGAGTCTGCAAAAATGAAGGCTAAAAAGAGCATCATTCTGGCATACTTCTTTGTATCCGTAGCTTTAAGCCTTATAATAACTACCATCGTATGCGGACTAAAAATCATTTAACTAAGCGTGATTGTCCGTTTTCTGGTATCAAAAAAACGGGAACCGAAATACCTGCCTGTCAGGATCGGTTCCCGTTTCTTGCTTTGTCAGAATATGATACCATCATTCATAGAGTAAAAAAAGAACCTGCCCGTGCAGATTCTTTTAACGTGGGGGAGGGCGGATTCGAACCACCGAAGCCGAAGCAACAGATTTACAGTCTGCCCCATTTGACCGCTCTGGAACTCCCCC
>CACZSU010000256.1 GCA_902783855.1 uncultured Ruminococcus sp.
AGCAGAAGGGTCAAGGAATCCGAACGAGAGCAGTGACACCGGCGGCGAGCCGGCGCAGCGACTGACGCGTTCAGCCCGCGCCGGCTCGCCGCGTCTGCTGGTTGACAGAGGGGAGGGGATGTGGTACAATTAGAACCGTGCTGCCGGAGGGTGGTGCATTTTTTGTGGAGGGTGTGGAGATGAAATCGGAATTTGTAAAAGGAATGTCTGCCGGCATACCCATCGGATTGGGATATTTGTCGGTTTCGTTTGGTTTTGGTATTATGGCGGCAGGCGCAGGATTGTCAGTGTTTGAAGCATTCATGATATCGCTGACGAATCTGACTTCCGCAGGACAGGCACAGGGTGTGAGCATTATTGCAGCCGGAGGAACACTCATTGAAATGGCGCTGGTGCAGCTGGTGATCAACATACGATATGCACTGATGGCGATTTCACTATCGCAGAAGCTGGATGACAGCTTTACGTTTCCGAGAAGAATGTTGGCTGCATATGGCATCACAGACGAAATTTTTGCGGTTTGTTCCACTGTAAAAGGAACACTGAAACCGCAGTATATGTATGGTGTTACGCTGGTATCTATGCTTGGATGGGTGAGCGGGACGTTTCTGGGAGCCTCCGCCGGTGAAATTCTGCCGGCATCTGTTACGGCAGCGCTGGGACTGGTTCTGTACGGTATGTTTCTGGCACTGATTGTACCGCCGGCAAGGAAAGAGAAAAGCATTCTGCTGGTAGTGGTGATTGCTGCGGCATTAAGCTGTGTATGCAGATATCTGGTACCGTCCTTATCCGGCGGATTTGCAGTGATTATGTGTGCATTGGTTGCCTCAGCAGCAGGAGCCTTGCTTTTCCCGAAAAAGGAGGATGAAACAGAATGAGTGTCTGGTTATACATACTTGTTATGGCAGGCGTGACCTACCTGATACGTGTTCTGCCGTTCGGATTTTTCCGCCAGAAGATCAGGTCGAAGTTTTTTCGCAGCTTTCTGTATTATGTTCCGTATGCAGTGTTGAGTGCCATGACGATTCCATCTATTTTTTACAGTACCGGAAATATTCTGACAGCTGCTGCCGGAACGGCTGTTGCGCTGGTTCTGGCATATTTTGATCTGCCGCTGATTGTGGTGGCGCTTGCTGCGTCAGCTGCGGCATTTGTGTGCGGATGTTTTCTGCCTGTGTGAGAGTATAAAGAAAGAGTGAAAAAGAGATCAGACTGCTGATTTCTTTTTCACTCTTTTTCAGTTACGGGAAGAACGCCGTTTGGCAATGATTTCAAATACCAGACTGCTGACAACCAGTATAGCGGCAATCAGAATCAGCGTTCCACGGTTTTCCTCTGCGGTCAGAAACCGATAGATTCCTCCGCAATGGGGTACGGCTGTGATCGTTTTGCCGATAACATTATCCCACAGGACTGTTTCCTCCGGAGATTGATGGTTATTCAGCCGGAACTGACGGGAGGAAAAATCCTTTGCGGTTACCTCTGCAATTTTCAGTGTGCCTTTTTCATCAATCACATAGGTAACAATGTCGCCTGTCTGGATCACAGACGGTTCAACTCTGTTGACCAGTACCAGACTGTTTTCGGGATAGTCCGGTGCCATATTGTTGTCTTCGGCACAATGTACGCTGACACCAATAAAATATAAAACGAAACATGCAAGGGCTGTTACTATCATCACAATAAGTATCAGCGTAAAAAATACCTTGCCGATTATCACAAACCAGTCGGGGCGTTTTTCAGCAGATGTTCCGGTCATGGGCGCTACCTCTCAGGTCTGTCAGCCGATCATCTGCCAAAAAAGGGAATACCCTTCTTTTCGTATGGTTCACTTTCGGAGGATATTACTTTGTAGCCGGAAGCATCAATGACCTCTTTGAGCTGTTCCGTTGAGTATTCCTTCTCAGAAATAATGATTGTTTCGTTGCTTTTGTGAGAAGACTTGACTTTCTGAACCTCCGGCAATGCTTTTTTGACTGCATCGTTTACATGAGCCTCACACATGGGACACATCATGCCCTCAATTCTGACAGTTGTTTTAAACATATACATAACCTCCTGTAAATTTTTTTGCTGCCTGTACCATATCAACAGCTTTACTTACATCTCTATTATATACCTGTCCGCCCCATTATTTCAAGTCCAAATCCACCTGGCGGCAGCGTGACGCTGCACCCTATACGCGATAGTCGCTGCACCGGCGTGCCGCCGGTGTCACTGCTCTCGTTCGTATTCCTTGACCCTTCTGCTATTGCATCTCTCACGTGTGGGCTTGACTTGTATCAGTATATAGCGCTTCGCTCTAGTTAAGGCTTGCATTTCTTTACACCCGCGGCGCCGAGCCGGCGCTGGCTGAACGCGGCAGTCGCTGCACTACGTTCCGCTCTGGTTA
>CACZSU010000257.1 GCA_902783855.1 uncultured Ruminococcus sp.
CAGTCGAATACCTTGACCCTTCTACTATTGCATGACCTACGTGTGGGCTTGACTTGTATTCGTTTCCGGCGCTCCGCTCTGGTTATATCTTAAACATATTTACACCCGCGGAATGCATTCAGTTACACACGACTTTTACGCAGCTTATTTTGCCTGGCAGTTATTCGATTTGCCAACTAACTAATTTTACACTGATCAATTTTGCCAGCACTTCCCCGGGGGGGAAACCCTTTCCAAAAATGGATTAACGTATGATTGACGTTCAGGTATTATTCATGCGTTTGGTCAGCTCGGACAATGTCACCTCATAGCCAGCTGTTTCATAGGAAAGGCTGTCAGCCGGAACCGGCGTATCCTCTCCCGCCAACAGGGACACTATATAGATCAGGAAATACGGATTCTTGATAAGAATCGGTCCGGTCAGGTGTGTACCAAAGAAGCGGCGGTAATGGATACCCTCTTTTGTGTCATTGTCCTGATTGCCGATACCCATTTCCACTGTAAAGAGCGGTGTTTCAATGCCGCTGATTGTACTGCACTTATTGATAAAGCCAACCAGCTTATGCTCGCAGCAATCCGTTGAAAAGATGGCATCACCTGTCACACGGGTCTTATTCTGTTCTGTCACGGTAAAGGGAAACAGCCCCAGTCCCTGCGTAGCCTTACCGCTGCTGTCGGTGATGCTGCTGCCAAGCATTTCAAAGGCATTTCCCGTCATCAGAATCACCTTGTCCTGTTCTATGTAATCCGAAAGCGCTTCTTTCATGCTGCGCAGATGCTCCAGCACCACCTTCTGATTGCGTTCGGTACCAGAACCGACATATACAAAATCATATTCCGACAGATCGACCGTATCCTGCAGGGAACGTTTGTCCACGGTCACCTCTGTACCCATATGCTGCAGCAGCCTTGTCAGGGCGGATACATTGGCATACTCGCCGTACAGATTCATAATATCATGATACAAATGCAGAATTTTCATGCTGCTGCCTCCTTATAAAAGCGCCAGAAACTTACCCTTATCAGAAAAACAGGTAATCACATAGATTTTTTCTTTTCTGTCACTGTCAAGATGATGATATGCTTCTTCGATATCAGGAATAATCTTTATTTTCTCCTGCGGAATATCTGTATAGGCAAACCGGACTGCCAGATCGTTGAAATAGGTTCCCGAAAGAATAATCTCATGTATGTTTTCACTTCTGAGCATTTCAAAGTCAATATCCCACAGCCATGATACATCACTGGTAAAATACTTTCTGCTGACAGCATCTACAATAAACATCACATCACAGCCCTGTTCATCCGCCACTGCCAGCCGGATGGACTGGTCATAGGAAATGCTGTTTTCATGCTTGGACGTCAGCATGATGCCATGCCGGTTTCCGATATCGAAGGTAATCACTCTGCCATTTTTCATCACATAGTCACTCATATCGGCTGCAATTTTGCTGCCTTCAATGCCCACAATAGAAGCAACGGTATATGCTGCCAGAATATTGTAGATATTATACAATGACCGGAGTGCCAGGGTAATGGTATCCTTTCCGTTGATCGTCATGGTGCCGCCAGGCAGATCAACGGAAGTAATCGTATAGCTGGTATCCTGTCTCTGATAACCGCAGGAAGTGCAGGCATAATGACCGATATGATTATAATGGCGGGTCGTATAGGTCATAGGCGACTTACAGCGGGGACAATATGCCCCGTCATCATACACACTGTCGGCTTCCTTTGTATCTGACGCAAGTACATCCGCACCGAAGCGAATCACATTTTCCCGGTTATCCCCGAACAGCGAGATCAGCGGATCGTCTGCATTCAGGATCAGCTGTGTTTCCGGATAAATACTGTCGCTGAGTGCATCGAAGACCCATTCGGGGTGACCGTTTCTGGTCAGCTGATCACGATAGAGATTGGTCATGACGTAATGCGTCGGCTTGATATAGCGGAAGGTATACCGTGCAAAGCGTTCATCACTTTCAATCAGCAGAATATCTGTTTTGACCTTTCCGCCCAGAGTGGAACTGCCCAGCACCAATGTGGTAACACCTTCAATCTGGTTTGAGCCTTCTTTATTCCATGCCACCGTTTTGCCGTTCTGAGTAAGAATATGGGCGATCATTTCAACCGTTGAAGTTTTGCCGTTGCTGCCTGTCACAGCAATAATATATTCCGGCAGCTCCACACGGCTCAGAATGTCGGGACACATTTTCAGTGCCACCTGTCCGGGCAGGGAACTGCCTTTTCCGACCAGCTTTCCGACAAAGCGCAGCATTTTACATACCAAAATAGTGAAGAATTTTTTCATACATACATCTCCGCAATTCTAATGGATTTTTGCAAATACATTTTTATTATAGAACACTTTCTGCTGTTTTTCAAGCATTCCCTTCCTTTTCAGCTAAATTTCCTGTTTCTGGCTCAGTGCAGCTGCTCGGCGGGAAGTGTAAAAGTGTAAAATAATGGTTGGCAAACAAAATAACTGCCAACCAGAGTAAGCTGCGTAAAAGCCGTGTGCAGTTAGATGTATTCCGCGGGTGTAAATCTGTTCAGGGAGCGCCGGCTCGGCGCAAAGTGTAAAATAATAGTTGGCAAATAGTTGGCAAATAGAGTAACTGCCGATTTGAATGAGCTGTGTAAAGGTCGTGTGTAATTAAATGCATTCCGCGGGTATAAATTTGTTCAGGCTATAACCAGAGCGGAGCGTAAGCGCAGCGACTATC
>CACZSU010000258.1 GCA_902783855.1 uncultured Ruminococcus sp.
ACTGCTAGGACGAGGGGATATGCTCTTCTCTCCCATTGGTAAAAATAAGCCCATCCGTGTTCAGGGATGCTTTGTGGATGATCCGGAAATTGAAAGGGTCATTGATTTTATCAAAAGCAGCAAGGTTGTGGAATACGATGAAAAGGTACTGGAAGAAATCGAACGTAATGCTGTACCTGATAAAAATGCCGGAGAAGAAGCAGAAAGCTCCTCTGATTTCGATCCGATGATCGAAGAAGCCATTAAATGTGTGGTCGAAGCGGGTCAGGCTTCCACCTCCATGCTGCAAAGACGGTTCCGTGTGGGCTATGCAAGAGCCGGCAGATTGATTGATGAAATGGAACAAATGGGTATCGTTGGTCCTCACGAAGGCTCCAAACCCAGACAGGTATTAATGACCTACCAGCAATGGATGGAAAGAAACGTCAGCAAAACAGATTGATTGTACCTGCTTTGTGATGTTTTATATATAAAACGGAGGTAATTAAAAATGAAAAAAGAAGGACAAATTAAGGTGGATTCGGAAAATCTGTTTCCGATCATCAAAAAATGGCTTTATTCCGATAAGGACATTTTCCTCAGAGAAATAATTGCCAACGGATGCGATGCAATTAAAAAATTCGAGCGTCTTTGCTCCATCGGCGAAGCGGAACAGGATGACACTGCACCCAGAATTGACGTGATTCTGGATAAAGATGCAAAAACCCTGACTGTCACTGACAATGGTCTTGGCATGACCGTTGATGAAGTGGAAAAGTACATCACTCAGGTGGCTTTCTCCGGTGCAAAGGAATTCATCGAAAAATACAGCGACAAAACAGACGCTGAGGGCGGTATTATCGGTCATTTTGGTCTGGGATTCTACTCTGCTTATATGGTTTCCGATACAGTCGAAATTGATACCCTCTCCTATACCGAAGGCGCTGAAGCCGTTCACTGGTCCAGCGATGGCAGCAGTACCTATGAAATCACCGACAGTGACAGAACCGAACAGGGTACCTCTGTAATCATGCATCTGTCAGAGGATGGAATGGAATTCTGTGACAGCATGAAGCTGAGAAGTGTGCTCAAAAAATACTGCCACTTTATGCCCTATGAAATCTACTTCACCTGTGTCCAGGATCAGAAACCGGATGATGAATCCGCAGAAGAAAAGCCTGTCAATATCACCAATCCCCTCTGGCTCAAAGCACCAAAGGATTGTACAACCGAGGAATACGAAGACTTTTACAGAGAGGTATTTCCTGATATCAATCTGCCGCTGTTCTGGATTCACCTGAATGTGGATTATCCCTTTAACCTCAAGGGAATTCTTTATTTTCCCAAACAGACAGATAAGCTCCAGGTTATGCCGGGTGAGATCAAGCTGTTCTCCAATCAGGTGTATATCGCTGACAATATCAAAGAGGTCGTTCCCGAATTTCTGATGCTGCTCAAGGGCGTTATTGACTGTCCCGATCTGCCGCTGAATGTATCCCGTTCTTTCCTGCAGAATGACGGCGAGGTAGCTAAAATCTCGAAGCATATTACCAAAAAGGTTGCCGATAAGCTGGTCAGCGTCTTTAAAAATGAACGCAAGGAATATGAAAGCTATTGGGATGATATCTCTCCCTTCATTAAGTTCGGCTGCATTAAGGATGATAAATTCTATGACAGAATGAAGGATATTATTCTGTATAAAACGACTAACGGCGATTTCAGAACCTTCTCTGAGGTTCCGAAAACCGATGACAACAAAATCTATTATGTTTCTGATATGAATGCACAGGCTCAGTATGTGAAAATCTTCAAGGATAACGGTATGGACGCCATTATTCTGGAACACAATATTGACACTCACTTTGTCACCTATCTTGAATACAAGGAAGCCGGCACTCGCTTTGTACGTATTGATTCAGAAGTGGACGAGGCATTGAAATCGGATGACAGCGAGGATACTACCGATCACGAACAGCTGATTCAGATCTTTAAGGATGCGCTCGGTATGGATAAGCTGGAAATCAAGGCAAAAGCTCTCAAATCAGAGGAAACACCTGCTGTCATCACCATCAATGAATACCAGAGAAGAATCAATGATATGAACCGTCTGTATGGTGATATGTTCGGTGCAAGCAATGATAAAGCGCAGGAAACGCTGATTATCAATACTGCTAATCCTGTCGTTCAGAAAATGACTGACTTTGATGATGACAAGCGCAGTCTGATTGTCAAGCATATCTATGATCTTGCTGTTATCAGCCAGCGTAAGCTCACTGCTGCTGAACTGGAAGGCTTTGTTGCCAGAAGCGTGGAAGTCATGCAATTACTCTGATAACAACTTCATAATAACAAACAACCCCGGCAGATGCTCCTATGGCAGCCTGCCGGGGTTATTCTGTTATGATTCATATTTAGCTTCTATCTGGTAGATACTGCTGGTACCAAGCAGGTAAAGCGTATTGGAGTCGCAGAAGCACATTTTCCGTGCATCCGCCGAAACATCTGTGGTAAACAACGCTGAACCTTTGAAATCGTAGATCGCAGCATGACCGGACATCAGCGCACAAATCTTTCCATTCCAGTAGTCCAGCGACAAAATACGATTACCCGTGGAAATACTGGCCTCCTGCTTACATTCAGAATTAATAGCAACTATATCGCATTCTCTGCCGTCAGGATTAATGGAAAGGGATAGGAAAACACCATAATTCCGCTTGAAAACATAGGTCGTCAGAATACGGGAATCATATGAAATCTCCGTCATTTTCTTCTTTTCCATATTAATATGATAAACTGCTGTATCTCCCACTGCCACAATATTATCGTTGTCCAGATAACAGATATCATAAATATAGGCGTCTTCAAACTCGTATTTCTGATAATAGGTTTTCTGGCTGAAATCCAGAATGTAAATGACCGATATCAGACCGCCGTCCTTGGCTGATACACCGCTTAGTGCTGCACGTGTTCCGCTGGAATTGACCGATACATTGCTCACATAATATTCCGCAAACGAATAACCATATATTTTTTTATTATTCCTGTCATTGACCGTCAGCGTAGACAGATAATCATTGCCATAGGTCAGCAAAGCATATGTACCGTTTGCTGCAATATCTGCATCAAACAGCTTCCGTTCCGCATTGCCCGTATGCAGGACACCATTGCGGTTGATAATCTCATAGCCTGTCGCATCCGCATTATAGATAATCGAAAATTCGTTATCTGTTTTCATGATAGGGTTGGCAAAGGAATGCTGATTGTTCTGGTATTCTCCTGCGTTGGAATTCAGCACAACCACAGAGGTATTGCTGCAATAGACAGGACACCGATCTAACATGGAAAAATTCTCTGTATTAATTGATGTTCCGACAAAACGAACCGGATAACCGTTTCCTTCTGATTTTCCTAATAGTTCGTATTGTATCCAGTGTGAAATATTGTCAGGCGTCAGCTTATCTATATTCACCAGCGCCAGTACCACCACAACACCCAGAAACAGAATGCCGAATACCTTGAAAAACCTTTTTGTCATTCCCTGCGGTACCGGATCGTTATCCTTGAACGCTGTCAATGGTACATCCTCATAGCTCATATATTTTCGCTCCACAGGATTATCTCTGTTGGAACGTCTTTGTAAAAATTCAGGTTTTTTCATTTCCTGTCCCTTCTCTTGATCAGATTCAATAGAATACCCTGTTCAGATACAAACCGTGAGGCGGCGCAGTAGGTCCTGCCGCCGTCCGTCTTTTCTGCTCCAGAATCATTGGTATCTCATCAGGCTGTATTTTCCCCTGAGTGACATATAACAGGGTACCCACAATAATCCGTACCATATTATACAAAAAACCGTCTGCTTCAATCGAAACCGTGACCAGCTTATCCTGCTTTGATACGGTCAGTTGGCGCACCGTGCGCCGGAAGTCACCCTTTTCACGATTATCCAATGTACAAAATGAAGTAAAATCATGATATCCGATCAGATGTACAGCAGCCTCGTTCATCACTTCTGTCTGCAATGGATACCAGTAATGCAGTGCATACTTTTCCAGAAACGGATTCCGGATATCATCATTCCAGATTTTATAAATATATTCCTTGCCTTTGCAGGAATAGCGGGCATGAAAATCATCTGCCACTTCCTCCGCACTCAGGACTGCCATACTCGCCGGCAGATAATGATTGATCGCAGAGGGTATCCGCTCCACAGGAATACGATGATCGGTATGAAAGCTGATACAATACATATTTGCGTGTACACCCGCATCTGTACGGCTGCACCCCTTGATATCAGCATTTCCGAAAATACGACTGAACCCCTGCTGAAAGACTTCCTGCACCGATACAGCATTCTGCTGCACCTGCCAGCCATGAAAACAGCTTCCGTCATACATCATTGTCAATAGAATATTCCTCATAGTCTGTCCCTCATCAGATCACCGCCGGAAAATACAGATTGCTGAAAATAACGCTGCCGAATAACAGCACACACACAGCAGCCGCACCAGAATCTTTTCCTGAAAGATGCAGAACTTTCATTCTGGTACGGTTCTTTCCGCCGTTATAACAGCGGCATTCCATTGCCGTTGCCAGATCTCCTGCCCTGCGGAAAGCGGAAACAAACAGCGGTATCAACACCGGAATCAATGCCTTCACTCTCTTTACAAGATGACCGCTTTCCATATCCGCTCCCCTTGCCTTCTGTGCATTCATGATTTTATCGGTTTCTTCCAGCAATACCGGAATAAACCGAAGGGCAATTGTCATCATCATCGCTATTTCATGTACCTTGACATGAAAGATCGTCAGCGGCTTCATCAACCGCTCCAGACCATCTGTCAGATCAGTAGGTGACGTAGTATAGGTCAGAACAGAGCTGACCATCATCAGCATGGCGATCCGCACTACAACAAAGGCAGCATTGATCAGCCCCCCGGTTGTAATCTTCAGCTCCCACCATTGCCACAATACCGTTCCGCTGCCATAGAAAATATTCATCACACCTGTCAACAGTATGACCACCATGATCACTCGCAGGCTTTTCAGGTATTTCATAAAACTGATCTTCGTCATAAAAATCACCAGCAGTGAAAACAGTGCCATTATCAGCAGCGATATGAAATTTTTACATAAAAATATAAATACAATATATGCAAGCAGTAAAACGGTTTTCATTCTTGCATCCATCTGATGAATCAGTGAATGCCCCGGCATATACTGTCCGAGTGTTATATCCCTAACCAATCCTATACTCCTTTATTGACTTGAAAGTATCTTCACAATCTCCTGAAACCCTTTTTCAACCGTTAATACCGACGTATCCACCGGTATACCCTTTTCCTTCAGCAGCCACATAATACGAGTAATCTGCGGCACACGCAGACCGATTTTTTCCAGTTCGTCACCCTTGGAAAAAACCGCATCCGTCCGATCCAGCATGACTTTTTTGCCATGATCCATCACCAGGACGCGATCGGTACTTTTGGCTATATCTTCCATGCTATGCGATACCAGCAACACCGTATTGTTTCGCACTTTATGATAATCTGCAATTTTAGCCAGCAATGCTTCTCTGCCGAGAGGATCCAGTCCGGCTGTCGGCTCGTCCAGAATCAGAACATCCGGATCCATCGCAATGACACCGGCAATTGCCGCACGGCGTTTTTCCCCGCCCGAAAGCTCAAAGGGCGAACATGAAAGCTGTTCTTCCCGCAGTCCTGTAAATGCAGCAGCCTGTCTGACACGCTGATCAATCTCATCTTCCTTCAGCCCCATGTTTCCGGGACCAAAGGCTATATCCTTATAAACCGTTTCTTCAAACAACTGATACTCCGGATATTGGAACACCATTCCCACTTTAAACCGAATCTGACGGATTTTTTTGGGATGCTCCCAGATATCCTTGCCATCCAGCAGCACCCTGCCTTCTGTCGGACGCAGCAAGCCATTCAGCAGCTGTACCAATGTGGACTTTCCTGAGCCGGTATGACCAATGATACCAATAAACTCTCCGCTTTCGATCGTAAAGCTGACATCATCCAGAGCCGTTTTTTCAAATGCGGTATCTGTCCCGTAAACAAACCGAAGGTTTTCAACCTGTAACACAGACAATTTCTTTTACACCTTCCCCGCACGTTTTTTCTCTATCAAACCAGCAATTGCATCTGCACATTCCCCGGCATTCAACACACCCTGGGGTAAATCATATCCAGCCCCCCGCAGCTGATAGATCAATTCCGTTGCCTGGGGCACATCCAGCCGATGCTGTTTCAGCAATTCTACCTGGGGAAATACCTCCGCAGGCGTTCCTGTCAGCAGAATCGTCCCGCTGTCCATCACAACAACACGGTCGGCCATCACTGCTTCTTCCATGTAATGGGTTATCAACACTATCGTAATGCCCAGCTCCCGGTTCAGGCGGGCGATAGTGGTCATTACCTCATCCCTTCCCTGCGGGTCCAGCATTGCGGTAGGCTCATCCAACACTATGCATTCTGGTTCCATGGCAATAATACCGGCGATAGCTACACGCTGTTTCTGTCCGCCTGACAGCTTGTCAGGCGAATGGGTACGGTATGCATACATATCCACTGCTTTCAGCGCCGCATCCACACGGCTGCGGATTTCATCAGACGGAATCCCCAGATTTTCGCACCCGAAAGCCACATCTTCTTCCACAATGCCTGCTACAATCTGGTTGTCGGGATTCTGAAGAACAAGACCTACCTTTTTTCTGATTTCAAACAATCTGTCATCATCCTTTGTGTTGATCCCGTCCACCGTAATATCCCCCGTGGTGGGAACATACAAAGAATTCAGATGCTTGGCAAGTGTAGATTTTCCACATCCGTTATGTCCGACAATGGCGACAAACTCACCCTTTCCAAGCGTGAGGTCAATCCCTTTAAGTGCAAACTGATCGCTGGCAGCATCCTCATCGTATTGATAATAAACATGATTTATATTGATAAAATCCTTCATGTACAACTCCCCGACAGATTGTTGAACAAATCATATCATTCCATTTAAAAGTTTATACTTGTTAAACTCATAACCTGCTGATTCCTGAATACTATGCAAGAATCTGACTTATCATAAGCCAGCATAACCATTTCACTTTCAACATTTCGTTATAATTCAGGCTTCCCAGATAGCAGTGCTGCCGCAGGGAAGCGTCAATCCGCTCTGTGTAACGTGCAGACCTATTTCCGAACTGGATACACGTCCGCCGAATTTGGGTTTAATCATGACACTGAGCAGATACTCCATAACTGACGGCGGCAGACCAGTAGTATAGGAATTCAGGATAAAAAACAAAGCGTCCTCTGACAAAATCGGCAGGCACAATTCAACCAATGAAAACAATTGTTCTTCCAGTTTCCAGACCTCTCCGCCGGGACCCCTTCCATAGGAAGGCGGATCCATTATGATACCGTCATATCGGTTGCCTCTGCGATGTTCACGCTGTACGAATTTTACGCAATCATCCACCAGCCAGCGAACCGGCTTGTCCGAAAGTCCGCTGAGCTGGGCATTTTCCTTTGCCCACTGTACCATGCCCTTGGATGCGTCCACATGACATACGCTGGCGCCTGCTTCCAGACAAGCAAGCGTGGCCGCTCCTGTATAGGCAAACATATTCAGCACCTTTACCGGTCTGCCCGCACTTCTGATTTTCTGAGAGACAAAATCCCAGTTAACTGCCTGCTCCGGAAAAACACCCGTATGCTTAAATCCCATCGGTTTGATACCGAATGTAAGGTTCTGATATTGTATCTGCCACTGCTGGGGCACTTTTTTATAATACTCCCATGCGCCGCCGCCGCTGTTGCTTCTATGATATCTGGCGTGTGCCTGTTTCCATAGCGGATGTTTCTTTTGGGTATGCCAGATGATCTGCGGATCAGGGCGGATCAGAATGATATCCCCCCACCGTTCCAGTCTTTCACCGTCTGAACAATCAATCAGCTCATAATCCTGCCATTGCGCTTCACGCATTTTCATTCCTCCACTATCATCCTACCTGCTGTCGCTTCCATTTCTGAAATAAATATTTGTGCAGAACAGATCATTCCGCTCTGCACAAATCATCTCTTGCTTAATTCTTACTGCCGGGAACTTCCAGCACTGCTCCTCTGTTGCCCGAGGTAACAAGCGAAGCATACCGCGCAAGATAACCGGTTGTAATCTTCGGCTGTCTTGGTTTCCACTGTGCCTTACGCTGGGCAAGCTCCTCCTCACTAAGCTGAACATTGATCGTATTGGCATTGATATCAATTTCGATGATATCGCCATTCTGTACCAATGCGATGGGACCGCCTACCGCAGCTTCCGGAGAAACGTGTCCGATAGCAGCTCCTCTTGTCGCACCGGAGAAGCGACCGTCTGTAATCAGTGCCACCGTGCTGCCCAGTCCTCTGCCCATGATAGCAGACGTGGGATTGAGCATCTCTCTCATGCCCGGACCGCCCTTGGGACCTTCATAACGGATCACAACCACATCACCGTCAACGATTTCTCCGCCATTGATGGCTGCCATTGCATCCTCCTCACAGTCATATACCTTTGCAGGACCGGAATGCTTCAGCATTTCAGGTGCAACTGCACTGCGCTTGACAACGCAGGAATCCGGCGCAAGATTGCCTCTGAGCACGGCGATACCGCCGGTCTTGCTGTACGGATTTTCAACCGGACGGATAATGTCCGGATTCTTATTGAGTACACCGCTGATATTCTCTGCAATCGTCTTACCGGTACAGGTAATCAGGTCTGTCTTGAGCAGACCGAGCTTGTTGATCTCATTCATAACGGCATAAATGCCGCCAGCTTCGTTAAGATCTTCCATATATGTATGACCAGCCGGTGCCAGATGACACAGGTTCGGCGTCTTTGCGCTGATCTCGTTAGCGATATCCAGATTCAGGTCAATACCGCACTCATGTGCAATTGCCGGCAGATGCAGCATACTGTTTGTACTGCATCCCAGCGCCATATCCATTGTCAGTGCGTTTCTGAATGCATCCTCCGTCATGATATCACGGGGACGGATGTTTTTCTCCAGAAGCTCCATGATTTTCATACCAGCGTGCTTTGCCAGACGGATTCTTTCGGAATAAACCGCCGGAATGGTTCCGTTGCCCCGAAGACCCATGCCAAGTACTTCCGTCAGACAGTTCATCGAATTGGCTGTATACATACCTGAGCAGGAACCGCAGCTGGGACATACCTTATTCTCAAATTCATCCAGTTCCTCTGCAGTGATCTTTCCTGAATTATAGGAACCAACCGCTTCAAACATACTGGAAAGGCTTCTCTTTTCACCCTTGACTCTGCCGGCGAGCATCGGACCACCGCTGACAAAAATCGTGGGTATATTCAGTCTGGCTGCTGCCATCAGCAGACCAGGTACATTCTTATCACAGTTTGGTACCATAACCAACGCATCAAACGCATGAGCAATAGCCATTGCTTCGGTAGAATCCGCGATCAGGTCACGGGTAACCAATGAATATTTCATACCCTTATGACCCATTGCGATACCATCACAGACCGCAATTGCAGGAAATACAACCGGGTTTCCCCCTGCCATTGCGACACCCTGCTTTACCGCATTGACGATCTTATCTATATTCATATGACCGGGAACAATCTCATTATATGAGCTGACAATACCGATCATTGGTTTTGCGATTTCTTCATCTGTCATGCCTAATGCTCTCAAAAGAGAACGCTGGGGAGCGCATTGTGTGCCACAGCTTACTGCATCACTTATCATAGTAAAAACCTGCCTTTATCCTTTAAATATAATCGTCATTCCACTGCGAAATGACATTTCAACACTTTATATTATAGATTCTTCTCTCCCTGTTGTCAAGTCCGAACAGCTGACAACCACGGAAATCAATTTTGCCAGCGCTTCCCTGGGGGAAACCCTTTATTTGGAAACAAAGGGTTTCCCCTTCTCGCCTGGCCGGCTCGGTCGGTGCTTCTGCCTGCGGCAGAGATGTCCACCGGACATCCGCTTCTCGCCTGGCCGGCTCGGTCGGTGCTTCTGCCTGCGGCAG
>CACZSU010000259.1 GCA_902783855.1 uncultured Ruminococcus sp.
AAAAATGTTCCAAAGTTAAGGAGAGAATGAAAACACAAACACACACGGAATATCAACACAAAAATGGAGAACCTTAACTTTGGAACAAGCCTATTATAGCACATTCCGGTTTGAATGTAAATAAATAAATATTCATTCAAATGTATATTTATGAAAAATCAGTAATATCGACAAATTATTGCACGTGTTTTTGGTTTTTATTCTCTACCTTGTTCAGCATTCAGACAATATTTCTTTTCACAGAAATAATTGTATTGAAAACAGTCACGCATAATGCTATAATAAACTCAGGTTTTATCCCGCAGCCGCTTTTACAGACTGCTGCATTTTCTGCGCCGCAGAACCGGCGTCAGCTCCAGGAGGCTTTTACCGTATGAATATTGTTATTGCCGGTCTTGGTATTATCGGCGGCTCTTTTGCAAAATCTATCAAAAAATATACCGATCATCATGTAATCGGTATCAACCGCAGCCCCCGTCCACTGCAGGATGCACTTGCCTGCGGTGCGATTGACGAAATCGGAACGACCGCTTCTCTGGCACAGGCTGATTTACTGATCCTCGGCACCTTTCCCGAGGTAGCTGTTTCCTTTGTGCGGGACAATGCGGCTTTGATTCCTGCAAACTGCATTGTTATTGACAGTTCCGGCATCAAATCAGATATCTGTCCGGAGCTGTCGGCATTATCCAGACAATACGGCTTTCCCTTTGTCGGCTGCCATCCCATGGCAGGAAAGGAACAAAACGGTTTCAGCGCTTCTGAAGCAGACCTGTTCCAAAATGCCAGCTGTATAATTATACCGTGTACCGGCACCCCGCAGGATGTAGATACCATCGCCCGCCTTGCTATTAAAATCGGCTTTGGCAAAGTCGTCTACAGTACACCGGAGGAGCATGACCGGATGATTGCTTTTACCTCTCAGCTGCCCCATGTCATAGCCTGCTCGTATGTACGCAGTCCTGTATGCAAAAATCACAATGGCTTTTCCGCAGGAAGCTACCGTGATGTTTCGAGAGTGGCACATATCAACGAAAAGCTCTGGGCGGAACTTTTCATCGAAAACAGCCAGCCGCTGACAGAAGAAATTGACCTGATGATACAACACATGAGCCAGATCAGAGCTGCTGTTACAAACGGCGACCGCTCCGCGCTGGAAGCCCTGCTGGCACAAAGCCGCAAAATAAAGGAGGAACTCGGCGAATGAAAACAATTGATGTCCGCACAGGACGACCCTACCAGATTTATATTGAACACGGCATTATTCACCACGCCGGCACATACATACGCATGGTTTCTGCCGCCGTCAGAGCCGTGATCGTCAGCGACAGCAATGTTGCGCCTATCTATGCAGATGCAGTGGAAAACTCCCTGAATGAAAGCGGCTTTGAAACCTCTGTATTTACCTTTGAAGCCGGTGAGGAAAGGAAACGGCTTTCTACTATTGAAAAAATGTACGAACACTTTTACGAGCATAATATCACACGTACCGATCTGATCGTTGCACTGGGCGGCGGCGTGACAGGCGATATGGCTGGATTTGCCGCTGCCAGCTATCTGCGTGGAATCGACTTTGTCCAGATTCCCACCAGCCTGCTTTCACAGGTTGATTCCTCTGTCGGCGGCAAGACAGGTGTTGATCTGCCTACCGGCAAAAATTTAGTTGGTGCCTTCTGGCAGCCCATTCTGGTACTGATCGACCCTGATACACTCCAGACACTGCCGAAAAAGTTTTTCAACGACGGCATGGGCGAGGTAATCAAGTACGGATGTATCCGCAACCGCAACCTGTTTGAACGCATTGAACAGGAAAATGCTGCCGATATTGTGGATGACATTATTTTTGAGTCAGTTTCCATCAAACGGGATGTTGTAGAACATGACGAACGGGATACGGGCGAAAGAGCAATTCTGAATTTTGGCCACACCTTTGGTCATGCGCTGGAAAAGCTGAACCATTATTCCGGCATTACTCACGGCGAAGCCGTTGCGCTGGGTGCGCTGATCCTGACGGAAATCACTGAAGAAAAAGGCATTACCGAAAAAGGAACCAGCCAGCGTATCCGTTCCCTGCTGAAAAAATATGATATGCCTACGGAAACAGAGTTTTCACTGTCTGAGATTCTTCAGGCAACCAGAGGAGATAAAAAAAGCAGCGGCAATGGTCTGAGCTTTATTTTCCTGCGGGAAATCGGCACCTGCTTCATCAACAAAATCAGCACCGACAAAATGAAAGATTTCTTTACCCCGTCCGATATAACCGGATAACAGGCAACCCCCGGAGCCAGCTGCCCCGGGGGTTATTTTTATTTTGGTTTTCATGCTGCGGCAGAGGATGCGGCTGCAGAAGATAATGCCGGCGCATTGTGCTCCGACGAGAAAATCTCGCACTGATAAAGCAGATTGCCATTAGAATTAATGAACTTATAGACAACGGAGAAATCCTCTACATGATATCTGTCCTTCATTTCATCAATCGCCTTGGTCACCTGTGACATATTTTTCTTCACATAATCATCCATAACCCTTTCCATTTCGGCCTTTTCCACGTAGGACAAATCAATGAACTGCTTATATTTGAATTCCAGCACCAGCTGGGCATTTTCATTAGCATAAGCGTTAATCTCATATTCACCTGAATGATCATCTGCGGCTTTTGTCATAGAAGACATTTCCATTTTACCCTCACGGGTTTCTATAAAGGACTTGATATCTCTTTTCTGTGAATTCACCATAAACAGAACAACACCCAGTACAATTGCCAGAATAATCACAATCGGTATGGTCAGATTCACCTTAGGCTTTGTCTGCGTCATAGCTCCCGCAGCTGCATAGGAAGGCTCCGGATGATATAAGGGCGCATTAGGATCATAAGCATCCGCCGCAGGATCATACAATGGTGCATTCGGATCATATCCCGGCTCATTATTGGTAAAAGAACCACCGTAAGGCGCAGCGTTCTGGCTGCTGCCAAATGTATTATTACCCGGTGCGCTGCTATATGCATTATTAACTGGCGCTGTGCCGTAAGAATTTGTACCCGGTGTACTGCTATAGGCATTGTTGTCCGGTGCTGTGCCGTAAGAATTCGTACCCGGTGTACTGCTATAGGCATTGTTGTCCGGTGCTGTGCCGTAAGAATTTGTACCAGGTGTACTACCGTAGGCGTTGTTGTCCGGCGCTGTGCCGTAAGAATTCGTACCCGTTGTACTGCCGTAGGCGTTGTTGTCCGGCACTGTGCCGTAAGAATTCGTACCCGTTGTACTGCCGTAGCCATTATAGCCCGGTGCTGTGCCGTAAGAATTTGTACCAGGTGTACTGCCGTAGCCATTATAGCCCGGTGCTGTACCGTAAGGATTTGTACCTAGTGTACTGCCGTAGCCATTATAGCCCGGTGCTGTGCCGTAAGAGTTCGTTCCGGGGGTACTGCTATAGGTACCATTCACTCCAGCGCCGTCATAATTCTGATTACCAGCATTATTATAAGGCTGAGCAGGATTATAGCCGCCATATGGATTTGTGTTGTCCGGATAGGGTGCTGACGGAAATACATTTGCACCTGTCTGATCGTTTCCATTATACTTCTCGTCCATGTTAGTACTCCTGTTCTTTTTTTATAGAATATTTTCTGTATAATAGAATACCATACCTACCACTAAAAATCAACACGATTACATTAATTTCCAAATCCAATATATCAGCGGGAAATCTTTAATAATCTGTTAACAATGATAGATTGATACAGGCTAAAAGCAGTTGATAGAACCGGCTTTGCAAGAAAAATACGCCCGACAAAAGTCGGACGCAAATCAGATACAGCGGCTCGCCGCTTTTTAAAGGTACCAAAAAAATATTTTGCTCGGATATTCTCTGATCCGAAATCAAACAAATAATCACAAGAAATTCCTCAATCTGTCAGAGCTTCAACAGATGCAATAAAATCATCCATTTCGTTAAATACAACATCTGCAATGATCGACCAGTTTATTCCATCATAATCATGAACCAGCCTATGTCTTATGCCAGACACAACACTCCACGGAATATCCGGATATTTCTTCTTAAAACCAGATGTAAGCATATAAACCTGTTCACCGATATTATACAGAGGTGTTGTGACAGCCCATTGAGAAAACTCATCATTCAAAAGCAATTCCCGTGTGATACTATGCTCCGTCAATTGTTTTTTTAGTGAAGTCCAGATATGGATGATCTTTTTAATACGTTCTTTATCAGAAATCTTCAAGCAATTTTCACTCCTTCTCTCATAATATTATCATAAAAGGGTGTTCCTTCATTTACCTCACTTATTTCAAAAACATCAGCATTGATGCCGAGTGCTTCACGCAAATCTTCCGCAAATGCAAAAATATTCGATTTTTTAAAATTCTTTCCACCGAAAACAACAATATCTATATCAGAATCAGGTGTTTCCTCTCCTCTGGCATAAGAGCCAAACAGCAATGCATATTCTGCATGATAGCGAGCAAGAAGGCTTTTTATACATATTTCTATTTCTAATCTTGTGAGCATAAAAATACTCCTTTCTCTGTATTTCCAAATACAATTATAACCCCTACCGATCATAAATGTCAATCCACAGCCTTATTTCATTTTGATCAAGCATTCTAAAAGCAGTTGATGGAACCGGCTTTGCAAGAAAAATACGCCCGACAATAGTCGGACGCAAACATTCTGTGCGGTCATGCAATTTCTAAAGGTACCGAAACAGATATTTCTACAAGTGCAGATCGGGATTTGAACTCATCCAATTACTGTTTCTTGTCTTTTGCTGTTTTTAAAGAAGCAATCAGTATTCTTTTTATTTCAAGACAATCGTTTATCATTGAATTGCCCTGTGCTTCATCAATATATCCTGACATTACGAGTAGTCTGAGCCAATACTCTGTTTCTGCAGTTTCTTTCAATGAAATCTGCATTTTAGAAACGAAATCAGCTTGACTGACACCATAAGCAGC
>CACZSU010000260.1 GCA_902783855.1 uncultured Ruminococcus sp.
CGCCGGCTCGGCGCCTTACCTCATTTCAGAGGGTACTTTACTGTAGTATGGGGAAGTTTGTTCGCTAAGTTTAATTTTGTTTTATAGCGGTTTTGCTTTTAATTGGCGGGCTGGTGTATGCATCCCGATGCTGTAGTCAGTAGCTGAACTGAGCTTTAGATCGGGTTATGCTGCGGAGCTGATCTGGGAAGATTCAGCAGCAGAGGTTGTTTCTGCTGAGGATTCCTGAGTGCTTGACTGAGAGGTGTCAGCGCTGGTTTCAGAGGTATCAGAGCTGATCTGGGAGGGCTGGCTGACCGGTTCAGAGGAAGCCGTGCTTACCTGAGAAGCCTGAGAAGACCCGGAGGACTGTTCGGAATCGCTTGTTTTGGTTTCGTACTTATAGTCAGTCAGGCGGGTATTGACGATCTTTTTGAACAGCTGGTCATAGGATTCATAGCCTCTGAAGGATTTGTATGATTTTTCCGAAGAAACGGTATCGCCCGGAATAACGATTTCATTGGTATCAACATCGCAGCTGCCGTCAGGCAGGAGGGTAATATCATTGAAGCGGCAGGCTGTCCAGTATGAATAGGACATATTCTTGTCATCTCTGTCCTTAATTCTGGCAGTCACCTTATAGACCAGGAACAGCATATGGTCATGGTCAGAGGAAGCGTTCCAGTTGTCCTTGCTCTTGGAGTTTTTGCCGTCCTTGAGATTCAGCATGATCATGCCCTCATAGTCAATTTTCTCAACTGACTCCACATCATCGGTAATATCCGATTCAATGCGGTCTTTGCTTTCGGTTTTGAGGGTTTCAAGAGTAGCGGCAGGCAGCTCGTCAATTGCCGTGATATATTTACCCAGGGTATTGACAGTAAACACCTTGGTAGTAGCGTTGGGCTTGGCTTCATAGTTCTCCTTGCAATAGCTTTCCAGATCTTCGCCATAGGGAGCAGTGACAGTGACGGTTACCTTGTCGCCGTTGCTGAGACCTTCCTTTTTGTCCAGCTCATAGCGCAGATTCTTGTTGCTGTCGTTATTGAGGACAGCCTTGCCGTCAGGAGCAACGCCCTCAAAAGTGACGGAGATGCCTTCAAACGGATCAAAGCCCTGCATTTCGGGCAGACCTTCTACAATATAATCCTTGCCGGTAGAGGAGGGAACAGCGCCCATGGAGGAAGCACAGTATTTTGCCAGGTCGTCACCATAAGGAGAGGAAACTGTTACATGGAGTGTATCACCGTTTTTCAGACCGGAGGTTTTGTCGAAGCTGTAAACCAGAGAATAATTGGAGCTTCCGATTTCGGGTACACCGTTGCCGTTATAGCCGGTGTAACGGATGGTCAGACCGCCGAAGGGATCGAAGGAGCCGATAGTTTTCAGATTAGCTACAGTAAATTCCGTATCGGCAGTATCAATATTGACCTTGATTGCTTTTTCGAGATAATATTTTGTCTGATCCAGGCTCCAGTGCAGCTTGATCTTGTCATCATTGGACAGGCTGCTGGATTTGTCGAAGCTGTAGGAATGTCTGACGGAGGAAAGAATGGTTTCGGACGGGTCAACCGTAAAGTCATAATAATGACTGGGAACATCCATCGAGAAGGACTGGTAGCGCAGCTTGCCCATCCAGTCGGCACGGAACCGGTCAGCATCAAAGGAGGCTTTCATGGTGCCGTAGCCGCTGTAGCCCTCATATTCCATTGTTATGTATTCGCTGAGGTGAATGGTAGGCGTAGCGTTAACCAGAATAATAATGATCGTCAGCAGTACCAGCAGACCGGCGCCGCAGCTTGCGATAATAATTTTTGCCTTTTTGGAAAGCGGCTTTCTGGGAGCAGCCGGAGCGCTGGCTGCAAACCCCTGCTGTTCAGTGCTGACAGGGATGGAAACAGTAGAGGTAGAGGGGATGGGCGCAGCGGGAGCTGAGGAGGAATCTCCTATCTTCTTTCCGCATTTCGTACAGAACTTAGCGCCCGGATTCAGCTTGTTGCCGCAGGAACAGATGACTGGGGCATCCGGTGCGGGGGTGTTTTGCTTTTCCTTTCCGGCTTCTTCTTTCAGGAAGGCGTCTACCATTTTGCGTTCTTCGCTGTCCGCAGCGAGAGTGACGGTCGGCTCCATTTCGGAGGACGGAATCGCTGCTTTGATTTCAGGCAGGGTCGTTGTTTTTTCTTCTGCTTTTTCTCCCACCTTTTTGCCGCACTTCGGGCAGAATTTAGCGCCTGGTTTCAGCTTATTGCCGCAGGAGCAGATCTGTATGTCGCCTGAATCATCCTTGTTTTTTTCGGCTTCTTGTTTGAGGAACTCGTCCACCAGCTTTCTTTCGGGGCTGTTGGCGTCAAGGGTGACAGTGGGCAGCATTTCAGGAGTTACCGGCTCAGCAGGGGCATTGTCCGGCTGTTTGTTTTTTTCGGCTTCTTCCTTGAGGAACTCGTCCACCAGCTTCCTTTCGGGGCTGTCGGCGTCAAGGGTGACGGTCGGCAGGACTTCGGTGGAGGGTTCAGCATCTCCGGGTTTGTCCAGCTGCTCTGTTTTTTCCTCAGAGAGGGCGTCAGCCGGTGCCGTATCCGGTTTTGCATCGGTTGTGCCGGTATATTTCTTGCCGCACTTCGGGCAGAACTTAGCGCCGGGCTTCAGGACGCCGCCGCAGGAACAGATACGGCTGTCATCCGCATTGACAGCATCTTTCTTATCCGGCTTTGCTTCTTCTTTTGCAACAGCATCTGCTATTTTTCTGTCGGTACTGTTTTCGTCAGGGCTGACGGTTGTTTGTTTGTCCGAATGCTGATCAGCTGTGGGAACCACCGGCAGCCCGGAGAAAAGACCGGGCTTTTTGTCGGGAACTGCATCCTTTATTTTATAGCCGCAGAAATTACAGAATTTAATACCCTTTCTGACCTGTTTGCCGCAGTTTGAGCAGGTAATGGTATCCTCAGAGCCGGCATTTTTCGGGTTATTTTTTTCAGCGGGAGCAGCGGGAGCATTTTCCTGCACCTTGAGTCCGCAGAAATTACAGAATTTGATCCCCTTTTTGATTTGCTTGCCGCAGCCGGAGCAGGTAATGGTATCCTCAGAGCCGGCATTTTTTGGGTCATTGTTTTCAGCGGGAGCAGGGGGTGTATTTTCCTGCACCTTGCATCCGCAGAAATTACAGAATTTAATCCCCTTTTTGATTTGCTTGCCGCAGCCGGAGCAGGTAATGGTCTGCTCCTGGTTTTCAGAGGCAGGCATAGGCGGGATAACGGTTTTTTTACCGCAGGAGGGGCAGAACTTAACCCCGTCCTGATATTCAAAACCGCAGTACATACATATCACAAAAATTCCTCCGTTCTCATAATGAAATCAGATTAATGCAAAAATGCATAACCATATATTTCTATTATAATGTCAGAATCCATGATAGTCAACAGAATCTGACAGATTTTCCATTGTTTTATGTAAAAGGTATATATTGTATGACAGTGACGGGAATGGGTGCTTTCCATTCAGGCGCAGGACGTAAAGGGGGATTATTTCAGCTTTTCAAGCTCTGTCCAGTCCATAGGAGGCGGGTCCACGGTACCGCTGACGCCCACCGTCAGATCGGGATCGTTGTTATGCTGGAAAACCCTGTCAGCATTGACAGAATATTCCACTGTAGAGCCGTCTGTGCGTCCGAAGGTATTGACGCCCATCATAGATTCATGCTGGAGTCTGGAGCGGTGATCGAAATCCGCATTGGCAGACTCCCGCATTTCAGCGCTGATTCTGTCACGATGATCGTTAAGGTCCCGCATAATACCCTGCTGTCTGTCCCAGCTTTTTTGTCTGTCACGTATCATCTGCTGACCGATCTGGAAGGCGGTATTCTGGTCTTGTATAGTGCGCTGCATATAGCTTCTCTGGAATTCGTTAATCTGATTCTGCACCAGTCTGTGAATGGAGATAGAATGTACAAAATGAAGGAACTGTTTGTATTCGGTTTCCGTGGGCATTTCAGGCGAAAGGAATCCGCCGAAGGGAGCGATTCTCCAGAAAAGGACGGCTTCATTCAGACCGGCTGTACTGTGCTGACCGAAGGGGACAGAGGGGTTCACATCAATAGGCGCCATAGCGTTCTGCATAGCGGGATCAGGCGGCAGAACGAAGCTGCGCCCGGTCATCATCTGCATCTGCTGGAGGTTCTGCATATTTTTGGCATACATAGCTCTTGTCATAGGGCTGTAGCTGCCTTGTTCCATACCGTAAATCAGCGCATAAAGCAGCAGGTACTGGGTTTTGCCGTTGCGGACAGCGCTATAGAGTTTAGCGCCGCCGCCGCCGTACAATCCCTGAATCACGATCTGGAGCATATCGCCCCGGCTTTTGGACTTCACTAATTGGCTGTCCTGGTCGAGCGCATTGCGGATACTCTGTTCCTCTTTAGCAGAGAGGGGATACCGCTTGCAAAGGCGCAGTTGATTTTTGCCCAGCAGCTGTATAGCATAGTTATCCAGATATTCGTCAAAGGGCATAAAGCGGGTGTTGGGGGGCATGGCAGCCTTGGGGTAAAAATGATTTTTGGCATAGCGGCAGAACATCTGGCGACCGGTGTTATCATTGGCAGACGCCCAGACAAGGATGGGTGTATCCGCATTATCCGGGAAGTTTTCGAGCCTTCCGGAAGGAGAGTAGCCCTCCGGAATATCCCCCACGCAGCATGGGTATTTATTCTTGTTACAGAAAACCACATTTTTCATTTGTTTTTTATCGGAAGGCTGTTTTGGTGGAGTGGGGGCAGGGGAAGGCTGTTTTTGCGGAGCGGGGGATGGGGCAGTGCTTTCAGATGCTTGTTGTGCAGGAGTTTCCTGCATTTCATTGTTAAAAGCGTTAGCGCAGAAGGGGCAGAACCTGGGCATATTGTTGAGGTCGACCTCCATCCGGATAGATTTGCCGCAGCTTTTACAGCTGATTTGTAATTGTGTCATGACATCTTCCTCCAATGAAAAGAATAGTGAATAATGAATAGTGAATAAATAATAATAATAGCTGCTTGAGTTCAAAGCAAAGAGTCTGGGCGGCAGCTTTCATTTTCCATCTTTAGCAAGGTAGTATGTGTGGGGCAGAGAGATTACCGGATTTTACTCTATTATATCACTCTGCCGTCAGATTTTCAATTATCTTAGCCGCCAAAACGAAATTTGGCGAAGTACCTTCATTCCTAATTCCTCACTCCTAATTCCTAATTCCTCATTACTCCTGATTCCTCATTCTTCCGGATATAATAAACCCGCATGAGCACTGACATTTCAGCATTCATGCGGGCATTTTCAACAGCAGGTAACGGGAATCGAACCCGCCCACTCAGCTTGGGAAGCTGATGTACTACCTCTATACGATACCTGCGCTGGTAGTATTATACCATATCTGCTGTCACTTTGTCAATGTACAATGTGTAATGTAAAAGATTCTTCGCTAACAGGCGGCATATCCTGAAATTTGACTATAAAAGGTCAACTGATACGGATTTTTAATGGACTTATGAGGGGTGTTACCCGAAAAA
>CACZSU010000261.1 GCA_902783855.1 uncultured Ruminococcus sp.
GCCCCGCAGCTTTTGTATCGGCATTCGCCGGTCATGCTATTATGACAATCACTAGTTGGTAGACCAAAGGTGGGAACCACAAGAGGGCTTGCGCCCTCTTAAGGTTCCCCCCTTTGGAAAACTCCCTTCCTTAACTCCCTGCTGGATTTCCGTCCGCCTATTGTCCTAAAGGACGATAGACGGACTGTTTTCTGCGCCCAGTCACGCTGCGGTGCCCCGGCGCCATACCGCCGGGGCGTCCTCGCTTACATCATTTCAGAGGGTGCTTTACAGTAGCAGGAGTTAGTCTATTCGCTAAGTCTGGTTTTGGTTTATAGCGGTTCTGCTGTTATTTGGCGGGCTGGTGTATGCATCCCGATACTATAATAAGAAGCAAAATTCGTTTTTTTAAGTTGGCAAACATGGCTTCCAACCAAAATGAGCTGCGTAAAAGCCATGTGCAATTGAATGCATTCTGCGGGTGTAAAGGAATACAAGCCTTAACCAGAGCGGAACGTAGTGTAGCGACTGACGCGTATAGGGAGCGCCGGCTCGGAGCCGCGTATAGGGTGCAGCGTCACGCTGCCGCCGGCTGGGAATAATTTTGCATTGCAAAAAGGGAGAATGTTTAATATGATGGTAGTATAAGCAATTATTATCGGAGGGTATTCAATATGCATATACAACAACTTGATGAATTCAGAATCCTGATCTCTATGTGCGATGACGAACTGTATGAAAGATATACACGGCTTACTTCGCAAACAGACGCTGATCAGCAGCTTGTACGCCACCTGCTCTCTGCGGCAGAACAATCAACCGGCATTTCACTCAGAAATAAACGTCTGCGTATCGAAGCATCACGCTATGACAGAGGCTGCTTGTTTCTGATCACTTTGCACCATACTGCCAGAAAAGGACGTTTCCGGCTGAAGGAACGCAGCGATACCTATACCTTTTCGTTCCGGCAAGCAGAACCTCTGATAGCCTGTGTCCTTGTCCTGAAACAGGAATCCGTGCAGCCGCACAGCAGCATCCTGACCAGGGATGCTGCCTGTTATCGCCTTGTTATTCCCCGCCTGTTCCGCTACTCCCGCTGTTATGCCTTGCTGAGCGAATACTGCGATCAGATTGCAAGGGGCAGATTCTTTGCTGCCGCCGTTATAGAATCGGGAACCGTACTTTGCCGCTATGATGCGCTCGGGACACTCAGCTCAGCCTTCGGGAAAAAAAATCAGTGAAGTTTCCTTCCGGAATGCTTCACTGATTCTGTATTATTCTGCACGAAATCCCTGCAGGTAACGGATAGCTGCAGCAGTGTCGTCTGCTTTAAATACACCTGTGCCCGATACACTCACATCGGCGCCGGCTTCTGTAACAATATCAATATTCTTCGCTGATACACCGCCGTCAACCTCAATCAGAACATCCAGCTGCCGTCTGCTTATCTCCTCACGGATAGCCTTGACCTTGGGCATCATATCCGCCATAAATGACTGACCGCCGAATCCGGGTTCTACTGTCATTACCAACACCATATAGACCCGGTCAAGATACGGGAAAACTGCCTCAGCAGGTGTAGCAGGCTTGATAACAACTCCCGGCTTCACACCCCGTTCCCTGATTTTTTCAATCGTTCTGTCGAGGTCAGAATCCGCCTCCAGATGGAAGGTGATGATATCTGCTCCTGCATCCGCAAAGCTGTCAATATAGTCAAGCGGATCAGTAATCATCAGATGCACATCAAACGGCAGCTTCGTGTATGGACGAAGCGCCTTGACAATTGCCGGTCCGATGGTCAGATTCGGCACAAAATGACCGTCCATGACGTCCAGATGCACCATATCGGCGCCTGCCTGATCAATACGGACAATCTCATTACCCATTTGCGAAAAATCACAGCTTAAAAGTGATGGCGCTACTTTCATGTTTCACCCTGTCCCTTCTTTTATGACACGTTCCGATAATAATCACGACAATCTGCGGGCTGCAATTGCCACCACAATCATTGCCGCACACCAGAAGCCTGTATACAACAGCAGTTCCACGCTGCCCAGCTTAGCAAAGCCCGATACGAACGAAATAACAGTCACCAGAATAAATCCGATAATAATTGCCAGATATTGTACGATTTTGGCAATGGTAACGGTCGATTTGATGCGTATACAGCCTGCCACAGCCGCTGCAAAGGATGACAGCTTGCCGTTGGTGACCAGATAAGCTCTGGATGTTTTTTCCTTGCCTTTCAGCTCCTCATGGCAAATCTGCCCCAAGGGTGTCGGCAATACCTTAATATATTTCGCATACAGTCCGAATTTCTCAGCGATATGCTTCTGGGTAACGATCGGGTCAATGGTTCTGACCACAAAGTTTACGCCGCTGTCCTCCAGGTCCTTGAGCGCATTGGCAATTGCCCTGTCCGCCTTATAGGTCAGGATCAGCATCACTGCCAGCTCGCCGCCCACAGAAATATAGATGATCTCATTACCCCGCTTATGGTATCTTTCTTCCACCGATTCATCGGGCAGCATGATATTATGCTTTTCAAACAATGCTCTGGTTCCGATCAGGATACGGCTGCCGTTACACCAACCGGACAAACCCATTTCATCATCATAGGAAACACTTTCATATTCAGGCAGATCATACCGCGACTGCCGCACGATGGTTTCAAACACATGGGTCAGCGGACTATTTACGGCAAATGTCATGGATGCACCGGCTGAAATTGCCTCCTGCACCTTGCTTTCGTTAATGGTTTTGATACCGCTGAGGACAATGCTGCCCTTGGGATAAAGGTCGGAGGATTCAAACATAATGGTATTGGTATCGCTGAACTGCTTGACAGCCTCATAGCCGACGATCATGGCGCCGTGCTTATTGGCATTGGCACACAGATTCAGCATCGGGATATTGATTGCCAGCAGGCTGCACATCGGCAACGTGATACAGGATGCAAGCGCAAGGAAGGAAATTCCTCCCACCAGATCACCGGAAACGATACCATACAGTACAGCACCTGTCAGTGAAAGCGCTGCGCTCAGGGGCGCAAAAATAGCTGACAGCTCCTCCACAGGATCAGCGGCATAGGAAAGCTGCAGGAAATTGCTCATAAAGCCCGAAAATTTACTATAAGCGATAATCGGTTTACGGGAAGGAAGTCCGCTGACAAAGCGTTCCGCATTTTCCGTTTTAGTATAGATTTTGCCGGCATATTTTGCCGCATCGATGCGCAGAAACCGGAAATTTTCGGAGGTTCTGCGGATAATCAGCAGCTTGCCCAGGCTATTGAGCAGCAATGCCAGAATCAGCAGCGGCACATAGATATGATATGTTTCGTTCAGGAATACATTCTGCTGGAACAGTGACACAATCGACTGCACTGCCACAGCAAAGGATGCCACAGAAATCGGTGTATCACTGTTGCCCCTGAATTTTTTCAGCGGTGCAAAACCGTTGAAGATCGGATAACGGGAAATAAATACCGATACAAGGAACAGCAGGAACATGATCGCCGAATAAACCAGCCATCCGTTACGCAGCATATTCAGGAATACCCATGGCATTGTCTTTGCAATCACTGCGGTTACAACAGATGCCAGACAGGTAAGACTTAGTATGGCTGTACGGACAAAAACTTTACGGAAATTTTCGCTGATATCGCCTTTTATTTCATTAGCGTCCTCTGCCTTGGTATAATCAGCGATTTCAGGCTTTACCTGTTCTTCTTCTTCTTCCTCATCAAACCGGTCGCCCTCATAATCGAAAATATCTCTGATTCTGAATTTCTTTTTTTCTGTTTTTGTCTTTTCGGCAGGCTTTGTCCCTTTTTTGGCAGCCGTCTGCTTTGGCTTACGGGGTTTTTCCGTTCTGGATGATGGTGCTTTAGCTACACCTACTGCCGCCTTCTCAGCAGAGGGTGTGTCAGCCGCCGCTGGTTTTTCCCGGCGGGGCTGCGCCGGCCGCTTCGGCTCGGCAGGGCGTTGACTGACAGGCGGTGCAGGCGGTACAGGCGGTTTTCCGCTGCGGATAGAGCGGGTTCTTTCATACTCAGCCTGCAGAGTGCCTGTAAACTTGCCAGCCATTACGACGAACGGTGACGGCTCCGTAGTACGATAAACCACATTTCCGGATCGTGGTTTTCTTTGTTTTTTCTGCTCCGGTACCCATGGGTCAATCTTAATTCCCTTTCCTCCCGGCAGATCATCCGCTGTTTCTCTTTTTTGCGGTGCCGTGGTATGATGAGAAAGCTCATCTTCCCTCCTGGGTCTGGGCTGCTTTTCCTTTACCGTTGTATGGGACAGTTCATCCACCTTTTTCGGTACAGGCTGCTTTGCTTCTGCTGCTGTATGGGAAAGCTCGTCCGTTTTGACAGCCTTGGGTTCTTCCGCTGCAGTTTCAGCATGGGAAAGCTCGTCTGCTTTGACAGCCTTGGGTTCTTTTGCTGCCGTTTCAGTATGGGAAAGCTCGTCCGCATTGACAGCCTTGGGTTCTTCTGCTGCCGTTTCAGTATGGGAAAGCTCGTCCGC
>CACZSU010000262.1 GCA_902783855.1 uncultured Ruminococcus sp.
GCATCTGAATGCATTCCGCGGGTGCGAATTCGTTCAAGCTATAACCAGAGCGGAGCGTAAGCGCAGCGACTGACGCGTATAGGGAGCGGCGGCTCGGCGCCGCTTGCAATATGACTGAAAATGGAGTATACTGTTTTAAAAAGATGATGGGTGGATGATGAGATTATGAAGATTTATCTTGCAGGTTCTGATGTGTTTGCATATGACGCAGCAGAGCGTGGAGAACGTATGAAACAGCTGTGCAGGATGTATGATATGGAAGGCTTGTATCCACTGGATCAGGTTTGCCGGACAGCAGAGGAAATCTTTGAAGCTAACACTGCTCTGATACGGGCGTGTGATGCTGTAGCGGCAAATATCAATCCCTTCCGGGGCAATGAACCAGACAGTGGTACTGCTTTCGAGATTGGTTATGCTTACGCAATGGGTAAACGGATATTTTGTTATGCGGACGATATGCGCAGTCTGAGAGAAAAGCTCGGTGCAGAAGATACAGACGGTTATATGGTGGAGGATTTTGATCTGCCGTTTAATCTGATGATCGCTGTTCCTGCAAGGCTGGTGCGCGGAGATTTTGAAGATTGTATCCGTGCTATTCGCAGAGAATCGGATAAAGTTGAATTATAATTCCAATTCAGAATAATACAGGTGTTGAAAGATTATATAATATACTGTACTGTACCTGAAAGAGGGTGCAGAGGAAGATAAAATGATGGAGTGATTGATTTGGATTCATGGCTTATGATAGCCTTAATAGCGGTATTGATCATGTTTTCGGCGTTTTTTTCATCGACCGAAACGGCATTTTCATCGGTCAGTAAGATTCGTCTGAAAAACTATGCAGAAAACGGGAATAAAAAAGCTGCAAAAGCACTATATATCGTGGAGCATTATGACAAGGCATTGTCAACGATACTGGTTGGCAATAATATTGTGAATATTGCAAGCTCGGCACTGGCAACGCTGTTGTTTGTGTCTTTTCTTGGGGATGCAATGGGTACGCTGATGAGCACAGTTGTATTAACGATTGTCGTACTGATCTGCGGTGAGGTACTGCCGAAAAATATTGCTATTGATAACAGTGAAAAAATCTGCATGAGCTTTGCCGGAATTCTGCGTTTTCTGATGGTGGTACTGACGCCGGTGACTTTCCTGCTGTTGAAGCTGACGGATCTGGTCAAAAGGATATCCAGCAGAAATAAACAGAAAAGTCCGTCTGTAACAGAGGACGAACTGAAATATATTGTGGAGAGTATTGAGGAGGAAGGCGTACTGGAGGAGCAGGAAAGCGAGCTGGTACAGTCTGCGCTGGAATTTGACGAGAAAACTGCCTATGATATTCTGACGCCGAGAGTAGATATGACAGCCGTGAATATTGACGATGATATTGATAAGATCAAGGAAATCATTGTAACCGAGCGATATTCCAGGATACCGGTATATAAAGATAATATTGATAATATCGTTGGTGTTCTGCATTCACGTGATTTTCTGGAAGCGTTGCTTGTCAGTGAAAAGCCGGATGTGGAAAAGCTGATACAGCCTGCTTATTTTATTTACAGAAGTAAAAAGCTATCAGCACTGCTGGCGGATTTCAAGCATAAGAAGCTGCATTTTGCGGTAGTGACAGATGATTACGGCGGAACGCTGGGCATTGTGACAATGGAGGATTTACTGGAGCAGATTGTAGGCGATATCTGGGACGAGGATGAGGAAATCGAGCATAAGTATAAGAAGGTGTCTGACAATACATATGAGATCAGCGGAGATATGCATATTGATGATATGCTGGAGCTGTTTGATGAGGATGACAGATACCTGCATTCCGACAGTAAATCCGTTGGCGGCTGGGTAATTGAGCAGATCGGCGACATTCCGGAAAAAGGCTCGGCCTTTCGTTATAAAGAATTGTCTGTCACTGTCGGCAACGTTGAGGATCAGCGCATCATTGACGTTACCATCTGTAAAACAGCAGAGTAAATGAAGTATTCCAGTAAGTTCAGGGCTATAGAGAAGCAGCGCCGCAGGCGATATGAGTTGAGTTTGCTGCTGCTGTTAGTGCTGATAATCACATCTGTGCTGGCATATGAGGAATATGTGCAGGATGCATCCAGACCGAAGGAACCGGATGCAGTCAGGTGTCATGTAATTGACGTTGGATTTGGCAGCAGTATGCTGATAGAATCTCCCAAGGCGACGGTGCTGATAGATACAGGACCCTATTCGCTGCATGGAAAAACAGCCGGATATCTGCAAAAGGCAGACGTCAGACAGATTGATCTTCTGATACTGACCAATACATCCGGAGAGCATATCGGCGATTTTGCATCCATTGCGCAGCGGTTTCCCATTGGCAAGGTATGGGTCAGTGATTTCTGCCGTCACCCGTCAGCCCGGCAAAGTGAGGATGAAAGCACATTTGAAGATACGATCGGATCGCTTTCCATTCCGGTACAATCACCGGCAGTGGGGAATTACCAGCTGGAGGATATGCGGCTTTGTGTGCTGTCGCCTGACAAAAAGGCTGAAAAAGAACAGGACAATTCTCTGGTTGTACGCATAGAGTGCGGGTCGTTTTCGTGTCTGTGTACAGGTGATGCGACGACAACAACAGAACGAAAGCTGTTACAGTCCGGACAGGAGCTGCGCTCTGACCTGCTTGCAGCGGGTTGTCACGGAGCAAACACGGCTTCTTCAGATGCATTTCTGCGTGCGGTAAAGCCTGATTGTACGGTGATTTCCGTGGGCAGAGATATGAAATGGTTTCCCGGGAGAGCCTGTGTGGAACGAATCCGTGCTGACGGGTGTATGTTCCTGCGGACTGATCTGGACGGGACGATTGTAGTGACCTGTCGGAATGGTAAAACAACCTATACAACATCAAAATAAAAATGAACCTCCGAAAGCGGAAGCCTTCGGAGGTTTTTACGGTATCATTCTACAAGGTGATAACATCCTGCATCAATCTCGGAAAGGATAAAAGAAATAAATCGCCCATTATCAGAACAATCAGAAGTATTAATTATTCAGATGCTGCTGTGTCGCTCATAAAGGAATTGAATTGTGTGGCACTTTGTACTGTTTCGGATGATGGAGAGATCATAAGCTATAAAAGCTGAAAAAGCACACCATGCATGAAACGTGATGTGCTGTATCTCATTCGTTTTGTTCGAGTATTTCTATGAATTTTTCGGGTGTATAAACCGTTATAGATGATTTCGCATAGTCCTTTTGATTA
>CACZSU010000263.1 GCA_902783855.1 uncultured Ruminococcus sp.
AGCTCAATCTTAGCCTTTTCTGCCTCATCCTTCAGACGCTGCATAGCGGTCTTATCACCTGAAAGGTCGATACCGAAATCATTCTTGAAGCTCTGTACCAGCCAGTCAATGATCTTCTGGTCAAAATCATCACCGCCCAGGTGGTTATTACCAGCAGTAGCCAGTACTTCCTGAACGCCGTCACCCATCTCAATGATAGATACATCGAAGGTACCGCCGCCAAGGTCATATACCATAATTTTCTGGTCATTTTCCTTATCCACACCATAGGAAAGTGCAGCAGCCGTCGGCTCGTTGATAATTCTCTTTACATCCAGACCTGCGATCTTGCCTGCATCCTTTGTAGCCTGACGCTGTGCGTCTGTAAAGTAAGCCGGTACAGTGATAACAGCCTGTGTTACTGTTTCGCCCAAGTAGGATTCAGCATCCTTCTTGAGCTTTGTCAGAATCATAGCAGAAATCTCCTGAGGAGTATATTCCTTACCGTTAACCTTTACCTTGTGAGCAGTACCCATCTCTCTTTTGATAGAAGCGATGGTATTATCGGGGTTGGATACAGCCTGACGCTTTGCAACCTGCCCCACCAGTCTTTCACCATTCTTTGCAAATGCGACAACAGAAGGGGTTGTTCTGGAACCCTCTGCATTTGCGATTACAACAGGCTCGCCGCCTTCGATTACTGCTACACATGAGTTTGTTGTACCAAGGTCAATACCAATTGTCTTTGCCATAATTCATTCCTCCAAATCATTTTATTTCATATTTTTTCAGACTATTGTCCGTTGTGAGCTGTTGCTGATCGGTACGGCGCATCAGTTAGCCACCGTTACCATTGCGTGTCTGATAATTTTATCGTGGATCCGGTATCCCTTCTGGTAAACAGAAACGATATAATCCTCCTCCAGTTCATCGTCATCCACTCTCTGGACGGCATTATGCAGCTTGGGATCGAATTCCTCGCCTCTTTCACCGAATTCCTCGATATCCAGCTGTTTAAAGGCGTTATCCAGCTGCTTCTGTATCATTTCCAGACCCTTTTTAAACTCCTCGCCCGCATCCGCACTGGATGCAACAGCAAGGGCAAAATTATCTGCGACAGGTAAAAACGCCTCTACCGTAGTAGCCACCGCATTATCAAAGGTAGACAGCTTTTCCTTTTCCGTTCTTTTACGGAAGTTATCATACTCGGCCGCCATTCTCAGAAACTGTTCTTTTTGTGTATCGTATTCCTGTTTCAGTTTATCGTATTCTGCCTTTGTCACGGTTTCCTCTTTGGTTTCTTTTACGGCAGCCGTAGTATCGGCTTTGGCAGCCGACTTTGCCGTTTTTTTCCTTGCCAAGACACATTCTCCTTTCTTGCACACCGAATGCGTATCAGTCAATTTCCAGAAATTCCCGCAGCAGTCTGCCCACGGTATCTGCGGTATATTCCAGCACGGCGGTTACCTTCGGATAATACATCCGTATTGGTCCGATCACTGCCAGCATACCGGTACATCTCTCATTGGCTGCATATCGTGATACGATGATGCTCAGACGTTCCAGCCCCGGATAATTCATCTCACTGCCGATCAGAACACTGGTTCTGTTTTCGGCGGATGCCATCAGTCTTTGCAATTTTCCCGAATGACCCAGCAGTTCCATCACCTGTTTACCGTCCGGAGACGCCAGCTGCGGAATCAGGAACAGATTGGACTGTCCTTTGATTGACACGCTGGTTGCTGCTGCTTCCCTGGCGGTTTCCAGCACAGCGAGCAGCACATTGGACATCATCATGGACATTTCCCCCAAGGAAGCTGCCGCTGACTGCATAAACGCCGGTGTCACATTCGCCACTGCTAAATCCACGAAACGTTCATTCATCGTTTTCTCGAACATTCCGATCAATTCGTTCGTAATCATATAATCGCATCGGAACAATCTGGTTTTGACAGACCCTGTTGAAGTAATCAGCACGATCATTGCCGTACATCTTCCTGTCTGCACAAAGCGTATCCGCCTGATCACTGCCTGTTCTCCTGACGGAGCGGCTGCGATTGCTGCATAGCCTGACATTCCCGAAAGCAATGCGGCTGCACTTTCCAGCAGATGCTCAGGTGCATCCGAGCCTGCATACAGGGCGTCATCAATCTGCATCTGTTCATATTTCGTCAGCGGAATATGCTTCATCAGCTTATCAACATAGATTCTGTAGCCAAGCTCTGTGGGTATTCGCCCCGAAGACGTATGAGGCTGTTCCAGAAGTCCGATAGAGGAAAGCTCTGCCATATCGTTACGCACGGTTGCACTTGATACGCTGAAATCCAGACTTTCGCACAAGGATTTCGAGCCTACAGGTTCGCCGCTTCGGATATATGCTTCGACAACCGCTTCAAGGATCTTCATTTTTCTTTGAGTCGGTTCCATTTCAGCCACCTCTCTGTTAGCACTCTCGGTGTCCGAGTGCTAATCTACTAATAGAGTACCACCTTTTTCTCAAAATGTCAACACCATTTCGATTAAAATTTTGTTACAATTGAGATTTTCTTTCTATAGTATATGCGTCCTTAGCACTTGTTATACGCATCTGCTAATGCAATGTGGAATTACAAAAACGCTGTACCCGGCAAGAGCGGATACAGCGTCAAAACTATGATTTATTTTTTTGTTTGTTCAGCTTTCTGCGTTTTCCGGCAACCAGTATCACCATAAACGCCATTGCAGCGGCAACAATGCCGATAGCGATCATAGCGATGGTATCACCAGTCTTTACAAAGTCGATAATCGTACCGCCGCCTGACACATCGGCTCTGCTGGGAGAAACTGTCGCACAGCTGGCATTGCTGGTGCCGCCCGGACTATCCGGCGCAGATACATGGCTGGCGGTAGAGGTTTCAGGCTTGGTCACCTCGCTGGGATCGTCCTCTTCGGAGCTGCCCTGTGTATCCTTGACAACGGCTGTAAAAATCCATTTGAAGATAGTTTCACCCTCGATATGATCTTTACCACTGCGCTCACGGACAACAGAGGTACCGTTGACATCCACTACTCTTGCACCGTTATCCACCAGCCCTCCGTGACCGGGATCCTTCCAGAATACAGAAACCGTCATCACATGGCTGTCGCCCGGATGATACAAACCGAGGTTAAGCGGTTCATCCGTCATCCCGGGAGTGCCGGCTCCGTTCACCTTTCCGTAATAGACCAGCGCATCATCCATGTAAATATCACATTCACATTCATTTTCCAGATCAATATCTCCCCGACTGGAAATACCCTGTGCCGTCATATAGATATGATAGCTGGCATCCTCCCGCAGGTTCATAATCTGAATTTTTTTGGTATACAGCTCTCCAGAGCGCATATTATCTACTTCAAAGAAGTATTCACCGTTTTCGCTGACGGAATTGCCGTTATCGTCCAGTACAACCAGCTTTTCAGGCAGTCCAGCAATGGAACCGACCTTCAGCTTTGCGGCAAACGCAGTGATGTTCGTACTGAAAATCAGCGCTGCCGCAAGCAGCACGGGTATGAACTTGTACGCCCGTCTGTACATCGGCAGCGCCTCCTTTATCTTTTTCTGTGCGTCCTCCCGGTCAACACCGGATGGACAACTCTGTCGATGGTCATTTCACCTGCCCGCAGCCCTTCGCCGCTTGCGGCAGTAATCAAATCAATTACGGATTAGTAGGCGTAGTAGCAGGTATCATATCCCAACGAATGACTGTATTAATATCTGTAGGCGTCTGGAGTACCGGCTTCATCTTAAATGCAGAACCTGTTGCTGTCACTGCATCTGTCTGAATTGTCTTCTGATCATCACCGTAAGTAATCTGAGCAGAATCAAGCGCAACGTTCAGATCAAAGGTAAGATTCTTATAATCTCTTGCCGTTACTGTATCAGCAAACGTCACACTGTCAATCAGTTTGTCAGAGGTAGCCCCTGCATCCAGAATCTTATTCAGATAGAAGGTTGCCTTGGTCGGATCTGATTCAAGAGCCTTATCATCCAGTGTCCAATTATCAGCATAATCAGCAGCGAGATTTACATAAATTGTAATCTTTGAGCTGGAGTCAAGCGCCAACGTAGCGTTATCATATGCATCCTTAGCCGTATTCGTATTGCCAACAGAAGTATTCATGGTGGTTTCAAGACCAGTATAGTCGGTTGCAACAGGATCTGTTCTGTCGGTATACCCTGCATAGGTATCATACTGACCCATTGCTGTATCCACATCAATCGTTGGATTATCGCCGGTTGTGCCACTTTCAGCGGCATTTGCAGACACAATATCAGCACCATTATTGATATATACATCATATGTAGTTCTGTTCGGGTCCTGCGGTGTCGGAACTGCCTTTGCTATTGCTGCGTCATAAGCATCCTTTGCTGCGCTGACTGCGGTATTGTACGCAATGATTGCCTCTCTCCAAGCGGCATCAGCAGCGGTATCCTCAGATTTTTCTGTTTCGTTAGTATCCCATGCGCTCCTGTAAGCTGCTACATCGGTATCCAGGCTAATCATGTAAGTA
>CACZSU010000264.1 GCA_902783855.1 uncultured Ruminococcus sp.
TTATGTCAGTCTCGACGAAATACACCAGATGAGAAACAATCAGGTGTACAAGGCTCTTTACAACGGTACAAAATCGCTGCCGGAAACCCTTGTTACCATGATTACAACAAGAGGATTCAATCTGGACGCCTTCTGCTTTGAGATTGATAAACTTTGTCAGAGCATCCTCTACGGGAATGAAACCGCAGAGGACTTTTTTATAGACATTTACAGCATTGACAAACAGGACAAGCCTTTTGATGAAGCCGTCTGGTACAAGGCAAATCCGGTTCTGCTGCATCCGGATAATCCGGGATTGCAAAGAAACCTTGAAACCTTCCGCACAGACGCCAATACGGCAAGGGCTATGGGCGGCAGTGAGCTTGCTGATTTTATGGTGAAGTCGCTGAACGTATGGTACAGGAATCAGGATAACGAATTTGTACAGCATGAAAAATGGCTGGCGGGAGGCTGCGATCTCACACTGGAGCATTTCAGGGGAGCGGCTGTTTATATAGGTCTTGATCTGTCCGGCGGCGGCGATCTTACTTCATGGTCTGTGGAAGTGGAAATAAAACCCGGTGAGTTTTTTATTGACAGTCATAGCTATATGCCAAGAGGACGCTTTGAGGAGCATATTCAGACGGACATTGCACCGTATGACGTCTGGGAAAAACAGGAGCTTATCACCGTTACCGGCGGAGCAATGGATTTTAAGAATGACTATGGATTCATCATCCGTGATCTGTGGGAAATTGTAAAGCAATATGATCTGAAAATCATGGCAATCGGCTATGATCCCCACAACGCTGATGGTATTCTGGGCGAACTGGAAAGGTTCGGATGTCCGCTGATCTGCGTGACCCAGAGCGCAAGGTCACTGAATGATGCAACCTGTGACATACAGTATCTCGTGAAATCCGGAAAGTACCATTACAACAGAAAGAATGAGCTTTTATCCCACAGTTTTCTCCATGCTGTAACGGTGGAAAACAGCTTCGGCGAACGCAAAATTGACAAGCAGCCGGGCAGAAGAAACAGCAGGATTGACCCTGTTGACGCTGCAATTGACGCCCATTTCTGCCGCATGAAAGGTCAGCCGAAAAGAGTTGATCTGAACTCTGAAATGGAAAGATATCTGAGTATTCTGAAAAAGAGTAGGTGACGTAATTGTTTGAATTTCTGAAAAGAAGGAAAAAGAAAAGCTATGAAATAAAAACGGCGGAGCTGAACAGTCTTATGGAGTTCCTCGGCATAGACAGCAGCAGTGACAGGCTCAGTGAGGTTACTTATTTTACCTGCCTGAAGGTGCTGGGCGAGGGGCTTTCAAAGCTGCCGCTTGCTTTGCAGAAAGTAAGCGAAGACGGAGGCATTATTGATATGATACATTCTCCGCTCTGGCAAACGGTCAGGGTCAGACCTAATCCATATATGTCGCCGTCTACGTTCTGGGCGGTTATGGAAAACAACCGCAATCACTGGGGCAACAGCTATGCAATTATTGACAGGGATGTATTTGACGGCAGTGTAAAGCTGTGGCCGGTTGACCCTGTCTGCGTGCGTATCGAAACGGAAACAGGAAAAGACCTGTTTGAGCTTGGAGATATCACCTATGTCTATGTTTCGCCGGACAGCGGGAAAATGTACCGGATACCATCGGACAATGTCCTGCATTTCAAGTCAAGTACTGTTTTTGCCGGTCTGGTAGGATTGTCGGTCAGGGAAAAGCTGAAGCTGTCCCTTGACGGTGCTGTTATGTCACAGGAAATGCTGAATAATCTGTATAAAAATCATTTCGTCCCGAAGGCAGCTGTACAGTTTGATACCGGAGCAATGGTCAACGAAGATTATGAATCTGAATATATCAGAACATTACAGGATTATGCAGACGGCAAGGGCACCGGAGGAAGTACTTTTATTCCCCTTGCCCCGGGAACAACCATTATACCGCTGAATATCAAACTCACGGACGGTCAGTTTTTAGAGCTGAGAAAATACACTGCTTTGCAGATTGCTGCTGCTTTCGGAATAAAGCCCAATCATCTGAATGATTATGAAAGGTCAAGCTATGCCAATTCCGAAACGCAGCAGCTCGCCTTTTACACCGATACCATGCTGTATATTCTCAAGCAGTACGAGGAAGAACTGAACTGCAAGCTGCTGTCACAGGCGCAGAGAAATAAAGGCTTCCGCTTTAAATTCAATATCGCTGCAGTGCTGAGAGGCGACACAAAAAGCCAGCTTGAAAGCCTTTCTATGGGTGTTTCCAACGGTGTTTATACGCCGAATGAAGCGCGGAGAAATCTTGACCTTCCGGCACTTCCGGGCGGAGACAGGATATACTTCAA
>CACZSU010000265.1 GCA_902783855.1 uncultured Ruminococcus sp.
AAAATAGTATATATTATAGAGAATAACGCAGAAAATAAACTTTTGTTTTTGAAACTCCCTATTTTCCCTATTTTCCCTACCCAAAAAATAAAAAGCAGCAATTGTGACAAAATCAGATTGAAGTGGAATGTGGAAAGTGGAAAGTGGAATTGTTATCAGCAAAGAGCGCCTCTTGCCTCATTTCAGAGGGTACTTTACAGTAGCATGGGGAGGTTTGTCCGCTAAGTCTGATTTTGGTTTATGGCAATTTTGCTTTGAATTGGCGGGCTGTTGTAAGAAGCAAAAACACATTTGTCAGGAAAGGGGTTCCCCCCCCAGTGTAGCTTATCAGAGCTGCAATTACTCGATGGATTTCAGGGATTCGACCATGCTGATGCGGTTCATTTTGAAGTACATGATGAAATTGACGAGCAGAGCGAAAAGGAAGGTAAGGATAAAACCGATCACAAAGCTAAAGAGGTTGACATACTGGGGGAACATAACCATATCCATCTGGATTTCCTTGACGATAAAGGTAGTAAAAACCTGACCAAGGGGCAAGCCGACCAAAGCACCTGCCAGTGTCAGGATCATATTTTCCCGGTAGATATAATTGGCAGTTTCCAGATTATAGAATCCGAGGACTTTGATCGTTGCGATTTCACGGACACGTTCAGCAATATTGATATTGGTCAGATTGTACAGTACAACCATTGCCAGCATTCCGGCACAGAAAATCAGCACAAATACAATTACATTCAATGAATCCAATGTGCTGGTAATTGCATCAAGCTGCTCCTTGAGCAGAGAAACGGTAACGATATCATCATGCAGTATCCATTCATTGGCAATCTGACGTTCATCCGGCAAAGCCGTTTCAGTAAGTTGGGTATAAACAAGATTATATCTGATCTCCGAGCCAGTCAGCTGATGATAAAAAGAGGGGGTCATGTACATATAATTGCCGGCATAGTTTTCTGTCAGGTCAGTGATTTTGCAGTGATAGGTGGCGTCGTTCAGTTCAAATTCTATCATATCACCAACGCCCTTTCCGATAACCTGACTGAGCCTTTCATTGATCACAACGCCGTTTTCTTCCAGCGTGACTTTACGGTGGGTTTGTCTGTCACGGAGAATGAACATTTTTCCGAACTGTTCCGGATTTTCTCCCACAAGGGTCCGCAGCTCAATATGCTTGTTATCCTCATATGGTACGCTGATCCATTCCTGGGAAGCAAGCATTGCCTCCTTGAAGCGGTCGTCCTTATGGAATTGTGACAGCAGAAAGGCTTTTTCTTTTGCTGTTCCCGGTTCAGACAGCGCAAAGATTTCGTTATAGATTGTAATTTCCTTGAACTGTCGGTCGGCGATGACGCCGATGGAATCCTTCAGTCCCAGACCACCGATAATCAGAGCCGTACATCCGGCAACACCGACAACAGTCATAAAAAATCGTGCTTTATAGCGGAACAGGTTTCTGGCGGTTACCTTCGAGGTAAACTTCATTCTGTTCCACAGGGGGGTCATATATTCCAGAAGAATACGCTTGCCCGGCTTGGGGGATTTGGGGCGCATGAGGGGCGCCGGATTAATTTTCAATTCGCCCAGGCAGGTCACCACAGCCACCGTACACGTACAAAGAAGACCTGTTCCTGCTGAGAAGAAAAAGCTGTCCCATGCAATAACCAGAATCGTTTCCGGAAGGCTGTACATAATAGAATAGGTATCCAATATGATATAAGGCAGGGTGGCAATACCGATGACCGTTCCGATCAGGCTGCCGAGCACAGAGGCGCTGGCAGCATAAATAAAATACTTCGCAGCTATTCGCAGATTGCTGTATCCCAGCGCTTTGAGCGTACCGATTTCAGTCCGCCGCTCCTCCACCATTCTGGACATGGTTGTCAGGCATACCAGCGCAGAAACCAGCAGAAAGAATACAGGGAACACAGTGGCAATATTATCTACCCGGACGGAATCTTCTTCCAGACCTGCATAACCCGGATTATCCGCCCTGTCATAAATCAACCATTTTGCATCACTCAGTGTCTGCAGCGTATCTTCGGCGTCACTGAGCTTTTGTTCTGCTTCATTCAGCTGCGTATGGGCTTCTGCTTTGCCGGTCTGCAGCTTTTCCCTCGCCTGCTTGAGCATCAGCATTCCGGCTGCTTTTTGTGTTTCCAGCTCCTGACGTCCCTCCGTCAGCTTTTGCTGTGCATCATTTACCTTGGACTGCGCTGCCTGCAGCTGCATAGCGCCGGATGTCAGGGCGGTGTTATATTCCAGCTTGCCGATTTCCAGCTGGGATTGCGCCTGATCCAGCTGCATCTGTGCGACATTCAGCTGATCAGATGCTTCTGTTTTTTTCGTCTGAAACAACAGTCTGGCATCGTTGAGTTGTTCTTTTGCAGCATT
>CACZSU010000266.1 GCA_902783855.1 uncultured Ruminococcus sp.
TGTCCGGTGGACATCTCTGCCGCAGGCAGAAGCACCGACCGAGCCGGCAGGCGAGAAGGGGGATAACCCTTTGTTTTTAAACAAAGGTTTTCCCCAAGGGAAGTGCTGGCAAAATTGATTTTCGTGGGCTCAGCGCGGCTTTAGTTGAAAGTGGATGAGGGATGTGGTATAATGAGGGTAATGTTTTGTGGAAAGAAGGAGTTCAGATGGAAAAGATACAATTTTCTGCACCCTGCTTGTTCGGTATCGAAGGTATTTGTGCAGATGAATTAAAAAGAATGGAAATAGAAAATGTCAGAGCAGAAAACGGCAAGGTGTTGTTTGAGGGCGATTTTACAACGCTGGCAAGAGTGAACCTGTGTTCCCGCTATGCCGAAAGAGTGCAGATTTTACTGGCACGATTTAAGGTATACAGCTTTGAGGATTTGTTTCAGGGGGTGAAGGCTATTCCGTGGGAGGAATGGCTCACCGCAGACGAAGCATTCCCCGTCAAGGGACATAGTGTGAATTCCAGACTTGCCAGTGTACCTGATTGCCAGAAAATCATTAAAAAGGCTGTTGTGAACAGGCTTTCGGCAAAATACGGAAAAAGCTGGTTTGATGAAACAGGCAGCCGTCATCAGATACAGTTTCTGATCATGAAGGATGAGGTCAGTATTATGCTGGACACCTCCGGCGAAGGCTTGCACAAAAGAGGCTATCGCCGTGATGCGACCGAGGCGCCTATCAAAGAAACACTGGCGGCAGCCATGGCGGACCTGTCCCATGTAAGACCGTTCAGTACGGTGATTGACCCGTTCTGCGGTTCAGGAACCATTCTGATTGAATCAGCGATGAAGGCAATGAATATTGCACCAGGAATCAAACGAGGGTTTGCCGCAGAAAAGTGGTCGTGCATTCCTCAACAGGTATGGCAGCAGGAGAGAGGTAGATGTCTGGATCTGATCAACCGGGATGTGCCGTTTGAAGCATATGGCTTTGATATCGATCGCAGCGCGCTGGAGCTGACAATGGCGAATGCAGCAAAAGCAGAGGTATCCAGGCGGATTCATGTAGAATGTCGTCCGATCGCTGATTTTGAAGCCGGATTCGACCGTGCAGCTATTGTGACAAATCCGCCCTATGGCGAGCGGCTGCTGGATATCGAGCAGGCAAGGGCATTATATCGCACGATGGGAAAACGTTTTGAACAGCGTCAGGGTTACAGCTATACAATTATAAGTCCCGATGATAACTTTGAACGCAATTTCGGCAGACCAGCGGATAAGCGCAGAAAGTTGTATAACGGTATGATCAGATGTCAGGTTTATATGTATTTCAGAAATCCATCTGCCAGGTAACGAAGGAGCGTATTTTATGTATCTGCAAACCAAAAGATTAAGTCTGGTGCCGCTTTCGGTCAGGCATTATGCAACTACATTTCAATATGCTACCGACCCTGAAAATACGCAGCTGATGTGTTTTATGCCATGTGATGACGGAGAAGAAGTAATGGCATACCTGGAAAAATGCGAAATACAGTGGCAGAAGGAATTGCCTGACTATCTGGATGCCGCCATTCTGCTGGACGACAGGCATATCGGCGCAGTGAGTATTGAGCTGCTGGATGAGCATACCACAGGCGAGCTGGGCTGGATTATACAGAAAGCATACTGGGGAAATGGGTATACCGCAGAAGCTGCTGCCTGCTTTATGCAGTATATGACGGAGCGGTTTGGCATCCGCCGCTATATTGCCCATGCGGACAGCGGCAATGCTGCTTCTGTCAGGGTAATGGAAAAGCTGGGGATGCAGTACAAGAGTACGACCTCTGGCAGAAGGAACCGACATTCAGACGAGGAACGGAAAGAGGTTCTGTACGAGCTTTATGTGGACTGATTGACAACGTTACAGGGCGCAATCTGAAAGCAAACAAGAAAGGAGGATCATATGGCATTTACCCATCTTCATGTACATACAGTATACAGTCTGCTGGATGGAGCAAGCAAGATACCGGAGCTGATACAGCGGGCAAAGGAGCTTGGTCAGGACAGTATTGCGATTACTGATCACGGCAATATGTACGGTGTGATCGAATTCTATAAGGCGGCAAAGGCAGAGGGAATGAAGCCGATTATCGGCTGTGAGGTGTATGTATCTCCCAGAAGCCGTTATGACCGTGACGCCCAGTTTGACAGGGAAAACCGGCATCTGATACTGCTGTGCGAAAACGAAACAGGTTATCGCAATCTGCTCCGGCTGAATTCCCTGGCATGGACAGAGGGCTTTTACGGTAAGCCGAGAGTAGATCATGAGCTGTTGGAGCAGTATCACGAGGGTCTGATCGCCTTGTCAGCCTGTCTTGCGGGAGAGCTGCCGAAGGCACTGATGAACGGCGATTATGAGGAAGCGAAACGGATCGCCGGATGGTACCAATCTGTTTTCGGAAGGGATCATTATTATATAGAGCTGCAGGATCACGGTATCAGCGAACAGAAAAGGATTCTGCCTCAGCTGATCCATCTGGCTAAAGAGCTGGATATACCAATGGCAGCTACCAATGACTGCCATTACATCACCAAGGAGGACAGCCGGATACAGAATATTCTGTTGTGTATCCAGACGAATCATACGATACATGAGCATAACCCCATGGCATTTCCCACAATGGAGTTTTATCTCAAAAGCGAGGAAGAAATGCGTTCGTTGTTTGCAGATGTTCCCGAAGCGGTAGATAATACCGCACGAATTGCCAGCCGCTGTCAGGTGGAGATTGAATTCGGAAAGCTCAAGCTGCCCAGGTTTGATCTGCCAGACGGCAGCAGCGATCATGAGGCCTATTTCCGAAGACTCTGTTATGAAGGACTGCACCGGTATTATGGGGAAACGCCTGCACAGGAGATCATTGACCGCCTGGAATACGAGATTGCAGTTGTGTCGCAGATGGGTTATATTGATTACTATCTGATTGTAGCGGATTATGTAAATTATGCCAAAGCGCATGATATTCCTGTGGGAGCGGGCAGAGGTTCCGGCGCCGGCAGTTTAGCAGCATATTGTATCGGCATCACGGAAATTGATCCCATACGGTATCATCTGTTGTTTGAACGGTTTCTGAATCCGGAGCGTGTCAGTATGCCGGATTTTGATATAGACTTCTGCACACAGCGGCGGCAGGAGGTCATTGATTATGTGATACATAAGTATGGCGCCGATCATGTGGCACAGATTGTTGCCTTTGGTACGATGGCAGCAAGGGGCGCTATACGGGATGTAGGACGGGCACTGGATATTCCCTATGCAGTATGTGACAGGACAGCCAAGCTGGTGCCGAGAGAACTGAATATTACACTGGAAAAGGCGCTGGCAGCATCTGCCGACCTGAAAAAGCTGTATGATCAGGATAACCAGGTGAGAACGCTGATTGATACTGCCATGCAACTGGAGGGAATGCCGAGAAATACGACCACACACGCTGCGGGTGTGGTGATCACTGATCGTCCGGTATCGGAATATGTACCGCTGTCAAAAAATGACGATACGGTTGTGACCCAGTTCACTATGACAGAGCTGGATGAACTGGGGCTATTGAAGATGGATTTTCTGGGACTGCGCAACCTGACGGTGCTGCATTATGCCCAGCAGATGATCCGGAAAACAAGACCTGATTTTGATATACGGAAGATACCGGATGATGATGCGGACGTATTCGGGATGTATGCCCGTGCGGATACAGAGGGCGTATTCCAGTTTGAATCCAAGGGAATGAAAAATGTCCTGACCAGATTGAAACCGGAAAGTCTGGAGGATATTATTGCGGTGATTTCACTGTACCGTCCGGGACCAATGGATTCAATCCCGAAGTATATCGAAAACCGCCACCATCCGGAACAGATTACGTATCTTCATCCGCTGCTCAAGCCGATTCTGGAAGTGACGTATGGATGTATTGTGTACCAGGAGCAGGTGATGCAGATTTTCCGCAGTTTGGCGGGATATTCTCTTGGTCGGGCAGATATCGTCAGACGGGCAATGGCAAAAAAGAAAAAGAAGGTCATGGAGGAAGAAAAGGCGATATTCATTCATGGACTGACAGATGCAAACGGCAAAGTTGTGGTAGACGGCTGCATACGGCGGGGGATTGATGAGGCAACGGCTCTGTCGGTATTTTCAGAGATGGAGAGCTTTGCTTCCTATGCGTTCAACAGGGCGCACGCTGCGGCATACGCTTATATTTCCTATCAGACAGCCTATGTCAAATATCATTATCCGAAGGAATATCTGTGCGCGTTGATGTCAAGCGTATTGGGTGACAGCGGTAAGATTGCAGTTTATCTGGATGAATGTGCCCGCCATGGCATAGCCGTTCTGCCGCCCGGGGTGAATGAAAGTGAGGCTGGTTTTACTGTACATGGCGGCAGTATCCGTTTCGGGCTGAAGGCTATCAAGAATATCGGTCACGGGTTGATTGAAACGATTGTCAGGGAACGGCAAAGCGGTATATATACGAGCTTCTACAATTTCTGCAGCCGTGTGTACGGCAGGGATCTGAATAAAAGAGCGTTGGAAAACCTGATCAAATCAGGGGCATTGGACGAGCTGGGTGCCAACCGGCGGCAGATGATACTGTCGATGGACCGCATTCTGGAACAGGTGGCGGGTGAAAAGCAGAGCAGTATGGAAGGTCAGATGAATTTCTTTTCAGATGATACGTTGATGGATTCTGCTGCAGAGCTTCCGCAGGCTGCCGAGTTCAGCCATGCACAGCTTCTGGAAATGGAGCGGGAAATAACAGGGATATATCTCAGCGGGCATCCGCTTTCGCAGTATGACGCTGCAGCAGAGGCTTTGCATACAGACCGCCTGAGTGATATTCTGGCAGATGAAGGCGACGCCTATCCGGACGGAAAAAAAGCGGATGTGCTGTGCATGATCGGTAAGATACGCACCAAGATTACGAAAAACAACGGACGCATGGCATTTGTCAGCATTGAGGATAAATATGGCGGGGTGGAAATGATTGTTTTCCCCCGGCAGTTTGATGAATACGGCGGTTTGCTTACGGAAGGGAAAATCGTGCGTGTGACAGGTAGCATTGACCGCAGAGAGGATGAACCTGCCAAGCTGATCTGTGACAAGATTCTGCCTGTTCCGGAAATCGGAACAGGGCTGTACCAGAAGCCGGAACCAACAGGCAAAAAAATGCGCAGAGGACTGTACCTGCGTCTGCCGGATGACAGCTGCCGGGAATATGTCCGTGCTATGCAGGTAGTAGATGTTTTTGATGGTCCCGAGCATCTGTACATCAAGTTTACCAAAAGCGGTACCATTGTGATGGATCCGGGTGCAAGACGGGTAGACCCGGCTCCGGTGATGCTTCAGGAGCTTTGCCGCAGAATCGGCAGCGAAAATGTAGTTTTTGTGGAGTAACACCGGTGGGCTGTGCTGGGGGAAACCCTTTGTTTGGGAACAAAGGAAATTGATACAGTCAAGTCCACACGTGGAAAATACAATGGCAGAAGCGACATCGGCGGCACGCCTGTTCCTTTCCTACTAAAAAACTGTATGAATGATTATTTTTTACTTGATTATCAGGCAAAAATTGTTTATAATGTAAATAGATTGTCAGCAAAGAAATATGTGGTTTTTATAATTATTCCGGAGGTGGTAATGTATGAGTTCTGACCCTTATGGTAAACAAGGTGGGAAAAAAATTCAGCGGCAAAATGACATGATTACCGTATCCGGACTGATTGTTGACTGATGTGCGGTGTATGGCTGTCCTTTTGCCCGGCGAGAGGATGAGCATAGTGGTCAATTTTTACAAGACCGTCAATGGCCGTATTGAGGAAATAAAAGAATATGAGGAAGGCTGCTGGGTCAATTGCGTGACACCGGATGAGCATGAGGTGGATTATCTGCTGGATTTTTTTGATATTCCGCCGGAGCTGCTCAGAAGCGCCCTGGATGAAGAAGAATCTGCCCATATCGACAGTGAGGATGATACAACTTTGATTATCATTGATGTGCCGGTTGTGGAGAAGGTTTCGGGAAGTATTACGTATTCAACGATGCCGATTGGTATCATGATTGCCGGAAATAACGTCATTACGGTTTCACTTAAGGAAAGTACTATACTGACGGAGTTTTCCGAGGGTGTTGTCAGGAATGTCCGTACAGACTATAAGACGCATTTCGTGCTGCATATTATGCTGCGTATGGCGACTAAATACCTGCAATATCTGAAACAGATAGATAAGATCAGTAACCGTATTGAACGCAATCTGCGTAAAAGCGCCAAGAATAAGGAGCTGAATCAGCTGCTGGATGTGGAGAAGTCATTGGTATACTTTTCTTCTTCTCTGAAATCGGATGAAATTACGCTGGAAAAGATCATGCGGGGGCGTTATATCAAGCTGTATGAGGAGGACCAGGATCTGTTGGAGGACGTGCTGATCGAGGTTAAACAGGCAGTGGATATGACAGCAACATATCTGAATATTCTCAATGGAACCATGGATGTGTTTGCATCCATTATTTCCAATAACCTGAATGTCGTCATGAAGATCCAGGCTTCTCTGACGCTGTTGGTTTCTGTTCCGACCGTTATTTCGGGTATTTATGGCATGAATATTATCGGCGGTCTGCCGTTTGATAAAATATGGTGGTTTCCGCTGGCTTTGTCGGCGGTGTTGATGATCATAGCATATTTCTTCCTGAAAAAGAAGGATATGTTCTGATGGAATAAAGCCTTTCCGAAAGGAAGGGCTTTTGATTTAAGGCGGGTGAAATGCAGATGAATGAAGAAAAATTGTTTCATTTGGCAATACCGACAGATTTTTCTGCCGGATATGCAATTCTTCCGGGGGATCCCGGGCGGGTTGATGCAATTGCCGCATACCTGGACAGCCCACGGCTGGTAGGGTCAAACCGTGAATTCCGCAGTGTGGCAGGAACTCTGTCAGGGACAACGGTGATCGTTACCTCGACTGGTATCGGCGGACCGTCTGCTGCGATTGCATTGGAGGAGCTGGCGAAAATCGGAGTAAAAAAGATAATTCGAGTCGGTACCTGCGGCGGAATGCAGATGAAGGTAACAGCGGGAGATGTGATTATTCCCACAGCAGCTGTCAGAATGGAGGGTACTTCAAAGGAATATGCGCCGCTTGAATTTCCGGCAGCAGCGGACTACGATATGGTCAGCGCTCTGGTACAGGCTGCCCGCAGGCTGGGGGTTGTGTACCATACGGGGATTGTGCAGAGTAAGGATTCCTTCTATGGACAGCACCAGCCCCAGAGTATGCCGGTAGCGGAGCAGCTGATGCAGAAATGGGATGCATGGAAAAAGCTGGGAGTACTTGCATCAGAGATGGAAACAGCGGCATTGTTTACGGTGGCGCATACCAGAGGCATACAGGCAGGATGCATCCTGCACGCATTGTGGAATCAGGAGCGGAAAGCAGCAGGTCTGACAGACCCGGATAACTTTGATATGGATATCACGATTAAAACGGCAATAGAAGCGCTCAGAAGGATGATAGGAGAAAACTATGCAGAATAAACCAACTATAGCAGCAGTCGTGGGCCCCACGGCTTCGGGTAAAACCTCGTTGGCGGTGGAACTGGCGCTGGCATTCGGGGGAGAAGTAATCTCTGCTGACTCCATGCAGATCTACCGGGGAATGTCCATAGCGACCGCAAAGCCTACCCGTGAGGAAATGAAGGGTGTGGTGCATCATCTGATTGATTTTGTAGAACCAACGGACAGCTTTTCCGTGTCGGATTATGTCACGCTGGCAGATCAGTCTGTCAGAGATGTGCTGTCACGGAATAAGCTGCCGGTGCTTTGCGGAGGAACAGGACTGTATGTTCGTTCATTTCTGGATAATATTCAGTTTACGCAGGAAAAACATGACCCTGCATTAAGGGCATCTCTCAATGAGCGGTACCGGACAGAGGGAGGCGAAAGCCTGTTGGCAGAGCTGCGGACATTCGACCCGGAAACGGCAGACCAGCTGCATCCGTCCAATTCCAAACGGATCATCCGTGCCATAGAGGTATACCGCTTGTCGGGAATTACCATGAGTGAAGCAGTGCGCCGCTCCAGATCCGTACCTTCGCCATATCATTGTGTGATGGTCGGCATTACCTATGCAGACAGGCAGAAGCTGTATGACCGCATTAATCTGCGGGTGGATCGCATGATGGAAGCGGGGTTGCTGGAGGAGGCACGGCAGTTTTACAGCAGTCCTGTGGGTACAACGGCAGCGGCAGCTATCGGCTATAAGGAGCTGAAACCCTATCTGGACGGGACAGATAGTCTGGAAGCCTGCGTGGAACGCCTGAAACAGGAAACCAGAAGATATGCCAAACGGCAGCTGACATGGTTCAGAAAGGATGCCGGGGTGCACTGGATTGAAGCGGACAGGGTGGAGAATGTGTTCCAAAAGGCATCTGAAATTCTATCAGAGAATTATAATTCGTCACTTTGCAGATAGATGACGCAGAATGGGGAAAAATTGCGATATTGTGTTTACAAAACAGGAAAAAGATGATAGAATAAACAATGGTTACCTGAAATTGTGTGGAAGGAATTGTCATGCAAGATGATTCCCTGCAGAATGTCAGGTCAAAAAAGGCGGGCATTACCTGCGTTGTAAAACGGGGGAATAAAATGGAAAAAGACAGTACGACAACAGTCAAAAGGGTTGCGCTGGCAGTGCTTACACTGATTATCATTGCATATGTCATATCTGTTGCCGTGAAAGCCAATTTCACACAGATCAAGACCGAAGCTGCCAATATTATGACGGTGTCGGATGCCATACCGACAACGGGCTATTTCATCCGTGATGAACATATTATCACATATGACGGAAACGGCGTTATCTCCTATGTGCTGAATGACGGGGATAAGATCTCGGTGGGTGAGGCAGTGGCGAATGTATATGATGATGCAGAGGCTGCCAGTGATAAAAGAACGATCGAAAAGCTGGAAAAGCAGATCAGCAATCTGAAGCTGCTGCAGGATACGGAAGAAACAGTGATGCTGGCGCCGGATGCGATTGATAAGAATATCAGCACCAGCCTGTCAAAGGCAAGACTGAATGCGGCTGCCAAGAATTTTGCAGAGGCGGATAAGAATGTCAATGCGGCATTGTACAGTATCAACCAGCGTCAGATGGTAACGCACAAGACGGATGGCTTTTCTGACAAGATTGCCCAGCTGCAGCAGAAGGTCAACGAGCTGAAACAGAAGCACGCAAAGCAATCCGGCGAGCGTGCTGTGTTATCACCGAAAACAGGGTATTTTTCCAGTAATCTGGATGGCTATGAGAACTTCTATACATCCAATGATCTGGATAGTCTTGCTGTGGAGGATCTGACCGACAGTAAAATCACCAGAAAAAGCAGCAGCGGTCATGTGGTCGGAAAGACAATGGAAGGGGTGTACTGGTATATTGCCTGTGTAGTCAGTGCGGAGGATGCCATTGGTATCAAGGATTCAGATGCATTGAGTGTGGATATACCGCTTGCGAATAATAAGAATATAGCGGTGGAACTTCACACAATCAATCAGGCAACCAGATCATCGCCGGCAGTGGTGATTCTCAAGGGCAGCTACATGAATGAGGAAATGATTAACCTGCGCAAGGAGGATATCTCTATTGTGAAGAATACCTATGAAGGTATCTATGTCTCAAGAAATGCCGTGCATGAACAGCGTGTGGCAGAAACGCAGACAGATCAGAACGGTCGGGAAAAAACTGTCACCAAGACTGTCAAGGGTGTGTATATTATGGTGGGAAACGAGCTGTTGTTCAAGCAGATTGTGCCGCTGTATACCGCACATAATTATATTATTTGCGAGCAGAATCCCGATGAGAGCAAGCTGGTGACAAAGGAAATCGGTATATTGAAGGCATATGATGATGTGGTAGTTGAAGGAGCAAATCTTTATGACGGAAAAATTATTGACAGAACAAGCTCGTAGACAGGAGGATGTCAGGGCAAATTATCTGGAGATTACGCAGCGGATTGCACAGGCTGCCGGAAAGACAGGCAGAAAGCCGGAGGATATCACGTTTCTGGCGGCAACGAAAACAGTGGAACCGGAGATAATCAATTATGCGATCTCACTGGGACTGAAGACAATCGGTGAGAATCGTGTGCAGGAGATGCTGTCAAAATATGACGCATATGATCTGGAACACGCTGATCTGCAGTTCATCGGACATCTGCAGAAGAATAAGGTAAGACAGATCGTCGGAAAGGTTTCTATGATCCAGTCGGTGGACAGCGAAAAGCTGGCAGAGGAGATTTCCAGACAATCTACCAAAAACGGACTGGTAACGGATGTGCTGGTGGAAGTGAACATTGGCAGGGAAGAAAATAAATCCGGGGTTCTGGAAGAGGAAATTGACGAATTGCTGGCGAAAATGGCAGGTTTAGAGGGGATCAGAGTCAAGGGTCTGATGTCCGTACCGCCTGTTTGCGGGTCAAAACAGGAGATTTTTAAATATTTCGATAAAATGTACAAAATCTTTATTGACAATTCAGGTAAAAAAATGGATAATATAAGTATGGACTTTTTGTCAATGGGGATGTCCGATGACTATACCGAAGCAATTCTGTCCGGCGCCAATATGATAAGAGTTGGTTCAGCACTTTTCGGCGCCAGGATATACAGGTAAAACAGGAGGAGAATTAAAATGGCAAATATTATGGGCAAATTTAAAAGCATTTTAAAAACACCCGAGGAAGAAGTAGCATACGATGATGAATACTATGATGACACCGAAACAATGGATGTTGATGGGGAGGAAGAAGAAATGGATTACGATGAACCCGAGGAGCAGGCAGCAGAGCCTGCAGCACCGGCTGTAGGAAGCAGCAATAACAATGTTATCAGTATTCATGATTCAACCAGCGTTCAGTTTGTTCTCTTTAAGCCTGAGTCATTTGATCCGTCCGTAAAGGAAATGGCAAATGAGCTGATGAAAAGGAATACCGTTATTCTGAATGTAGAGGATACCAATAAGGACGTTTCCAGAAGGATTATTGATTTCCTTGGCGGTGTAGCATACGCTAACAGCGGCAATGTCAAGAAGGTTGCCGAGGATACGTTTATCATTATGCCCAGCAATGTTACGCTTTCAGGACAGGATGCTATGGATGAGGTCGGCAGCGATAATGTATATTTCTGATCTGACCGGATATGGCAGGGCATCTGATTTATAGAATTCATGGAATAGAAGGGGAGTCTGTATGGTAACGTTAGAGGAAATTGAAAATATTACGTTTCACAAAGCGGGTTTCGGCGGTTACAAGGTAGATGAGGTTGACCGCTTTGTTGACGATGTAGTGGAAAAGGTAAAGGGACTGGAGCTTGCACAGAAGGAACTGGAACTGAAAATAGAAAACCAGGAAGCAGAGCTTCAGAAGTACAAGGAAAAGGAAGACAGCGTGCAGAATGCGCTGATCAATGCCCAGGTATCGGCAAAGCAGACCAAGGCGGACGCAGAAAGAAAGTCGCTGGATAAGCTGAAGGCAGCTGATGAAGAAGCAGCGAAAAAGATCGAGGAAGCCGAGAAGAAGGCAACACAGATTCTGGCAGAAGCCCAGGAGAAGGCTGACCGTCTGAATACAGATACCGATGCACAGGTAGAAGAGCTGATGAACAAGGCACTGAAAGAGTCGTCTGATCAGATCGAGGAAAATAACCGCACCATTGAGGAACAGAAAAAGAGCCTGGTGAAGCTGATGAGCGAAGCCAATAAGTTCCGGAATACACTGCTGCAGACGTATAAGACGCATCTGGGTGTTATCAATTCCATGGCAAAGGGCGAGGATTACAAGCGTAAGCAGAAGGAGCTGGAGGAAAATTATCCCACCTTCAAAGCAAATAAGCCTCAGGTCAAGGAAGAAGTTAAAGAAGAAGTGAAGGAAGAAACAAACGCAGAACCGCGTCAGGCAGCTCAGGAGGAACAGCCTGATAAAAAGGAAGAAGCGTAAAAGAATGCTTGTTTTCATTCTGTAAGCGGATACAGGATGATGAAATGTAAAGTTTTGCCGTAAATCCGACACAATGGTGTCGGATTTATAGGTTTTAATCAGTATTAAAATGATTGAAAGAGGAGAGAAACATTCATGCCGCAGGATTATAATAAGACATTGAATCTGCCGAAAACAGATTTCCCGATGAGGGCAGGACTGCCAAAATCGGAACCGATCACATTGAAGCGCTGGCAGGACAGCGATTCCTACCAGAAGCTGATGGAGCTGAACGAAGGAAAGCCGCTGTTTGTACTGCATGACGGCCCGCCGTATGCAAATGGTGATATTCATCTGGGTCATGCACTGAATAAAACGCTGAAGGACATTATCGTCAGATATAAGAATATGACCGGCTTCAAGGCACCGTATGTACCGGGATGGGATACCCACGGACTGCCTACAGAGCTGAAAGCAAGAGCAAAGGCAGGCGTCAGCAGCAGTGATGCTATTTCTAATGTAGAGCTGCGCAGAATCTGCCGTGAATTTGCGACGGCGTATATTAACGGTCAGCGTGAGCAGTTCAAGCGTCTGGGCGGCATAGCAGAATGGGATAATCCTTATATTACGCTGACACATGATTTTGAAGAAAAGCAGATTGAAATTTTTGCAGAAATGGCAAGCAAGGGATATATCTACAGAGGACTGAAACCGGTGTACTGGTGTCCGGACTGTGAAACCGCTCTTGCAGAAGCTGAAATCGAATATGCAGAGGATCCCTGTCATTCAATTTATGTCAAATTCAAGGTAACGGACGATATGGGTAAGCTCAGCGCAATGGGAGCAGAGCTGAAAAACACGTATTTTGTTATCTGGACAACGACCACATGGACGCTGCCGGCTAACCTGGCAATCTGCGTGGGTCCCAGATATAATTACAGCCTGATCAAATGTGATGGTGAATACTATGTCATGGCAGAGGAACTGTATGCATCTGCTATGGAAATTGCCGGCAAGGAGAATTATGAGGTGATCGGCACCATCAAGGGCAGCGAGCTGGAATATATGAAAACAGCTCATCCCTTCCTGGACAGAACCTCACTGGTAATCGTGGGTGACCACGTAACACTGGAAAGCGGTACAGGCTGCGTACATACGGCTCCCGGACATGGTGTAGACGACTATAATGTATGCAGAAATTATCCGGAGATTCCGATGGTAGTGCCGGTGGATGCCAAGGGCAGACTGACAGAGGAAGCCGGACAGTTTGCCGGATTGCTGACAGAGGAAGCCAATAAACCGATCGCAGAATATCTGGACAAGACCGGTGCCTTGTTTGCGCTGAAAAAGATTATCCACCAGTATCCGCACTGCTGGAGATGTAAGAATCCGGTTCTTTTCAGAGCAACCAAACAGTGGTTCTGCTCGGTTGATGATATCAAGGATGCAGCCATTGATGAGATCAAAAAGATCCAGTGGATTCCGGCGTGGGGTGAGGACAGAATCACCTCGATGGTTCGTGAGCGCAAGGATTGGTGTATTTCCCGTCAGAGAAAATGGGGTGTGCCGATTCCGATTTTCTTCTGTAAGGAATGCGGCGAGCCAGTGATGGAAAAGGATGTTATGCTGCACGTTGCCAGACTGTTCGGAGCGCATGGATCGGATGTCTGGTATGAGAAGGACGCTGCCGACCTGATTCCTCAGGGGCTGACCTGTTCAAAATGCGGCTGCAAGGAATTTGATAAAGAAAAAGATATTATGGACGTATGGTTTGATTCGGGTGTTTCGCATATTGCTGTATGTGAATCCCGTCCTTACCTGAAATGGCCGGCTGACCTTTACCTTGAGGGAGCAGATCAGTACAGAGGCTGGTTCCAGTCCTCCCTGCTGACGTCGGTTGCCTCCAGAGGAAGGGCGCCCTATAAGGCAGTTGTGACCCATGGCTGGGTAGTGGATGGACAGGGCAGAAAGATGTCCAAATCCTTGGGAAATGGTATTGAGCCTGCCGAAGTAATCGCCCAGTATGGTGCAGATATCCTCAGACTGTGGGTATCCTCCACGGATTATCAGGCTGACGTGAGAATTTCCAAGGAGATTCTGGCACAGCTCAGCGAAGCCTACAGAAAGATCAGAAACACTGCCAGATATATTCTCGGCAATCTGAAGGACTTTGATCCGGATCAGGATATGGTCAGCGATGATCAGCTTCTGCCGATTGACAAGTGGGCGCTGATGAAGCTGGATGAGCTGAACGATAAAGTCAGAAAAGCATATGACAGCTATGATTTCCATATTGTATATCAGGCATTGCACAATTTCTGTGTAGTAGATATGAGTAACTTCTATTTTGATGTACTCAAGGACAGACTGTATACAGAACAGCCGGACGGCGTGCTGCGCAGAGCAGCCCAGACAACGATTTATCGCATTCTGGACGCTATGACAAGACTGGTATCACCGATTCTGGTATATACCTCGGACGAAATCTGGCAGTATATGCCCCACGATAAGACAGCCAATGCAGAAAATGTACTCTTTAATGAAATGCCTGCGAAAACTGGTATTCAGCCGGAGGAAAGCTTTGTATCTATGTGGGATCGTATCCACGAAACCAGAGATATTGTCAAGAAGGCAATTGAGGTAGAGGTAAAGAACAAGAAGATTCGTTCGTCACTGGAAGCAAAGGTAACGCTGAAATGCAGCACAGAGCAGTATACCTTCCTGAAATCCGTCGAAAATGAACTGGCATCCGCCTTTATTGTGTCTGCTGTGGAGATAACAGAGGAGGATCTGCCGGAGATGGTGGTAGAGGTTGCTCATGCTGAAGGAGAAAAATGTGAGCGCTGCTGGATTTACAGTAATACAGTTGGTCAGAATGCTGCACACCCGACATTGTGCAAACGCTGTGCAGGCGTTATAGAAGCAATGGGCGATATTCTGAACGCATAATCATGATGAAAAGGCGGTGTATCTGTATGGATGCACTGCCTTTTTTGGAAAGGAACGTGGATAATGGCAATGGTATTTGTAGGGGTGTTTTCGCTGTTAATTGCAGCGATTGACCAGATTATCAAGTATTTCGTATATGAGCAGCTTTCGCCAGACGGCAGGGTAACGGTAATAGATCATCTGTTTTCCTTGGTGTATTCTGAAAACCGGGGTGCAGCCTTTGGAATTTTTCAGGATTGTACGGTCGTATTTACAGTGATAACGGTGCTGCTGATCGGTATGTTTCTGTATTTTCTGGCGGCAAAAAAATTTACGGGAAAGCTGTTTACAGCAGCTGTTACGCTGATTGTGGGCGGCGGACTGGGTAACCTGATTGACAGGATTTTCCGTGGATTTGTCATTGATTATTTATCGCTGTCATTTTTTCCCCCTATCTGCAATTTTGCGGATTATTGCATAACAATAGGAGCGTTTTTGTTTATACTGTTTATTCTGATGATGCCTGATAAGGACAAGGTGCTCGGCGGGGGGAAGGCAGATGAGGAACCAGAAAAACAGGGTGAAATCGGAGAAAAGACAGATGAAGGAGCTTGAATATGTGGCGGAACAGTCAGATGCAGGGACAAGGATAGATCTCTATCTGACAGCACAAGCGGAGGAATTGACACGTTCGGCTGTGCAGAAGCTGATCGAATCAGGAAATGTCATGGTGAATCATACGCTGCCGGCGAAGAATACAAAGCTGAAAGCAGGTGATCATATCATTCTGACAATACCAGAGCTGACAGCAGACGAAGCGCTGCCGGAGAATATTCCGCTGGAGATCATGTATGAGGATGATGATCTTCTGGTAGTCAATAAGCCCAAGAATATGGTGGTGCATCCGGCTCCCGGCAATTACACGGGAACCTTGGTCAATGCGCTGCTGTATCATTGCGGTGACAGCTTGTCCGGTATCAACGGGGTGCTGCGACCGGGCATTGTGCATAGAATAGATAAGGATACCAGCGGACTATTGATTGTTGCTAAGAATGATTTTGCTCATCGACTGCTGGCAGAGCAGATCAAGGTGCATAGCTTCACCAGAAAGTATAAA
>CACZSU010000267.1 GCA_902783855.1 uncultured Ruminococcus sp.
CTTAATGTTGGCTGCGGAATAGGGATTCGAACCCCAACAAACAGAGTCAGAGTCTGTCGTGCTACCGTTACACAATTCCGCAATATTGATTTGTTTCGTTCTCGATCGCTCTCTCTCGGGAACGATATTAATTATAGCACCCTTTCACTCATTTGTCAACACTTTTTTTAATTTTTTTTTAAAATTTTTTCAGGCTCTTCATAACCAGTCGTCGTCATCGTCATCTCCATATGGATTTGAAATTCTGTCGGCATATTCCTCCTCCGCATCAATAATCAGATTGCGGATTGTCGGCTGGTTAATTCCATCCTTCGCTTCGACCATGTAGTTGAACACACTCTCCAGAGAAAGATTTTCAACAATGCTCAGAATCACATCCGTAATCTCATATGACTTGAAATTCATTGCTGACATCAGATAATCCCCTATCCGCTGCGCAAGTTCGTCCGACAGATGCTCATAGGTATCCCACTGGCGATAAGCAAGCTCATACAGCTGCTTGAGAGCTTCCGTATTTTTTGGTTTTTTTTCATACGCTTCCAGAAAATCGTTAAAATACACCGCAAGCTCATCCGCTTCCAATGAATCCGACAACGTTCTGAAGTCCATTTCCATTGCTCTCACCAACCCTTCTGCCTATCTCAAGGCAAACTACGTTATACTCTATTTTACCTTATTCCGACCATTTTTGCAATACATTTTTCAGAAATTTATCAACAAAATTCACTACTGCAATTAACCGACTTCTATCATTTCCCACTATAGCAATATCATATTTTTGTGCTTTTTATTAAAAGAACAGGACAGAAGCACAAAAGCCCTATCCTGTTCATTTTTGTGCACCGGCGTGACGTTGCACCCTCACACTCTCAGTTATGTTATGCGCCCGCCAGCTTTTGTATCAGGATTCGTCGGAAAAAGGCGCCCCTGAAATCAGATATTTTTTACTGCTTCTTTCAGCTGCTCGGTTTTATCTGTTTTTTCCCATGCTACCCCCAGGTCCTCCCGACCCATATGACCATAGGCGGCAAGTTTTCTGTAGATGGGGCTTTTCAGTCCCAGGTCACGGATAATGGCTGCCGGTCGAAGATCAAACACCTTTGATACAGCTTTTGACAGCACCTCGTCGCTCACCTTGCCTGTACCGAAGCTGTCCACCATCACCGATACCGGCTTTGCCACTCCGATTGCATAGGACAGCTGTATCTCACATTTATCTGCCAGTCCTGCTGCCACTACGTTTTTAGCCGCATAGCGTGCAGCATAAGCAGCACTTCTGTCCACCTTAGTCGGATCCTTGCCGGAGAAGGCGCCGCCGCCGTGGCGGGAATAGCCGCCGTAGGTATCCACAATAATCTTTCTGCCTGTCAGTCCTGTATCAGCAGCAGGACCGCCCAGTACAAAACGGCCTGTCGGATTGACAAGTATCCTTGTCTGCTCATCCATCAGCTCTGCCGGAATGACAGGACGGATGACATACCGGAGCAGGTCTTCACGAATCTGCGGTATGGTTGCTTCCTCGGCGTGCTGCGTTGAAATCAGCACCGTATCAATTCTCACCGGACGATTATCCTCATATTCCACCGTTACCTGTGTTTTGCCGTCCGGACGGAGATAGTCCAGTGTACCGTCCTTGCGTACATCTGCCAGGCGCTTTGCCAGCTTATGTGCCAGCGAGATCGGCAGCGGCATCAGCTCCGGTGTTTCGTTGCAGGCAAAGCCGAACATGATGCCCTGATCACCTGCACCGATCAGATCCAGCTGATCCTTATCCCCTTCCCTGTGCTCGTAGGATTCATTGACACCCATAGCAATATCGGGTGACTGGGAATCTATAGAGGAAATCACTGCACAGGTATTGCCGTTGAATCCACATTCCGGTCGGTTATAGCCGATAGAATTGATCACCTCTCTGGCAATGCTGTCTATATCAGCATAACAGCTGGTAGTGATCTCACCCATTACATGAATCAGCCCTGTTGTTGCACTTACCTCGCAGGCAACATGGGCTTCGGGATCCATTCCCAGAATCGTATCCAGCACAGCATCAGAAATCTGGTCGCATACCTTATCCGGATGTCCTTCTGTTACTGATTCTGATGTAAACAAATATTTAGCCATCTTTTCTATTCCTTTCCGTTTCTGTCATATTCCTTCCGGCGCATTATCCCGTCAGGTCAGGAGAGCTTTTTCATCAGCAGCGAAGGAATTGTATCCAGCCGGTCTGTCAACAGGCGGAACAAAACTGCTGCTGCTATGGTGATTGCAAAGCAAATGCCCATATACAGATAGTTGTCAGGCAGAACGCCCTTGAATATCAGCATAGGAATTCTTTGCAGGATGTATATCTCAAAAACATATTTACCCAAAAAGCGCAGGACAGGATTACCGGTTTTCAGTTTCATTGTTACTGCCAGCATCATCAGGATAAACCCGATTACAAGTACCTCAAATCCGAATATATTCTTTTTCGTCAGGTAACCGCAGGTCAGCAAAACAGCCGCTCCCAGCCATAGTACACCGTACATATACAGGCGTTTCTTGCACAATGCCAGCCAGCTTTTGTCCACCAGCGCAAATGCTATCCCCAGCGGATAGGCAATACAGGTATTATACCAGTAGCGGGGTTTGAACATGGACATAACCACCATAAACCCTATCGTCAGAAGCAGGATGCTGGTGACTGCTGCCCATGGCTTTTTGCGGAAAATAATACAGCCTATAAAGGTAAAGATATACAAAATCAGGGTATCAAAAATATACCAGTTACTGTTACCCAGTCCGTCCCAGCCAATCATAGAAAGCAGCACCTTTTCTATGGGCGGAAAACGATTCATGCATATTCCTGTTATCCAGAACAGCGTGACCGCCAGCATAAAATGTATCAGCAGCCGCGGAAACCGCTTTGTCATAATCGAACAAACATACCCGCTGCCCTTTTTCTGTACAGACAACATGATACCGTATCCGGAATAAAACAGGAACGGAACCACAATCAGCTGATTCATATTTCTGGAGAAGCAAATATACAGCATATCCGGTTCCGCAGGTTTGATATACTGCTCAAAATGCCGCATAAATACAAGGAGAACAAAAAAGCCATTGATACACTGCGTCTGATCTCTTGATATATAATCATCGTGAAAATCCCGCAGGAAGGGACGGCACCCGATCAGCAGCAGCACCGCCGCACCAAGTAAAATATAACTCATCCGATTTCTTTTATTCTGTTCCCGTCATCAGACTGTCTGCGGTGCGGGATAGGCAACACCAAAGGTATCAACCGTTACTGTCTGCATAACCTGAGGAACAACCGGCTTATCCCTGTAATCTGTCTGGACAGCAGCGATACGGTTTACAACATCCATACCCTCGGTAATTTTACCGAATGCAGCATACTGACCATCCAGATGCGGCGCAGCTTTATGCATGATGAAAAACTGAGAGCCGGCAGAATCCGGAATCATGGTTCTTGCCATTGAAAGAACGCCTTCCGTATGTCTGAGGTCATTGCGGAAACCATTTGCAGCGAATTCGCCCTTGATATGATAACCGGGACCGCCAGTGCCGGTTCCGTCCGGGCATCCGCCCTGGAGCATAAAACCGCTGATCACTCTGTGGAAGGTCAGTCCGTTATAATAGCCCTTCTGAATCAGACTGATAAAGTTATTGACCGTATTCGGTGCAATTGCAGGGTATAATTCAGCCTTCATTACATCTCCGTTTGCCATTGTGATCGTAACGATCGGATTCTGTGCCATATAAAAAACCTCCGTAATATAATCGTGAACAATATTCCTATAGTTCAGTCCATCTTATATATTACCTGATTTTCTACAGATAATCAACAAAAAATATCAGTTTCGGAACTTTTCACAAAATAACAGATTCTACGGCGAATTGTTTATACGATTTCCAACCTCCTTACAACGACAAACGCTGCCTCAGATAGGCAAGCAGCTTTTTTTCCCTCCGGGAAACCTGCACCTGGCTCATCCCCAGTCTTTTGGCAGTATCACTCTGGGTCAGACGTTTATAGAACCGCAGCTCAATCAGCTTTCTGTCGCGTTCTGCCAGCCGCTGCAGCTCACTGTGCAATGACATCAGCTCAATAATTTTCCCATCATGGGAGGCAACCGGAATATCCGTCTGCATTTCGCCTTCCTCACCTCCCGCATTCAGCGATACAGGCGGTGCGGATGCACCGATTGCCTCCGTAACCGCCTCGGGCGATGCGTCCAGTGCCTCTGCAAGCTCTGATACAGTCGGCTCCCTGCCGTGCAGCCTGACAAACTCATCCCCAGCCCGGTTTACCCTGACAGCCAGCTCTTTGATACTTCTGGCGACCTTGACGCTGCCGCCGTCACGAAACAGACGGCGTATCTCACCCATGATCACAGGCACCGCATAGGTAGAAAACCGATATCCAAGCGATGGATCGAACCTTCCGGCAGCCTTGACAAGTCCTTCACATCCTGCCTGGTAGAGATCATCATATTCAATGCCCTTCCCGCAGAAGCGCATGGCACAGGCGTGTACCAGACCCATGTTTTCATTGATAGCCCTGTCCCGCTCAACCATTTGCATACCTCGGGCTGAGCCGCTTTTTCAGTGTAACAACCGTACCCTTGCCCGGAGTGGAACGCACACTGACAGAGTCGCAGAAGCTTTGCATAACAGCAAACCCCAGTCCTGCCCGTTCCTCCTCCGGCAGGGACGTATACAACGGTTCCATTGCTTTATGTACGTCCTCCATACCGCAGCCCTTGTCTGCAATCCGGATCATGATTGTATAATCCGGCAGCAGACGCACGCTGATGCGGATCGTGCCGATAGAATGCCGATAGGCGTGTACCACACAATTGGTTACTGCCTCTGACACAGCTGTTTTCAGGTCGCTGATTTCTCCCACTGTGGGATCCAGCTGCATCACAAAGGCTGCCACTGCTGACCGGGCAAATGCTTCGTTGCTCGACCGGCTTTCAAACGTAATACTCATCTCATTCAGTACAGTCACCTGATTCTCTGCTCCTTTCCAGTACATCCAGCCCCGTCAGTCCGGACAGCTCCATCATTCTGCGCAGCCCCTGAGGAATATCCGTTACCCTGAGCTTCCCCCCGTACAGCTGCATCATGCGGAAACGTCCCATGATCAGTCCGATGCCTGAGCTGTCCATGAATTCTACCCCGGCAAAATTCAGCCTGAGTACGGTCGGATGCCGCTGCTGAATCAGTCCGTCCGCAGTTTCACGGATTCTGGCTGCATTATGATGATCAATCTCCCCGGTTACATACAATGTCAATTCACTGCCGTTCATTGTGCTTTTCATGCCGATGCTCCTTCCGCTGTCTCCCATACTGCCTGTTGGGGCGCCGCCCCAAACCCCGCCAGGGACGCTGTCCCTGGACCCTGCCAGGTGCAAGCGGCACCTGGACCCGCGATTTTTGACCGGTTCATTCCGATTACTATGGTATCCCGTTGGTACTCATTCATCATATACTTTTTCCTGAGAGAATCATAGCGAAAACTGACACGCATAAAAAAATCACCTGTACCCTATGTGAGAGTACAGGCTTTTTGTTATTATTTACTTTTCATGTCATCAGCTGTTTTGCTGCGGGAGTTTTCTGATACCAAACATTTTCCTGAGAAAGAAGCTCCAGAACCTTGGATTGTCTACTACTACAAATTTCATATATGCAGCCTCCATTCAGCACTGTCTGCCGCAGCGGGCAGCTGTAAATGCAACAATCACTAAGAAAACAGCTGCTACTACTGCTGTCCAGCATTCCGGCAGAATCACACCCGCAAGCAATCCCAGACCAAACGAAAACGCTTTTCCGCTGATAATGCATTTTCTCATGTGCCTTTGCCTCCGTTCGCTGTTCGCTTGCCCTTACATTACCATTTTATACAGCTTGCGGAAATATGTTCCATTTCAGCGGTCAGTAATTGCAGTACCCGACCTCTGTTTTCTCAGTCCATCCTGCACGAAAAATAACTGCGGTTGGTGCGGAATATCCGTACCCGCTGACCCGGCTCCAGTGTCCGCCAGTCGGCTCCGATCCAGTGAACGATCGGGCAGTATTGCTGTTGCTGTTCTGACCATACACTGATCACATGATTCTGGTTACTGCTGACGAATATCCGGACAATTACCCCGTCAAATACGCCATACCGGCTGTAGATCGTCATAGCAAACTGACCCAGTGCATACAGTATGCCCACAGCCGGCACAATATAGGCATATACCGGCGCATCCTTCAGCTGCATCAGATATATTACGCCCAAAGATACCAATAAGACGATCCCGCCCATCATACCGCAGGAAATACGGTTTTTTCTTTTCAGCCAGCGAAGCTCATCTGCATCCGGTTCCCGGTAATGCAGCTTTCTGGCATAGGTCGTATAGGCACTATAGCCCGACCCGTCATCACGATATGTAAACGGCATTGTTTCACTCCTCACTCTCCTCGAATTCCTCCATTCCCTCTGTGGGAATCAGCTCTCCGGTAAGGAATTCAATCGAACGCTCAATGCTGTCCTTGGTACCCGCCCAGTTATTGCTGCCAATACTGCGGTAGTCCGTCATAGATGCAAAATGATGCACATCCTTGACAAGCCGCTCCAGGTAGCTTCCGGTCAGCATGGAGGTAACCTCATAAAACGCCTGATATTGCTTACCCAGTCCCTTCTGATCCACATTCATCAGCAGGTAGAAATGCTCCAGACAAATAAACTGCTGCTGTGCATACAGTTCACGGAATTCCGGCTCTGCTATCCACATAGCGTGTACAATCCGCACCATGTTCTCCATATTCTGGCGGATATCCCGGCAGATAAAGCAATCATTCAGCATACTGCCCAGTGCTGCCATTTTCTTTTTGTCAGGCTTTTTCGGTGCTATTGTGGGCACATATTCTTCACTGATCTGCTGCAGATGGCTTTCCAGAATCAGGGCATTGGACAGTCGTTTGCCCAATCGCACCATCTGTTCAAAATGGCGGAAACAGAATCCCTGCTGGTTTGTCTGAATCCGCACACTGGGTTCCATCATTGCCGACCCCGTGATATACTCCGCCTTACGCTGTTCCAGCATATCACGCATCCTGCACATCGGACACCTGTCCTTCGGCAAAAACACATCATTCACCGGTATACTGCAAATGTTCTCCTGCATACTTTTCTCGTCCCCCTTGTTTTATACATCATGGAAAACCAGTTTTATCCTGATTCTTTCTGCCACCAGCTTTCCCTTATATATCATTATACAATAAATCCACACAAATGGAAAGCATAAAATCACAAGGAAATGGAGTTTTATCTGCTGAACTCTGGCATCCTTTTAATTATGGAATTGCTTTCGGCAAAGGGCGTATTAATGACTAAGGGGAGTTTACGCAATAGACCCGCAGCTTCTGTATCAGCATTCGCCGGAAAAAGGCGCCCCTGACAGGGCAATGCTGTCAACCTGAGTATGTTAATATATTTACCACAAAGCACCCTTGTAGAAAAGATTCTTCTTCGCTTCTTTCATCAGAGTGACAGGTTTTCTCGTTAAGATGACAACATAGGGAAAATAGGGAGTTTCAAAAACAAAAAGTTTTTTCTGCGTTA
>CACZSU010000268.1 GCA_902783855.1 uncultured Ruminococcus sp.
AATACCAGTGGTATGATCGACAAAATAGGCATCCAGTCCCGCAGCCTTGATTTCATCCATAGACAGATTCTTTGTTAGCTGGTAGACGATGGTTCCCACCATTTCCAGATGTCCTAGTTCTTCGGTACCAATGTCTGTCAGTACAGCTTTTACCTCGGGATAGGGAACGCTGTAGCGTTGGCTCAGATAGCGCAGGGATGCGCCCAATTCTCCATCGGGACCGCCATACTGTGTAATGATAATTTTGGCCAGACGGGGATTGGGCTGCTTGATATTGACAGGGTACTGCAATTTTTTCTCATATACAAACATACGTCAGCCCTCCTCATTATTCCATGGCCACGGGTCAGCAATCCATGCCCAGCGGTTGCCGTCCTCAGACGCAGTCAGGGGTCCGAACTTGCTTTCAAATTCAGCTCTCATACGGGCACTGCGTTCTCTGTACTGACCAAGTGCTGCCGCAGCCGAACGGTCGTTCGGGTGGGTGTCCAGATAAACGTGCAGCTCGTGGGCAGCGAATTCTACTGCAGACAGGGAACGCAGCATTTTCTGTCGTTCATTCATTCTGCGTACCCCCTTTCCGGCAGTCGGGCTGGAACGGAAAATGAAGCTCAGGGAACAGCGTTCCGGCACACAGAGCCTGTTCGGGTGCATACAGCTTTCCGGCATTCTGGAAGGGTACGTATGCCATGGCTTCGGAAACCTTTTTGGGAATGGGATCTATGAAATATGCAGAATTTTCAAGTTGTCTGATCACATCCATAAAAAAACTCCTTTCATATTCTGACAGACCTCACACGATGAGGTCTGCCTGCGGGAACCTGCCGTGCAATGTTCCCTGTAATAACAATATATGAAAGGAGCTGTTTTTTTGTTATGTAAAAAATGCGCTGAAAGCAGTATGATTCTGCTCATTCCGAACCATACTAATAATAGTTAGTGGTCAGTGTCGGATAATCATACAGATCACTAATCAATAAGCCAAAGGAGATGTTTGTATGAATTTCGATGATAAGCAGCTGCTGGGCGATATATACCAGCTTGCGGAAACAGGCATTGAAGCCACCCGCACTGTTTTGCCGAAGGTAGAAAATCAGGCTCTGAAGGAAGAACTGGAGGAGCAGTATAATGATTATTCTCAGGCAAAGGCAAAGTCCGAACAGGGACTGATAGATGCGGGCGCATTTCCCAAGGGAAATTCACCGTTTCAGAAAGCGGTTATGTGGGGCGCTATCCAGATGAAAACCCTGACAGAAGCCAGTGCTGACCATATTGCAGAAATCATGATCAACGGTACCAATATGGGCATTGTCGACCTGACAAAGGATATCAGCCAGTGCCGGAATGCTTCGGACAGCACGGTTCATTTTGCAGAGCGGTTTATTAAAAACGAGCAGCGCCATCTGGATAATCTGAAAGCCTTTCTTTAAGGAACCACTGAATCAATCACGCCTGACGGCTCAGCACCTGTATTGCTTGCATCTTTTTCGTCATCTTGTACTAATTTGGTAAAATATGACGAAAAAACTGACCGCGCAATACAGACATTGGGTTTAATCAGTGTTTCTTTAATGCGGCAGCAGGATCAGCAGCGCAATACCGGCGATTACCTCCAGCACGAAAATGGCGGGAATACCGATCATGAATTTCGGATGCTGGGTTTTGTGGTGAACTACACGCATGGTCAGGTACATGCAGACGCAGCCGCTCAGTGCAGCGACCAGCAGGAGAGTACTTTCGGGTACTCTCCATTTTTTTTGCATAGACGCGCGTTTGTCGTGAATTGTCAGCCAGATTGCCACAATATTGATCACGATTACATAGACGATTCCAATTATCTGAAAAATTTTTTCCATTTGTTCATCCTCCTTATGAAAACCATTCCCTGACGAACCATACCTCGGGTGCAGTAAAGGTTTTTCCGTTCAGATATGCCAGCGCACCGGCATCGGTCGTGAAGTGAAAATGCAGTTTGTAGGAATACAGTGCCTGCCATTTTTGTCCCAGTTTTCGGTTGACTGCATTTTTCCCGTATTTGCCATCTCCTGCCAGCGGATGTCCGATATATGCCATGTGTGCTCTGATCTGGTGTGTTCTGCCGGTCAGCAGTTCCACCTCCAGTAGGGTAAGATGATTCTTTTCGGCAAGAACCTTGTAGCGGGTTTTGATTATTTTGGCATCCGGCATCGGGCGTGAGGAAATGTAGACACGATTCTGCTGTTCGTTCTTTTGCAGATAATCCACCAGCAGGTCCTCTTTCTTTTCAAAATGCCCGACAGCGGCACACAGATAATACTTTCCCAGTTCCCTGTCCCGCAGCTTCTGATTGAGTACCCGCAGGGCTTCGGCTGTTTTGGCAGCGATCACAATGCCCCCGGTGTTGCGGTCAATCCGGTTGACAAGTGCAGGCGCAAAGGAATGCTCATCCTTCGGGTCGTATGCACCCTTGTCATACAGATAATGCTGTACTCTGGCAATCAGGCTGTCAAAATGATAGGTTTCGTCAGGATGTACGATCAGACCGGGCTTTTTGTTCAGCAGCATGATATGGTCGTCTTCATATACGATATCCAGCTTCACGGGTGCTTTCATAAAATCGTACTGCTCCGGCGATGCTTCAAAAAATTCATCTTTAATAAAAAATGTCAGTACATCTCCTGCTTGCAGACGGGTATCTATGTCACACTTTTTGCCGTTGCATTTGATACATTTCTTGCGTATGTATTTATACATCAGAGCCTTGGGCATATTCCGGAATGTTTTTGTCAGAAATTTATCTAATCTCTGCCCGGCATCATTCGCCCCTATTGTCAGACTTCTCATTTTCTTTCCATTCCTTTCCGTCAGTCATATTTCCTGCTCCTCCATTATATACTAAACCACCCCCAAAATCAACTGCCCGATTCGGGCGGCGAGCCGCCGGCAGCGTGACGCTGCACCCTATACGCGTTAGTCGCTACACCGGCGTGCCGCCGGTGTCAATGCTCTCGTTCGTGTTCCTTGCCCCTTCTACTATTGCATCACCTACGTGTGGGCTTGACTTGTATTCGTTTTCAGCGCTTCGCTCTGGTTAAAGCGTGTATTTGTTTACACCCGCGAAATGCATTTAAAAGCACACTGCTTTTACGCAACTCATTTTAATTGGCAGTTATTCGATTTGCCAACTATTATTTTACACTTTGGCGAGCCGCCTGATTTTGTCACAATTACTGTTTCCATTTTTGGGTAGGGAAAATAGGGAAAA